>CAZSRB010000009.1:41777-46624 GCA_964609065.1 uncultured Acidibacter sp. | reverse complement strand
GACACCGCTGCCTCCTCGCAGCGGCCGCTCAGCGTGATTGAAGCCGTCAACGATTACGAGCGCCATCATCACGCCAATATTCATCGTGGGGTGTATCAACTGAGTCAGCGCGCCACGGATCGCTTTGAGGGCAGTCGCGAGCGAGTACGTGAATTTTTGAATGCGCGTAGCGAGCGCGAAATCATCTTCACCCGCGGTACCACCGAAGCGATCAACTTGATCGCTAACACCTGGGGTCAATCTCTGAAACCAGGGGATGAAATCCTCATCACTTGGATGGAGCATCACGCGAATATTGTTCCGTGGCAAATGCTCTGTGAACGGACGGGCGCACGGCTGAAAGTGATCCCCATCACCCGCCGTGGGGAGCTCGATATGGATGCCTTTGAGCAACTGCTCTCACCGCGCACGCGACTACTCGCCTGCACGGCGGTCTCCAACGCGCTGGGCACCGTGTTGCCACTGCCTACGCTGATCGCTGCGGCACGGCGGTATGGCGCTTTAGTGTTAGTGGATGCGGCTCAAGCGGTGGCGCATCAACGTCTCGATGTGCAGACGCTCGACTGTGATTTCTTGGCGTTCTCCGGTCACAAGCTTTATGGTCCAACAGGGATTGGCGTGCTCTATGCGCGTGAGGCGATCCTGCGAACCCTACCGCCCTGGCAGGGCGGCGGCGATATGATTCTGACGGTGAGTTTCACTAAGACCACCTACAATGATTTGCCCTATCGCTTTGAAGCGGGCACGCCCAACATCTCAGGTGCCGTGGGCCTCGCAGCAGCCATCGACTACCTGCTGACGCTTGGCATCGAAGCGGTCGCACATCACGAACATCAATTGCTCGAGCGCGCGACGGCGCGGCTGCAGCGTATCGAGGGGCTGACGATCATCGGTGAGGCCGCCCATAAAACGGGCGTGATTTCTTTTACGCTGGAAGATATTCACCCGCATGACTTAGGCACTATTCTCGATAGCGAGGGTGTGGCGGTACGCACCGGCCATCATTGCGCGATGCCTGTGATGGAGTTTTTTGATGTCCCAGCCACAGCACGCGCCTCCTTCGGATGCTACAGCTGCGATGAGGACATTGATCAATTAATCGGCGCCTTAGAGCGGGCGAGAGAGGTGTTTGGCTGATGGATCTGCAAGAGCTTTACCGAGATGTCATTCTCGATCACAACAAACATCCGCGGAACTTTGGTCACCTCGACCCTTGCGATAGCTCAGCCGATGGCAATAACCCCCTTTGCGGAGATCGGCTCACCGTCACCCTGCGTATGCAAGATGGTGAGGTCGGCGAGGTCTGCTTCGAAGGTAAAGGGTGTGCGATCTCGACCGCCTCCGCGTCGTTAATGACTGAGGCGGTCAAAGGCAAGACGCCGGCGCAGATCGCTCAGCTACACGAGCTCGTTCACCACACGCTCACCGATACGCAAGCACCCATCCCGAAAGAACTTGGCAAACTGGCTGCCCTAGCAGGAGTGCGGGAGTATCCCGCGCGCGTCAAATGCGCGAGCCTTTGTTGGCACACGCTTGCGGCTGCGCTGGATCACTTACAAACCGAGGGTGAGTCGAGCCCCGCGAGCGTCACTACCGAGTAAACCCGTAAGCCTTTTGCGCCTACGAAAAACACCCGTTTAGTATTACCGGCCATAGCATCACCGACACGAGATACTTTGCATGCGCAGTCATCAACATGAAGCGTTCGTTTTGAGTCGCGATACCCCCGCAGTCATGGTGCCCTCCGGCGATGCCATTGAACTGAAGGCCGGTCTATCAGGCTTTATCACTCAAGCGTTGGGTGGCAGTTTCACGCTTTATATTGAGGGTAACCTCTACCGGCTATCCGGTGAGAATGCCGATGCCATTGGCAAGGAAGCCCTGATCCCGCCGGAGGTGCCTGAGGGCGCAACGGTAGAAGATATTCGTCAACTCGCGTGGCAACAGATGCGAAGCTGCTATGACCCAGAGATCCCCATCAATATTGTGGAACTCGGTCTGATCTATGAGTGTGAGGTCAACGAACAAACAGACGGACAGCGCCGAGTGGCTGTGAAGATGACCCTCACGGCACCCGGCTGTGGGATGGGTGATGTACTTGTTCAGGATGTCAAAGAAAAAATTGAAATCATCCCCACCGTCTCGGAAGCCGATGTTGAGCTCGTCTTTGACCCGCCTTGGGATCAGTCAATGATGAGTGAAGCTGCGCGACTTCAAACCGGGATGATGTAATGAGTCGTTGGGTGGACGTTGCCGCCGCCTCGGCCGTGACCGAAGGCAGCCGGCTCTCGCTTGAGATCGAGGGCGAGTACATCATGCTTGCCCGTTACCGAGGGCAGCTTTACGCCTATGAAGACCGGTGCACGCATGATGATGCTCCCCTTGAGGATGCGGAACTCGAGGAGGATGCCGACACGCCCTGCGGAGTAGTCGTTTGCCCGCGACATGGCGCACGCTTTTGTCTGAAAACGGGCGAGCCGCTAGGGCCTCCTGCTTATGAGGCGATCAAAATATTCGCCGTCCGTGAGCGTGACGGACGAATCGAACTCGCGGTCTAAGGCGATGCGTCTGTCTTTGCTGCGTCATGGTGTCGCCGAAACCCACTCCGACGCGGGCGACTTCGAGCGAAGGCTCGCCCCACGAGGTTTTGAGCAAGCGCGTTGGGCAGCCGATCGCCTGCAATCTCTCGGCGTGATGCTGCCTGATCGAGTGCTCTCAAGCCCCGCCCTGCGTACGCGGCAAACCGCTGAGACACTGATTGAGGGACTCGCCCTACCACCGGCCTGCCTCGAGCTCATCTCGCCCCTTTATCTTGCTGACCTCGGGACATTAACCGCGCTCATTCAGGGCATCGCGACGGGGGGCGTCGCGGCGGACGCTGATTCACCACGACATATTTTATTGGTGGGACATAACCCAGGACTCTCGGAGCTCGCTCAGCACTTGGGTGCGCAACTGCCCACTCATGAGCTCGCCACGGGCGCGATAGTAACCGGAAAACTCACCGAAGCGAGACCCGTCGCTGGCTCATTCGCCCTCATCACCTAAGTCAGCCTAGAACCCGTAAACCAAATTCACGGTCGTCAGCGTATCGGTTTTTTTGCGTCCTACGGGCGGATCGGTGTTGTGTCGCACCCCTAACCCCGCAGCCAATGACAAGCGGCTATTGATCTTGACCTCTAGCGCGAGCTCATTCGTGGCAAACGTGTTGGCTTCGCCGGCCTCGACTACCAATTTATTACGCAATCGTGTCGTCTCGGTCAGGCGCTGTTCATAGCGAAGCTCGCCAGAGAAAATGACACTGTCATCCGTTTCAGCCGTCAGGGCATTTTCCAAGCGGCGATAACCCAAGCCGGCTTGACCAAAGATTTTAAGTTCTTCGTTATCCACGAATCGATGCCCAAGACCCGTTGAAAGACTCGCTTGGTAGTCAAAACCACTGAAGCGATCGTCCTCGTAACGCGCTCCGTTGTACCAGTAGCTCTCGGGGCTAAATCGAAAGTCGGTCTGCCATGTGGCGGCATACCGCTCAGCATTCTGCTCACCGTCATTGGACGCGCGTAATGCCGCCAAGGTAAACCCATGTTTCCAAGAGTCTGTTTGACGCGACATTTCAAGTTTGGTGTTCACGGTATCGGCATCAGAATTACCGCGTGCCAACACAAACCCAAGCTCGCCTTTTCCACTCCAGGGTTCGGCAAACCCTATCGACGTGATCGCAGCACTCCCCAAAATCATCGCTAGAGTGCTCAAAAAAAGGAAATGCGGCCGAATGCACTCTTGTCGCATCGATCTCTCCTTAGCATGTGAACTCAATCGATCGAGTCGTATAATGATGTGACCCCTGACACACGCAGCGCTTGAAAAGCGCTGCAAAATCCCAATTAAGGGCCTACAGGGAAACAAGTTTTTATTTTGCCTGATCGAAGAGGTTTTTTCATGTCTGTCCACGACGTCACGCAGGAAAACTTTGAACAAGAAGTACTGAAAGCCTCGTACTCGACGCCGGTGCTGGTTGATTTTTGGGCTCCCTGGTGCGGTCCGTGTCGGATGCTCGCACCCGTACTACAGCAACTCGCTGACGCCACACCTGGTGTGAAAGTCGTAAAACTCAATACCGATGAGCAGCCGGCGCTAGCGGGACAATTTTCGATTCGTGGCATTCCAGCCGTGAAACTATTTCGTAATGGCGAAGTGATTGACGAATTTGTCGGCGCCCAACCACTCTCTTACGTGAAGGCCTTTGTCGCCAAACATTTACCCAAAGAATCTGCGGGGCCATTAGAGCTCGCGCGTGCCGCCCGTCAACGAGGCGATCTGAGTATAGCCGCAGAGCAACTCAGCGCACTACGTGAGCAAAGCCCCGACGACTTCGAGATCACCGCCGAGTGGGCGCAGTGTATAGCGCTACAGGGGCAACCGGCCGTCGCCGAAGAAGCCCTACGATCGTTGCCTGTGTCAGCACAGAGTGAGTCGGCGATTAAGCAAGCCTATGCCTTTGCTTATTTTGCGCGCATTGCCCTATCGCCCGATGAAACCGATGCGATTCAGAGTGCCCGCGTCGCCGCGGCCCGACAACTGCTGCATGGCCGTGGTGAGGGGATTGATACACTTTTGGCGGCAGCGCAACGCAATCGCCGTTACGCGAGCGGCGATGGGCGCGAGGATCTCTTGCAAGCCTTCGAAATGATTCAGGATGAGCCCGAGCGGATCAGCGCAGCACGACGTCAACTCGCCGCCTTGCTGCACTGATCGGCCAAGGTTCAGTATGGTGCGCAGAAGCAGTGTGCGTAGAGTCGTCCCGGCACGACGTGGCGATTAAAGCGCATAATTTCTTTGGGTAGTGG
>CAZSRB010000009.1:26451-41677 GCA_964609065.1 uncultured Acidibacter sp. | reverse complement strand
AGAGTCGTCCCGGCACGACGTGGCGATTAAAGCGCATAATTTCTTTGGGTAGTGGGCCCAAATCATGACTGAACGCCGCCATCGCCGTCCACTGCGCGTAGTTCGCCGAGTCGAGACCTAAAGCCCGAATCGCCCAGACCCGCGCCTTCGCCTCTAACGAAGTCAGTAATTGCTGCACGACGCTGAGATCGGGATCTAAATAATCGAGCTCGTATTCACCGGGCTCGAGTTCCGCGCGCCGTGCGGCCGCCTCAATCGCCTGCTCCAAAGAGCCCAAGTTATCGACGAGACCCAAGCGCTTGGCATCACGTCCAGACCAGACGCGACCTTGCGCAATCGCATCAACGGCATCACGCTCCATGTCGCGACCATCCATCACGCGTTTGAGAAAATCTTCGTAGCCTCGCTCAATGGTGGCCTGCAGCAACATCGAAGCCGCTGGCCCGATGGGGCGATCCAGTCGCAATTCACCCGAGAGCGGCGTCGTGCCCACCCCATCGACGCCAATTCCCAACTTGTCGAATGTTCTCGGTGCAGTGGGGAACAGTCCGAAGATACCAATGGAACCTGTGATCGTCGCGGGGCTCGCCCAGATTTCATTGGCCGGAGCCGCAATGTAATAGCCGCCTGATGCAGCCAGATCACCCATCGACACAATGACCGGACGATCCGTCGCACGAAATGCCTGCAACTCCCGATAAATCTGCTCGGAGGCCATCACGCTGCCACCCGGGCTATCGATCCGCAACACCAGCGCCTTAATGTCGTCATCGAGTCGTGCCTGACGGATGAGCGATGACATCGCATCGCCCGAAATAATGCCACCCGATCCACCGCCATCGACGATTTCACCGGAGCCCACGAGTACCGCGATACGCGCATCGGAGTGGCGGGAGACTTTGTCCTCCGCACGAATGACGCGCAAATAATCATCGAGACCAATACGGCGATAACTCTCACCGTCCTTGGTACGTGCCGCAAGCTCGAGCACTCGTGCCTCGACTTCTTGGGCAGTCTTAAGTCCCGACACAAGACCCGAATCCAGTGCCACCTGCGCCGTATCGCCCTTCGCTGCTTTGACGACTGGCGAGAAGGTATCGACATAGCTGCGCAACGATTCCTGCGGTAGATCACGCGCAGCGGCAACCGCTGTGATATAGCTCTCCCACAAAGAATTCACAAAGACCTGACTCGCCTCCCGATCCTCGGGCGACATGTCGTTACGAAGGTAGGGCTCCACCGCACTCTTATAAGTGCCCACACGAAACACATTGACATCAATCCCTAAGGTATCGAGCGCGTCTTTGTAGTAGTTGCGATAGCGCTCATACCCCTCTAGGACCACCATCCCCATGGGGTCTAAATAAAGTTCATCGGCATGCGCCGCGACGTAGTAGGTATCACGACCAAAAAATGTTCCGCTCGCAATGACCTTCTTGCCCGACTCACGGAATTTTTTGATAGCACGAGAAAATTCATCTAATGTCGGCTGCCCTGCGCCACCCATGGCATCAAAATCGATGACCAACGTCTTAATGCGGTCATCGTCGCTCGCTGCATGGATCGCTTCGGTTAAATCGCGCAGCAAGGTTTCATCGCGTCCTGCGCCACGCGCTTCTGCCAAGGCCCGTTGCAGGGGATCACCACTGACCTGCTCGACAATGGCGCCCTCTGGACGCAGCACCAGTGCCGCATCGTCCGGAATCACGGGAATGGAGCCGCGCATCGCGCCGATCAAGACCCCAAAGAGCCCCACCAATAGTAATAAGTGCAGCGTCTTTCGTAGACCCTCGAGACCCGCCCCCAAAATTTTTAAAAACTTACGCATGATTTATCCCCTAAAGATTGCGTCGACTCCGCAATCTCAATTCGATGCTGAGCTCATCGCCTTCGATGAACGATACAAACGATAAATAACTCCAGCAAAATCATCTGAAATCAAAAGCGAGCCATCGGGTAAAGGTAATAAATCCACCGGCCGCCCAGTCACAGTTTCATCGGGGCGCAACCACCCGCCCACAAATTCCTCATAACTCACAGCACGATCGCCCTTCAGCTGAACGCGGGTAATCCGATAGCCACTCTTACGGCTACGATTCCATGAACCGTGCTCGGCGATCAGCGCATGACCGTCTTGATCGAACATGACGCCAAGCGGTGCCACATGGGCGCCCAAATTTTGTACGGGGGGCGTCGCGTCGCTGCACTGTCCGAGCGAGCCGAACTCAGGATCCACCACCTCTGAACCATGACAGAATGGGAACCCGAAATGCTCACCCACCCGACTTAATTTATTGAGCTCGCAGGGCGGGACATCATCGCCCAACATGTCGCGGCCGTTGTCGGTAAACCAAAGATCTTGGGTACGCGGATGCCATGTGAAGCCCACGGTATTTCGAACGCCGCGCGCGACGACTTCACGACCGCTGCCATCCGGATTCATGCGCGTAATCATTGAATAGCCATCGGCGTCGCGATCACAGACGTTACACGGTGCGCCAATCGGCACATAGAGCTTGCCGTCCGGCCCAAAGGCGATATAGCGCCAACCGTGATGCCGATCTTTCGGTAAGGTCGTCACCGTGACCGGTGTGGGCGGACGGTCGAGCCTCGCTTCGATGTCATCAAAGCGCAGAATCCGATCGATCTCCGCGACAAAAAGACTGCCGTCACGGAACGCCACGCCATTTGGCGAATTGAGACCACTCGCGATGATTTTCACCTGCCGAGTCCCATCGGCTTGCGGGACGACCGCGTACACTCGACCTGCGCCCCGACGGGTGCCGACAAAGATCGTGCCCGAGGGGGATCGGGTCAGGGAGCGAGCATCGGCGATGCCATCGGCCCAGACTTCGATCGAATAGCCTGCGGGCAGTCGCAGTGAGGATAGATCGGGGGCAGCGCCTCGGGCACTCAAAGAATAGAGCGCAGACGCGGCGACGAACAGCACAACCAACAGAAGACGAGGCATGGTGGGACTCCCTGTCCTAAAGCGGAATCGGTCAGGCCGTCGAGTCTAACAATAGCCCCGCGTCCGCACCATGCGAGAGCGCCCCGAGGACGCTGCCTCGGGGCCTCAAGAACCCAGACGGGTTTAGACTTTTTCTTCGATTCGGGCAGCCTTGCCCGACAGATCGCGCAGGTAGTACAACTTGGCGCGGCGCACCTTACCGCGACGCTTGATGCTCACATCAGCAATCGTCGGGCTATGCGATTGGAAGGTACGTTCGACACCCTCACCGTGCGAGATCTTGCGCACCGTGAATGAAGAGTTCAGTCCACGATTGCTACGGGCAATCACGACCCCCTCATAAGCCTGCAGGCGCTCACGATCGCCCTCGACCACCTTCACGTTGACCACCACCGTATCGCCCGGCTTGAAGTCCGGCAATTCGCGCGTGGCACGACTCTTTTCCATTTCAGCAATCACGTTCGCCATCATTCACCTCTCGCTCTGCGAGATAAGCTTGCAACAGTGCGTCTTCCTCTGCGGTCAACGCACGACCCGTTTTCGTTCCCGCCTGCAGCAAATCTGGTCGCTGCCGCCAGGTGTTGATCAGGGCGGCGTGCTCACGCCACCGCTCGATCTCGGCATGGTTCCCGCCCTGCAAAACGGCCGGAACCTTGCGTCCTTCCCATTCGACTGGCCGCGTATAGTGTGGCCAATCTAACCGCCCCGCGCTGAATGATTCCTGCTCACTTGAGCGTTCATCTCCCAGCGTACCGGGTAATAACCTCACAATCGCATCGACCAGCACGAGCGCCGCCAGATCGCCACCCGAGAGCACAAAGTCTCCGAGTGACACCTGTCGATCAATGCGCGCATCGATCAGCCGTTGATCCAGCCCCTCATAGCGACTGGCCACCAGCACCAACCTCGAGCACGTCGCGAGCTCGCGCGCCATGCTCTGATCAAACCGCTCTCCCTGCGCTGACAAGTGAATGCGTAACGCACCGCTTGCCCTCTCGCCCGACGCCACCGCCGCCTGCGCAGCATCAATGGCGGCCGCCCAAGGTGCCGGCGTCCCGACCATTCCAGGTCCGCCGCCGTAAGGGCGATCATCCACGGTGCGATGGGTATCGGTCGCAAAATCTTTGGGATCCCGACACTCCAAGGACGCAATCCCATTCTGCAATGCTCGACCCAGCACGCCGTAGCGACTGGCTCCCTGAATCATCTCAGGGAACAAGGTCACGACTGCGACCCGAAGCCTAGGCTCTGCCGCACCCGTCACCTAAAAATCCTCCGGCCAATCAATCTCAAGCCACCCGGACTCAAGATCTACTTGCCGCACATGCTGAGGGGTATACGGTAGCCAACGTTCCTCGGCACCCTGCTCACCCTCAGCCCGAACCACCATCACCGGGTGTGCGGGCATCTCTTCGATCCGCTCCACCACCCCAAGCTCGACCCCTGCGAGATTCTTCACCCGCAGACCGAGCACATCCACCCGGTAATGCTCGCCAGGTTCGAGTGGCGGCAGCCGCGACCGCAGCACCTCCACCCAACACCCCACGTGTAGAGCCGCTTCATCGCGACTCTGCACTCCTTTTAATCGCACCAACCAGCCATCACCGTGCCGCTGATGCTCAACTTGATCAATCTCGTTGCGAGCCCCATTCGGCTGCCGCAACGTCCAAGGTTGGTAAGCGAAAATACCTGTCTCGGGGTCCGTCCAGGACTCAAGTCGCTGCCAGCCTTTGAGGCCTTTGGGCCGACCGAGCCGACCCAACTCGACCCAGTGTTCTGCCACGTCGGGCTCGCGCCGCGAACTCAGGCGGCCGCGCTCTCTCCGGCTTGGGCCTGCTTGCGATAGGCCTTGACCAGATCTCGCACCCGATCCGACTGCTGCGCACCCTGACCGACCCAGTAGTCGATACGGTCGAGATCAAGTTTGAGCTTTGGCTCACTCTTGCGCGCTACAGGATTGAAAAAGCCGACATTTTCCAAGCTCGCGCTACCTTGGCGCTTGCGGCTATCCGTCACCACAACATGATAGAAAGGCAGGTTGCGGGCGCCGCGGCGAGTCAGACGAATGGTCACCATATTGAATAAGCTCTCACGTTACAGGTCATCACCCAAACGGCGCTGTGCCGCCGGGCCGAAAAAGAGCGCGGAGTCTACAGAAATCAGTGACTTGATGGAAGCATCCTGCGCAGCGATTTGCGCTTGAAATAGCGAAATCGATTACTTAAACGCGGCGCCTTTGAACGCTCCGAGCATACGACGCATCTTGCCGCCCTTCATGCTCTTCATCATGCGTTGCATCTCGACGAACTGCTTGAGCAGTCGGTTCACATCCTGGACCTGAGTCCCCGAACCCGCAGCGATCCGCCGGCGGCGCGATCCATCGATCACATCGGGCTTGCGCCGCTCCTGGTGGGTCATCGAGTTGATGATCGCGATTTGCCGCCTCACCTGCTGATCACCCTCGCCAGTGGGAAGCCCCCCTCGTGCAAACTGAGCAGGTAGCTTGTCGAGTAACGCCCCCATCCCCCCCATGTTTTGGAGCTGCTCGAGCTGACTCTTAAGATCGTAAAAATCGAACCGTCCGCCCGAGACCACTTTCTTCGCCAGCCGCTCGGCCTCAGCGGTATCGACCTTGCCCTGTACCTGCTCGACGAGCGCGACCACATCGCCCATGCCGAGAATTCGATCGGCCATCCGCGCCGGATCAAATGGCTCTAACGCTTCAGCTTTTTCACCTACACCCATGAAAACAATGGGTTTTCCGGTGACCTCGCGGACCGAAAGTGCGGCGCCGCCCCGCGCATCACCATCGGCTTTGGTGAGGATGATGCCTGTTAAATCGAGGGCCTCACTGAAGGCCCGCGCTGAATTAAGCGCATCCTGACCCGCCATGGCGTCGACCACAAAGAGCCGCTCATGAGCGGCCACCGCGCGATCAATCGCCTGCATCTCCTGCATGAGCTCATCGTCCACATGCAAGCGACCCGCGGTATCAACGATCAGCACATCAAAGAGTCCGCGTTTAGCGGCCTCGAGCGCAGTACCCGCAATGGCGATCGGATCCTCACGACCGTCTGCTCCGTGAAACTCCGCCCCGACCTGCTCGGCTAACCGTTGTAGCTGCAAAATAGCAGCGGGCCGTCGAACGTCCGTGCTCACCAAGAGCACACGCTTCTTTTGCGACTGGATCAACCAACGCGCGAGCTTCGCGGCGGTGGTCGTCTTGCCTGCGCCCTGTAAGCCCGCCAAGAGCACCACATAGGGTGGCTGGGCTCGCAAGGAGAACCCCTCACCGGCCCCACCCATCAGCGCGACAAGTTCGCGGTGTAAGAGACTGATGAATACCTGGCCAGGCGTCAGACTGGTGGCAACCTCGACCCCCTGCGCCTTTTCGCGCACGGTGTCGATAAAGCGTTTCACGACCGGCAGCGCCACGTCTGCCTCGAGCAAAGCCATGCGCACTTCGCGCAAAGTCTCCCCGATGTTGTCATCGGTGATGCGGCCCTTACCCCGCAAATTCTGGACAGTGCGCGAGAGTTTTTGACTCAGGTTTTCGAACATCGGATGATTATAGCTGTGAGTGACCCTCAGCTCGTTCTCTTGTTCGGACTGCTCGCGCTCTGTCTAGCCCTGTCGGCGTTCTTCTCCGGCACAGAGACAGCGCTTATGAGCATCAACCGCTATCAGTTACGCACCATGGCGAATGCGGGGCATCGGGGCGCGCAACTGGCCGAGCGTTTGCTCGCGAGACCCGATCGGCTCATCGGCCTCATTTTGCTTGGCAATAATTTGGTCAACAACCTGGCTGCGACGCTGGTGGCGATCATCGTGCTGCGAACGGTGGGCGAAGAATGGGTCGCAGTCGGCGCAGCCGCGCTGACACTCGTCATGCTCATCTTTTGCGAAGTTGGCCCTAAGACCTACTCCGCCCTGCACCCGCGGCCCGTTGCGACCACGGCCTCCTACATCTATACCGTCCTGCAGTGGGTCCTGCATCCGGCTGTCTGGGTCATTGGGCGTATTTCGAACGGCATGCTGCGACTCTTTGGGGTACACGCCGATCGCCAAACTCAGCAAACGGCGCTCTCGCGTGAGGAACTACGAACCGTCGTCGCCGAAGCCGGTGCCATGATTCCGCGTGCTCACCAGCAAATGTTGATGAGCATTTTGGATCTTGAACGCGTGACGGTGACCGACATCATGATCCCCCGCCAAGATATCGCGGGGATTGATTTGGAGGATGACTGGGAGCGCATCCTCGACCAATTGCGACAAACCCCGCACACGCGCCTGCCGGTTTACCGCGGCGACATGGACAACATGGTTGGGCTCCTGCACATGAAACGCGTGGCTCAGGAGCTTGCGCGTGGCTCGCTGGATCGCGATCGCTTAGCGGAAGTCGCTTCGCAACGAGAACCCTACTTTGTGCCTGAAGGCACCGCCCTCACGGTTCAGCTCACCAACTTCCAACGCCTGCGTCGGCGCGTGGCATTTGTGGTGGATGAGTATGGGGACGTACTGGGCTTAGTGACACTCGAAGACATCCTCGAAGAAATCGTAGGTGAATTCACCTCAGATCCTGCGACGATCTCGCATCGCGATATCCATCGCGAGCCAAGCGGGAGCTACATCGTCAACGGCTCGGCGACCGTTCGTATGCTCAACCGGGCGCTCGGCTGGGAACTGCCCACCGATGGCCCCAAAACACTCAACGGTCTCGTCATCGAACAATTGGAAACCATTCCTGAAGCGGGCACGTCGCTACGAATTGGGGCGCTCGAAATGGAAGTGATGCAGATCGCCGATAACACCATTCGGACGGTCCGTATCAAAGAAAGTCGGGACTCAAGTGGTGAAGGCGCGCTCGAGGGCGTCGGTCAACCGTGATACCCCGTAAACCGTAAGCCCATCGATCGGCTTGCGCGGCGCATTCTCACTTGGCACGACCGCTCGCTTGAAACCCTGCTTCGCCGCCTCTCGTAAGCGCTCCTCACCGTAGGCGACTGGGCGCACTTCACCGGTCAGACCCACCTCACCGAAAGCGATCAAATCGGCGCTCAAAGCGCGATCACGCAGACTTGAGGCGAGCGTCAACATCACGGGTAAATCCATCGCTGTTTCGCGCAATGACAACCCACCGACCACGTTGGCGAACACGTCATGATCCTGTAGTGACAAACCACCGTGACGATTCAAGACCGCCAGCAGCATCGCCAAGCGGGTGGTATCGAGCCCTTGGGCGACCCGACGCGGGTTACCAAAACGCATCGGATCGACCAAGCCTTGGATTTCCACCAGCAACGGTCGGCCACCCTCACGCGCCACGGTCACGAGACTCCCCGGTGCAATCACCTCTGGGCGAGCCAAAAAAATCGCTGAGGGATTCGCGATTTCACGCAAGCCCCCCTCAGTCATCGCAAAAAAGGCTAATTCATTGACCGCACCGAAACGATTTTTGGTCGCCCGCACGATGCGATAACGTGACCCCGCGTCACTCTCAAAATAAAGTACTGTATCGACGAGATGTTCGAGCACCTTCGGCCCCGCAATCGTGCCTTCGCGCGTCACATGCCCGATGATGAGCACCGCCGTATCCGTCGCCTTCGCAAAACGCACCAGCGCTGCGGCACACTCGCGTAGCTGCGCGACCCCCCCTGCGCTCGAGGTGACCTCGTTCAAAAACACAGTCTGAATAGAATCTACGACCAATAAACGTGCGCCGGATTCTCGCGCGGCGCTCATGATGGCTTCGAGATCCGCTTCGGCCGCGACCTGTAGCTGCGCCGCATCCAAGCCTAATCGCCGTGCCCTGAGGCTCACCTGCGCGGCCGACTCCTCGCCGCTCGCGTAGAGCACCGGTCGCTCGGCGCCCAATCGCGCCGCCACTTGCAATAAGAGCGTGGACTTGCCGATCCCCGGATCTCCACCGAGGAGACTGACGCTTCCTGCGACCAGTCCACCGCCAAAGACCCGATCCAGTTCGTTTAAACCCGTACCCATTCGGGTGGCCTGGGACGGATGCATGACCGCGCCGAGATCCAAAGCTTTGGCCGCGGGTACCGCCCGCCGAGCCCCTGAGATCGTACCGGGCTTATCCGATCCGCGACTCACGCTCTCGAGCGTATTCCACTCGCCACAATCGGCACACTGACCCTGCCAGCGCGCGCTCTCCGCGCCGCATTGACGACACACAAATACAGAACGCACTTTGGCCATGGAGAGCAAATGCTAGCACGCACTGTCCCCTCACCCGGAGCTTCTACGTCATTTAGGAGAGTCTTCTTTTTGGAGCACAGGCAAGACCCATGTTGAGCACGCAATTTTTCGGTCACTCGCATCGTGGCCAACGCCCACGCAACGAAGATTGTGTGCGTTGGGACCGTGAACTGGGCTTTGCCGCCGTGGCCGATGGTCTCGGCGGTCACCCCGCCGGTCACATCGCCAGTCGTGTTGCGGTCGATCTCACTTGGGCCGCCCTCTGTGATGTCCGAGAGCGCTCTACGAACGCCTTGTCGAAAGCCGTGCTGCGCGCGCATCAGGCACTGCGTACCCTTGCCGCCACGCGTCCCGACTACGAGAGAATGGCGACCACCATCGTCGCGGCCTTGCTAAATCCGACTCACCTGCACGTGGCCCACGTTGGAGACTCGCGACTCTATCGTCTGCGTGCCAACCGACTGCAGTGCCTCACAGTCGATCACGCCTTCAGCGCTCATCGCCTGACCCGCGCGCTCGGGATGGGTGAGTCGATCCTCATTGATACCGCCACGCACGCGCGCGAAGCCGAAGACATTTATTTGCTGTGCAGCGATGGGCTGAGCGGCAGCGTACCCAATGATCGCTTAGCCGAATTACTTACCCGACCCGATGCCGCTGACGCCTTACTGGAGGCAAGCCTCAAGGCCGGCGCGACTGATAATATTTCTTTGATTGTGGCGACGCCGGTGTTTATCTCGTGACCCTAAATCACTTTGATGGGAACGCGTGAGTTGAGCGCGCAAAGTAATTCATAGGCTATTGTTCCCGCTGCCGCGGCAACCTCTTCCACGGGTAGATCTTGCCCCCAAAAGACAGCAGGACTTCCGAGCGCCACCTCGGCGTGATCGGTCACATCCACCGCCAACATATCCATGGAAATACGGCCGACGAGCGATGCTCGGTGACCGGCTACCCACACAGGCGCCCCGCTCGGCAAATGCCTCGGCAAACCATCCGCATAGCCGCCCGACAAAATCGCAACCCGCGAAGGGCGGGTGGCTCGCCACGTTGCACCGTATCCAACCGTCTCACCCACAGCGAGTGAGCGCAGTGCAATCACTTTGGTCTCGAGGGTCATGACGGGACGCAGCCCTAAACTTTTAGCGCTTTGCTGCGCAAAGGGAGAAACGCCATACAGACTGATCCCGGGACGCACCCAAGCGAACTGTGATTGCGGGCGCGAAAGGAGCGCTGCGGAGTTACAAAAACTCGCCTCCGTGGGTCCGAACGCGCTCTGCCAACGCGCATACACCTCAGCAAATTGTTGCTCAGCGACCGTATTCTCTGATCGCTCAGGTTCATCCGCGCAGGCAAAGTGACTCATTAATCGAAAAGTTATTGAGGCGCCTTGGGAAGCACCCTGGGACGCGCCCTGGGAAGCGCCCTGCGCGGCCATCCATCGCGCGCGTAGTTGGAGCGCGTGGGTCTCCACCTGCGCAGCCTCTGCAAAGCGAAAGCCGAGTCGGTTCATCCCTGAGTCAAATTTCAACCATAGGGTCAAAGGTCGCGGCCACCGTTTCTCAGCGGCTAACTCGGTAAGCCATTGCAGTTGCTCGACTTGATGTACGGCAAGCTCAAAGCCTCGCTCGAGCGCCTCGCGTAGCGCACTTCGATCGGTGACGCCTTCGAGCAGAAGGATAGGCTTGGATGTCAAAGAAAGATCATCGAGAGCGATCGCCTCCTCTAGGCGCGCCATCGCGAATCCATCGGCCATACCGAGCGCTTTGACGACGGTTGCGACACCATGGCCATAGGCATTGGCTTTAACGACCGCCATCATCCGGGATTGAGGTGACTGAGCTCTCAGGGTCTCAAAATTATGCTTGAGAGCCGCTGTATCGATAAGCGCTTGCAGTGACATGTGCGAGCCCACCTTGCTCGACGCTGCCGTGCGGCACGGATCAGCCGCGCAGCACGCCCTCAGCGTAGGAGTCCGGAGCGTAGTTCACAAAACGCGAGTACTGACCCTGGAAGGTCAGTAGAAAGGTACCCGTCTCACCATTACGGTGTTTGGCCAGATCAATCTCCGCGATACCTTTTTTGGTGGTGTTTTTATCGTACACCTCTTCACGATAGATCAATAAAATCATGTCCGCATCTTGCTCAATTGCGCCCGACTCGCGCAAATCCGACATGACGGGTTTTTTATCCACACGCTGCTCGACTCCGCGATTCAACTGCGACAGTGCAATCACCGGGACCTTCAGCTCCTTGGCGAGTGCTTTGAGGCCACGCGAAATCTCAGCGATTTCCGTTGCCCGATTTTCGTTATTACCGGGCACCTGCATGAGCTGCAAATAGTCCACCACCACCAAACCTAAGCCATGTTCGCGGTGAACACGGCGTGCGCGCGCGCGGACCTCAGTGGGAGTCAATGCGGGCGTCTCATCAATGAATATTTTGGCTTCTGATAACTGCCCCGCAGCGCCCGTGATGCGCGGCCAATCATCGTCTGAGATTTGACCACTACGAATATGCGCAAGTGTGACCCGGCCGATGGATGAGAGCATACGACTCATCAGCTGCTCAGCTGGCATTTCCATCGAAAAAATCACGACCGGTGCGCGCACATCTTGTTTGAGTGCGGCGTACTCAGCCATGTTCACAGCAAAAGTGGTCTTACCCATCGAGGGTCGACCCGCGACCACCACCAGATCACCGGGGCGTAGACCACCCGTCTTGCGATCAAATTCATCAAAACCCGACGGTAGACCCCGTAGCGCTGCGGGGTTGTTATGCCATTCGTCGATCTGATCAATCAGCGCGGGCATCAATGTTTGTACCGCTACCGCGCCATCACGCGAACCTCGGATACCCTGTTCGGCAATCGCAAATACTTTGGACTCCGCACCCTCCACCAACTCGCGAGCGGACTCCCCTTCATTATTAAACACAGAGGCGGCGATCTCTGTCCCTGCATGCAATAACTGTCGCAGCAGCGATCGCTCGCGCACGATCTGCGCATAAGCGCGAACATTAGCAGCGGTCGGGGTATCGCGAGTCAGGCCGGCGAGATACGCCAACCCTCCCGCGTCCGCTAACTGCCCATGACGCTCGAGGCTTTCGCTGACCGTGACTGCATCGCAAGGCTGACCCTGCGCCGCTAAAGCGCCGATCGATTCAAAAATCAGTTGATGGTCTTTACGATAAAAATCGTCGCCGCGCAGGACGTCGGCAACGTTATCCCAGGACTGGGAATCGAGGAGCAGGCCGCCCAAGACAGCCTGCTCCGCTTCGATCGAATGCGGCGGCGTGCGCAGGTCTACGCCGCGTACGCTCACGCTCGACTTACTCCTCGGCCGTGACCGACACGCGCAGGGTCACATCGATGTCAGTGTGCAGGTGCAACACCAACTCGTGATCCCCCACCATGCGAATCGGCCCAGATGGCATACGCACTTCCGAACGGGACACTTTCTGACCCTGGGATGTGCAAGCCTCGGCGATATCGCTCGTGCCGATCGATCCGAACAACTTACCCTCATTACCCGCTTTGGCGCTGATACGCAGGGTGAATTCTTTGAGTTGCTCAGCACGCGACTCCGCTTCGGCTAACTGCTCACGCGCGAGCTTTTCAAGCTCGGCGCGGCGCGCCTCAAACTTCTCCACGTTCGCCGGTGTCGCAAGCGTAGCTTTACCCGAGGGCAAAAGATAATTGCGGCCGTAGCCCGACTTCACTTCGACGCGATCGCCGATGTTGCCAAGATTGGCCACTTTTTGTAGCAGGATGACATCCATGATATCGCGTCCTTAATGTTGGTCCGTGTAGGGCAACAGCGCGAGGTAGCGCGCACGACGAACCGCCTGCGCAAGCTGACGCTGATAGAACGAGCGTGTACCCGTGATACGGCTCGGAACGATTTTACCCGTCTCGGTGATATAGCCTTTGAGGATCGCGAGATCTTTGTAGTCGATCTGCTTAATACCCTCTGCCGTGAAACGACAGAACTTTTTGCGTCGGGTGAAGCGCCCTGCGCCACCGCCGCCGCCTTGTTTACCAAAACTCATGATCTGACTCCTGCGCCGATGTTAGGCGTCGAAATTAAGCGAGGTCTGCTGAGGCATCATCCTCAGCGCCGTCATCACGTCGCGCACGACGGCCCCGATCAAAGTCGCCGTCACCCTCATCCTCACCCTTGGCCATAGGCGATGGCTCCGTCACCGGACCATCCATCTTCACCACCAAGTGACGCAGCACCGCGTCGCTGAAACGAAACGCGCCAGTCAGCTCTTCGAGCGTCGCCTGGGTAGCTTCGATATTCATCAGGATGTAGTGCGCCTTGTGCACTTTTGAGATGGGATAGGCCAGCTGACGACGGCCCCAGTCTTCAACGCGATGCACTGAACCACCGCTCTGGGTGATCATGCCTTGGTAGCGTTCGAGCATGGCCGGAACCTGCTCGCTCTGGTCAGGATGGACCAGAAACACGATTTCATAGTGCCTCATGTAATCTCCTTGTGGATATGAAGCCACCCAACGAGGCGCTGTTGGTGTGGCAAGGATCCGCTTTCGCGGGGCCGCGAACTATAGCCAACGACCCCTCTGACGGCAAGCCTCATAGAGCAGCATGCCGGTAGCCACCGACACATTCAGGCTCTCCACAGCGCCCAAACTCGGTAGTCGGACGAGCACATCGCAGTGCTGGCGGGTGAGTTGGCGCAGACCCGACCCCTCGGCCCCCATCACGAGCAGGGTCGGGCCACGAAGATCGACCTCATCCGCCTGCTGTTTGGCACCCGCCTCGGCGCCCACCACCCACATGCCCGCTTGTTGTAAGTCGCGAAGACATCGCGCGAGGTTCGTCACCGTAACCACAGGGGTTGTTTCGGCAGCGCCCGCGGCGACCTTGCGAGCGCTCGCGGTGAGACCCGCAGCACGATCCTTAGGCACGATCACAGCCAGGGCGCCACAGGCATCGGCCGTGCGCAAACAAGCCCCCAAGTTGTGTGGGTCCTGCACGCCATCCAGCGCGAGCAACAAGGGCGATGCGACCTCACTGACCGCCGTGATGAGTTGATCTTCATCCCAGGGCGCAAGCGGCGTGACCTCTGCGAGCACACCTTGGTGCACCTCGGCCGTTCGCGCCTCCAACTCGCGCGTGCTCACCCGACGAATCGCGACTCCTGCTTCATGCGCTAAACGCTCTAGTGAAGCAGCCCGCGGGTCCTGACGACCCTCTGCAAGCCATACCCCGCGCACCCGCAGAGGATGACGTCGAAGCACAGCCTCAACGGCGTGCCAGCCCACCACCAGAGGATCGCCCGTCGGCGCATTCGGTACTCGTCGCGAGCGGTGGCGACTCATCGTTGACGTCTCCGTCGACCCGACTTTGACGCAGGCGCATGCGCCGCCTCTTTCTCGACCGGTGTCATTTCCAACTCCAAATCAATTAATCCCTCAACCGGATTGGCCTGCGTCACCACGACCCGTAACACGCTACCGATCCCAATCCGTCTGCCTGAGCGACGCCCGATCCACGCGTGTCCGCCCTCTTCTTGTAGGTAGTCATCATCGCAGAGCGCTTGCAACGGCAACAGCCCATCGATCGCAAGACCACGTAGCTGCACAAAGCAACCAAACTCGACCACCGTCGTCACGAGACCCTCAAAACTTTGTCCGAGACGCTCACGCAACCAGCAACACTTCAGAAAACCATCCACATAGCGATCCGACTCATCGGCGCGTTTCTCAAGGCGCGATAACTCCTGACCCATCATTGATAATTGCTCTTCGGTGTAACTCTCTCCGGAGGGATCCTGAGCAAACAAGGTCGATTTCAACGCGCGATGAACTACCAAATCGGGGTAGCGACGGATGGGTGACGTAAAATGCGCATATTCTTTGAGCGCCAAACCAAAGTGACCGATATTCACAGGCTGATAGATCGCCTGCTGCATTGACCTGATAATCAAAGATTCTACAAACGATTGATCGAGCTGACCCCTCATACGCTCGCCGATCTTACGAAGATCTAGCGGTTTGATGGGATCGGGGAG
>CAZSRB010000009.1:13129-26351 GCA_964609065.1 uncultured Acidibacter sp. | reverse complement strand
CCCTCATACGCTCGCCGATCTTACGAAGATCTAGCGGTTTGATGGGATCGGGGAGATCCGCATCCACTCCAAGCGCGGCTAAAGCGCTCAGTAGCAAGTCGATTTTTTTGCTCTCGGGTTCACCATGCACACGATAAAGACCCTGAGCTCGCGCTCGCTTTAACTCCCGTGCGGCCGCGACGTTCGCGAGGATCATGCATTCTTCGATTAAGCGATGCGCATCATTACGCGTATATAGCCCGATCTCAGTCACGCGTCCTTGCTGATCAAACGTAAACGCACTTTCACTGCTATCGAAATCAAGTGCACCACGCCGCCGCCTCGCCTTAGCGAGCAGTCGATATAGCGCGACAAGCGGCTCCAAATCATTGACCAAGCCTCCGAGGGATTGACGAGCCTCAGGTTGCCCCTCAAACAAAGCGGCGTATGCCTGAGAATAGGTCAGTCGAGCGTGGCTGCGCATCACCGCCGGGTAGAAGCGTGCGCCAGAGAGCTTGCCGTGACGATCAATACGCATATCCGCGGTCAGACACCACCGATCCACTTGTGGAGCCAGAGAGCAAAGATGATCGGAGAGTCGAGAAGGCAGCATCGGCAGCACCCGCTGCGGAAAGTAAACCGACGTACCCCGCTCGCGCGCCTCGCGATCGAGTGCGCTCCCTGGGCGCACGTACCAACTCACATCGGCGATCGCGACCAGTAAACGAAATCCCTCGCCATCGCGCTCGGCAAAGACTGCATCGTCAAAGTCTCGAGCATCCTCGCCATCAATGGTGACTAAGGGGAGATCGCGTAAATCGACCCGACGCGAGATTTCTTTGGCATCGAGTGTCTCGGCGTGTTGCGCGGCTTCCGTAATCGCTTCAGGCGGAAACTCCACCGGCAAGCCAACGCGTGCGATCGCCGCCGCATAGGCCATCTCCAAAGGTCGATCTGGATCAAGACGACTCTCAATACTCACACGCCCTGCGTGTCGCTCATCGGGGTAGCGAGTAATACGCGCGATGACCCAATCGCCCTCCTTCACCTTCGGGGATTTGTGCTCGGCGGGCGACTCAAGCAGGCAGGTCAAATTCAATCGGCGATCCACCGCATGTACCCACAGGCTGCGACCTCGGATTTCGATCGTGCCTAAAAAGCATTGCAGGCCGCGCGCGAGGATCGCATCCACCTCGCCCGAGTAGCGCCCATCACGCTCTCGATGGACAGTGACACGTACGCGATCGCCACTCAGCAAGCCCGCCATCTGCGGCGGCGGCAAAAAGATGGATTCGCTTTGACCCTCCACGCGTACAAATCCGTACCCCGCGCGATGGGCCGTGACCACTCCTTCGGCCAACGGCAGTCGCGCTCGCACGGAGCCCCCTCGCCGCAATGCGCGGGTCGGACGCTTCGGCGCGCGTTGGCGCTGCCCATTACGCACCGCTCTTCCCTTCTTCAATTTGACAGTCCCTCGCCCGCTGCGTACATTGCGCCGCCCACCTAAGCCCGGGTGGCGGAATTGGTAGACGCACTAGTTTCAGGTACTAGCGGGTAACACCGTGGAGGTTCGAGTCCTCTCCCGGGCACCATTGATCACGTTACCGGATATTCGATCAACAAACGAGCCGGTTGCCCCTCGGCACTCGCTGGGGCCCTCTGTTAGCATCCAGCGATAGACTTCGGTGCGCCCGCGCACCGTTTGCAATCGCTGGCGCAAGGGGGAATCACATGGCGATGTCTCGCGAGGCTTTCGGTAGCCGTCTAGGCTTCATTCTAGCAGCCGCCGGTAGTGCCATCGGCCTTGGCAACATGTGGCGCTTTTCCTACCAAGCCTCAGAAGGTGGTGGCGCGGCCTTCGTCTTGCTCTACATTGCGATGACTTTACTACTCGGGATCCCATTGCTCTTGGCCGAGTTTTCCCTGGGTCGCTCCGCGCGTTTGGGACCCGTCGGCGCGCTACGACAAATTGGTGGCCGCCATTGGTCACGCCTTGGCTATATCTTCACGGCCGCGGGACTCATGATCCTCGCCTATTACTCTGTGATTGCGGGCTGGACGCTACGCTACGCACTCGAATCTTTGACGGGTCAACTACCGGCCGATGCCGGCGCACACTTTGGCGCGATTGCTGCCGGTAATAGCGCGGTTGGCTATCACCTCGTTTTCATGCTACTGACCATTGGCATTGTGATGGCCGGCGTACGCGCCGGCATTGAACGCGCCTCGCTGCTACTCATGCCGATGTTATTTTTGATCCTCTTAGGTTTGGCAATTTGGGCTGCCACCTTACCAGGCGCCACGGCAGGCTATCTCAAGTATCTTCAACCCAGCGTCGAAGATTTTCTGAATCCTGACGTATGGCGCGCTGCGGCCGCTCAAGCCTTCTTTTCACTGAGTTTAGGAATGGGCGCCATGCTGACCTTCGCGTCCTATCTATCGCGTGATGTGAATGCGCCGCAAGCGGGCACCTTGGTTGCCTTAACGGACTTTAGCGTCGCCTTCATCGCAGGACTTGTCGTCTTTCCGGTGATTTTCTCGTTTGCCTTGCAATCGGCCGTGGGCGCCAGCACCGTGGGCGCCCTCTTTATCGCGCTACCGACCGCTTTTTCAGCCATGGGCCCTGTGGGTCAAGCAGTGGGGACGTTCTTCTTTGTGGCGCTTGCGGTCGGCGCCATCACTTCTGCGATTTCTTTGCTAGAGGTCGTCACGATTTGGCTCATGGATGAGTGGCAGATAAACCGTAAGCCCGCCGCCGCGCTAGCAGGCCTCACCATTACGGCTCTCGGTATTTGGCCTGCAGTGAACACGGATGCACTCGGACTGATGGATAAAATCGCCGGCGAGCTACTTTTGGTGTTTGGCACCTTGATGCTCGCCGTCCTAGTTGGTTGGAAAGCGAAAGCGGCGATGCAAGCGGAACTCGAGCACGGCGCATCGCCTTTTTGGGCCGCTCAAGTGCCGAGAATTTTGGCAGTCCTACGCTGGTTCGTCCCGCCCGTCGTCCTCGTCGTGCTGGCCTTCTCCGCAAGGGAAACTTGGCAGATGACGCTCGATTTCTTTGGCTAGCAACTCGCTAGCCATCGATCGGCAACTACTGATCAGCGACTACTGATCAGCCATTACCGATCTGCCTCGCGAGCCATCGCGAAGACCACGCCCGAGAGCGCGAGGATCGCGATCACGTTCGGGAACAGCATGGATGCGTTAGCAATGTCGCCAAGCAACCAGAGCCCATCGACATTGAGCACTAAGGTGCCCAAAAACACGATACCCACCCAAAGATAACGGAAGGCCACCGCGGAACGATCACCAAACAGGTAGCCTGCGGCCTGCTCACCGTAGTACGACCAACCGATGATGGTCGTGAATGCGAACAGAAACTGCGCCGCTAAGACGATCCATTGACCGCCGGCAATACCCGCGGCGAAGGCCGCTGTGGTGATGGCCGAAGCCTGTAAATCGGTCGACTGCCAGGCGTAGGCCACGGTCGAGGCACCGCCATCTGAAATGTAATTTCCCTCGACGACTAAAATGACGAGCGCCGTCATCGTGCAAATCACAACGGTGTCAATGAATACGCCAATGCTTGCGATTTCACCCTGACTGACTGGCCCCTTCGTCTGTGCGGCCGCGTGGGCAATCGGCGCAGAGCCTTGACCGGCTTCGTTCGAAAAGAGTCCGCGGGCCACACCCGCACGGATCGCGGCTAATACGCCATAACCGGCAAGCCCGCCGACCGCTGGCTCAAGCCCAAAGGCCGAGCGCACAATCAATAAAAGCGCCTCGCCGAGATGCTCAAAATGTAGCGCGAGTACCGCCATCGAGGCGAGCACATAGGCGAGCGCCATCAGCGGCACCAAACGCCCCGCGAAAGCACCAATGGATTTGATGCCTCCGATGATCACCAGAAAAGTGAGCGTGGCGATCGCTGCGCCGACCGTCCAGTTCGGGATATCCATCGACAAACTACGGCCCGCCTCCATCACCGATTGAGTGATGGAATTGGCTTGGATCATATTGCCAGTCACAAAACCCGAAGCGATGGTACCCAGACAAAATAAGACGGCGAGCCATCCCCACCGAGGACCGAGTCCGTTACGGATGTAGTACATCGGCCCGCCATGGAAGTGCCCATCGGGATGTCGCTCGCGATAACGCACGGCCAAAGAACTTTCCGCAAAGGCAGCCGCCATGCCAACGATCGCGGTGACCCACATCCAGAAAATAGCGCCCGGCCCGCCCAGCGTGATCGCGGTGGCCACACCCGCGAGATTACCGGTGCCGACCTGACCCGACAGCGCGGTGGACACCGCCTGCCACGGAGTGATTTCACCCTCACCCTGCCCTTTACGACCCTGCCAGAGATTCAGGAACGCCGGCCCGATACGACGCAGCGGTCGGAACTTCAGGCGCACCATGAAATAGAGGCCCGTACCCAACAAGGCAATTGTCACGATACCGACTGGGAGAATACGCGTCTCGCCCCAGTTGCCCCCCCAGATAAAGTTGGACACCATGGCGACGCCATCAAAGAAATCGTTCATACTCTTCCCCCTCAGCACGCGCGCACTGAGTTTGCCCTGATTGCAAACCGCCTAGGACGGTTTGAGCTTGCTGTTATGTCCCGACGATGACGCCTGAGGCGCCGCGCTGTCAAGCCGAAAAGGGATGGCGCCGCATGATGGTGTGATCGCGATCAGGCCCCGTGGAAATCACATCGATCGGTACGCCGACCAAAGATTCAACACGGGCAAGATAATCACGTGCGGCTTGGGGGAGATCGGCCTCGCGGGTGACCCCGAAGGTCGAGGCCTTCCAACCCGGCAGCTCCTCATAAACAGGCTCAACGTCTGCGAAGTCATCGATCTGCAAGGGTGGCAAGGCCGACAGTTCCCCTGCGACTTTATAGCCCGTACAGAGGCGGATCGAATCCAACCCATCGAGCACATCAAGCTTGGTGATACATAGTCCCGAGATGCTCGAATGGATGACCGAGCGTCGAAGGGCAATCGCATCAAACCAACCGCAGCGGCGGCGGCGCCCCGTCACTGCGCCGAACTCTTGACCGGCCCGCTGCAGGTGCTCGCCTGTCTCATCAAATAATTCAGTGGGAAACGGCCCTGCGCCCACGCGAGTCGTATAGGCCTTCACAATCCCGAGGACATAATCAAAATTACGTGGGCCTAAACCCGTCCCGGTCCCGGCAAAGCCTGCCGTGGTATTGGACGAGGTGACGTATGGATAGGTACCGAGATCCACATCAAGCATCGCGCCTTGTGCGCCTTCAAACATGACGTTTTGGCCGCTCGCACGTAGCTCATGCAACGCCTGAGTGACATCCACGATCAAAGGTTTGATGCGTTCACCCATCGCGAGTTGCGCATCGAGGGTCGCCTGAAAATCTACAGGTGCCGCCTTAAAATAGTGCTGCAGCACAAAATTGTGATAATCGAGCACCTCGCCTAACTTGGCGGCAAACCTTTCGCGTTGAAAAAGATCCGATACGCGTAGCGCACGCCGCGCCACCTTGTCCTCATACGCGGGACCAATCCCACGACCGGTGGTACCGATGGCTTTATCACCGCGCGCCTGCTCGCGCGCGCGATCGAGCGCGATATGCGAAGGCAGAATCAGAGGGCAATTGGGTGCAATTCGTAAACGCTCAAAGACGGGCACCCCCTTAGAGACCAACATATCGGCCTCTTTAAGCAGCGCCTCCAAAGAAAGTACGACGCCATTACCGATATAGCAGATCACCTGAGGTCGCAAAATACCTGAGGGGATCAAAGAAAGAATCGTCTTCTCACCCCCCACAATCAGGGTGTGTCCCGCGTTATGTCCGCCTTGAAAGCGCGCGACGGCCGCCGCCTGCTCGGTGAGCAGATCGACAATCTTCCCCTTGCCCTCGTCACCCCACTGGGTGCCGATGACGACGACGAAACGTCCTGTCATGCAAGGTTATCGCTTGGTGCCAGCGGGATCGCGTAAATAGCGGAAGAAATCACTCTCTGGCGAGACGACCATAATGTCACCTTCCTTACCGAGTGAAGCCTTGTACGCCTGAATACTGCGATAAAACGCATAAAACTCAGGGTTGCGTCCGAATGCCGCGGAATACACGTTCGCCGCACGCGCATCGGCATCACCGCGAATCTTGAGCGATTCACGCGTCGCCTCAGAGATAATCTCGATCCGACGTCGATCGGCTTCAGCGCGGATACGCAGTGCATCCTTTTCACCCTCGCCGCGCAGCTGGCGAGCTAAGCGACCAAAACTCTGCTGCATGCTCGCATACACACGCGACTCCACGTCAGGCGGCAAGCCAATCGTGCGCACCCGCGCATCAATCAGTTCGAGACCCAGCGCATCGGCTGTCGCACTCGCACGACTGAACATGTCACCTGTGAACGCTGTGCGCTCGGCAGAGACAATTTCTTCGAGCGTACGCTGCGCCACCGCATTTTTAATACCGTCTTTGACGATATCGGCGATACGTTGGCCGGCGGCAAGCGTATCGGTACCAAAGGTCTGCGCGTAACGCGCTTCATCGCGAATACGCCACTTGACGAAGTAGTCGACGATCAGGCCACGGTTTTCGCTGGTCAAAAACGTCTCGCCGACAAAGCTCTCCGAAACGATACGCCGCTCGTATTTACGCACCGTGTCGATCGGCAATTTAAAGTGCAGACCGGGTGTGTAATTTGACTGAATGATTTCTTGGAAGCGACTACGCACCGCAAGCTCGTTCTCAGCCACCGTAAACACACAGGTGCTCGCTATGAAGCCCACCACCAAAATACCAGCCAGAATTTTTTGTAATAACTGGTTCATGCTTAGCGCTCCACTCGCGAACGCGGATCGGTATTGCTAGGCGGCTCGGGCTCAACCGTCACGCGCGGCATCGGTTCATTTTCACGATTTGCGCCGCGCTCCATCATGCGATCGAGCGGCAGATACAACATCTGATTATTGCCTTTGGTGTCGACGACCACTTTTTGAGAGCGATTCATCACCGACTCGACCGCCTCGATGTACAAGCGTTCGCGGGTCACCCGCGGCGAGCGCTCATAGGCTTGGACCAATTGCGTGAAGCGCTGCGCCTCACCTTCGGCGATCGCCAAGGTTTGGGCGCGATAGCCTTCGGCCTCCTGCAGTTGCCGCGACGCCGCACCCTCAGCAACCGGCAATATACCGCTTGCGTAAGCTTCGGCCTCTTTGACCAAGCGCTCCTTGTCGGCGAGCGCCTTGTTCGCATCGCGCTGCGACTCCTGCACATCCGCAGGCACTTGGATATCGGTCAAGTTAACGCTGGTGATGAAAATACCGGTCTCGTATTGATCCAGCGTGCGCTGAATCAGATCGCGCGTACTGGTCGTGACTTGCTCACGATTAGAGACAAAGATTGAATCGAGCGTATTACGCCCCACGACTTCACGAATGGCACTCTCGCCAACATCCCGTAAGGTCTGCTCCGGATCACGCACTCGGAACAGATATTTGACGGGATCGCGAGTCTGGTACTGAACCGCGAGCGACATATCCACCAAGTTGATGTCTTGGGTGAGCACTTTGGCGGTGTAGTTGACGCTGCGTACCGCTTGCGTGTTGACCTTCGTCAGACGATCGATCGGCCATATCATGAAGCCAAGACCCGGCTCACGCAGAGATTGAAACTGCCCGAAGCGTTGGATAACGCCACGTTCCGCTTGGTCAATCGTGAACGCGCTTTGGTACGCCACGAAGGCAAGCAGCACCCCGACAAAAACGACGAGTTGCGATTTACCATCGCCACCCTCAGAGCCCTCATCGCCACCGCCGCTCGGACCGGAGCCCGCGCCTTTCAAGATGGATTCGAGCTTTCGTTGAAAATTACGAAAAGCATCGTCCGATGAGCGCTTTGGGCGCTTGCCCCAAGGATTTTGTTGGCTTCCGCCAGGTTCATTCCATGCCATATGTATTTTCGCGCCTAGTGAAGGTCAGGACGCCACGCGATTAAGGGGAGATTGTAGGTACCCCCCCTCCGTCGCACAAGGTTCAAACTCAAGCTGAGTGGCTGATGAGGCCGGTGTGTCGAGTAACTCCACACCCGGCAGGGCCGCGAGCGCTTGCGCGTCGGGCTCTGGGACGTTGATGTCGAGTAGAAGCGCTCCCTCCTCGGTGCTGCGCTCGCCCTGTAAAACCCCATCAGCGATCAATTTCGCACGCAGGCGACCCGCCTGTGCCGGCCCGACCCGCAATCGATAAGGCCTTGCGAAGCGCGAGAGACGTTCGGCAATCGCTTGCATCAGTGCGTCGAGCCCCTCGGCGTGGGTCGCCGATACCCAAGCGTGGGTGATCACACCCTCGGCATCGCGTTCAATACGCGGTGTCTGCTGGAGTCGATCAATCTTGTTAAACACTCGAATTTGCGGCAACTCACCCGCTCCGACTTGCTGCAAGACGGCGTTCACCTGCTCAATTCGTTCATCGCGCCGAGGATCGCTGGCATCGATTACGTGCAGCAGTAAGGTCGCTTCACGTGCCTCGGTCAGCGTGGATTGGAACGCGGCCACCAGCTCGTGAGGCAGTTCACGAATAAAACCGACGGTGTCGGCGAGCACCGCAGGGCTCCCCCCGGGCAATCGGACGCGGCGTACCAAAGGGTCGAGCGTCGCAAATAATTGATCGGCCACATAGGCTTCGCTGCCCGTCAGCGCACGAAATAAGGTTGATTTGCCCGCATTGGTGTACCCCACCAAGGCGACCGAGGGGATGGGGATCGACACCCGACGTTGTCGTCCGGTCTCACGCTGACGCTTTAACTTTTCGAGGCGGCGCGATAAGACGCGCACTCGCTCGCCAAGCAAGCGGCGATCGGTCTCAAGCTGGGTCTCGCCCGGACCGCGCAATCCGATACCCCCCTTTTGACGCTCCAAGTGCGTCCACCCCCGCACCAAGCGGCTCGATAGGTGACGCAACTGGGCGAGCTCTACCTCGAGCTTGCCCTCATGGCTACGCGCGCGTTGCGCAAAGATATCCAAGATCAGCGCATTACGATCGAGCACCCGTAAACCCGTCAGTTTTTCGAGATTACGTTCCTGACTCGCCGAGAGCGCGTGATCCACCAAGATCACCGCTGCGCAGACTTCTTCGGCGATCTGGCGAATTTCTTCGGCTTTGCCGCTACCGACAAAATATTTGGGATCGGGTCGTTCGCGCCGACCCGTGACGGTGGCAACCACCTGTGCGCCGGCTGAATCCGCCAGCTGCGCAAATTCCTCGAGGTCTTCGTGCTCGACGGCCGCGCCTAACCCTAAGCGAACGAGCAGCGCGCGCTCGCCGCCGCTCGGGCGCTCAAACACGCGAGAGGGTCAGCACGAAGTTTTAGTCCTCGGCGGGGGCCGGATCGACACCACCCTCGGGCTCATCGGCCGAGGGCAAGCGCACATTACGCGCCGGCACGACCGTCGAGATGGCGTGCTTGTAGACCATCTGATTGACGGTATTTTTCAACAACACCACAAACTGATCGAATGAATCGATCTGGCCCTGAAGTTTGATTCCGTTAACCAGATAAATGGATACGGGAACCCGTTCCTTACGCAACTGGTTCAAGAAGGGATCTTGCAGGGACTGGCCCTTGGCCATGGCGAAACTCCTCAGCAGTGGTGGATCCCACAAGGGATCAGCCGTGTTGTGAATGGTTATGAGGCGAAGACCATTCTACCTTGACAGAAGTTCCCATCTAGGTGCGTTGACACACTTAAAGCCTTGCGTGATGCCACACGGTCTGCATGGTGGCCATCCATGCCTCGACGCTACCGTCCGCGAACGAATCAAACCGCTGCCAACCGGGATCCGCATTGATCCACGTCAGTTGACGTTTGGCGAGCTGACGGCTGGCGATCACGGCGCGTGAAATCGCCTCCTCAAGCGAGCACTCGCCGGTGAGATGCGCCCAAAGCTGGCGATAACCGACCGCTCGCAAGGCGGGTAAATCCGCCGCGAGATCGCCTCGAGCCCGTAGCTCCGCCACCTCCGCAAGCAGACCTGTGTCCATCATTTGCTCAAATCGTTGTGCAATCGCGGCATGGAGTGCGCTTCGATCTTTCGGAACGAGGGCTGTGCGTACAAATCGATACGCGTGACCGGGATCGGTGTCGGCCTGCCAATCACTTAAGGGTCGACCGCTCAGTCGATAGACCTCTAAACCTCGTTGGATGCGCTGTGCGTCTTGGGGCGCCAAACGCGCTGCCAACACGGGATCAACGGCAGCAAGCTGCTGATGCAAATGCGGCCATCCGAGCTGTGCAGCCTCGGCGTCAATAGCGCGGCGCAGGCGCGGGTCCGCCGCCGGTAAACGGGCTAAGCCGCGCAAGAGCGCATTGAAGTACAACATGGTCCCGCCCACCAATAGCGGCAGATGACCGCGGCCGCGAATCTCTGCAATCAAGGCGAGCGCATCGCGCCGAAAATCACCCGCACTGTAGTGCTCGGCAGGATCCCGAATATCCAAAAGATGATGCCGCACGCGCGCACGCTCAGCAGCGCTCGGCTTAGCCGCCCCGATGTCGAGTCCTCGGTAGACTTGTGCCGAATCCACACTGATGATTTCAATCGGTAGCCGCTCAGCCAACGCCAGCGCCCAGGCCGTTTTGCCGCTCGCCGTCGGCCCGGCCAGCATCAGAGCATCAACGTCCACGTAGAAACAGGCGATCCAATTGTGCGAGCGTAATCACCGACCAGGTAGGTCGACCATGATTGCAATGACCTGCGCGCTCAGTCGCTTCCATTTCGCGAAGTAAGGCGTTCATCTCCACCAGCGTCAATTGACGACCCCCGTGAATTGCGCTTCGGCAGGCAATATTGCCAAGCAGTCCATGGGCGGCAGTGTCCAAATGATGACTCCCCTGCTCCGACTGCAGACTCTGCAAGACATCGCGCACGAGGGACCCTGCCGATTCGCGGGCGAGCAGCGCTGGCACCGCCCGCACCGCAAGCCGTCCCGGGGCCAACATATCGATCTCAAAACCCGCTTGCACAAAATCAGCCTGATGGTTCAAAAATAAATCACTCTCGTGAAGCGCAATCTCCACCACCTCGGGCGTCAGCAATCGCTGCTGAGCGGGATCCCGCCCCCAGTCACGCTTCAAACGCTCATAGATCACGCGCTCATGTGCAGCATGTGCATCCACGATGATCAATCCATCGGCGCGCTGCGCCAAAATATAAATCCCATGCAATTGGGCAATCGCCTGACCGAGCGCACCGTCGGTGAGGTCACTCGTTGTGGGCAGCGACGCACTCGACTGAGACAGGCCCGACTCAGACGGACTCGGCTCAGACGGACTTGGCGCTAACCCAGCCTGACCTATCAAAGAATTCAAGGGCGAGTCTGCCACCGCGAGCTCGCGCCAATCCAAACCGACTTGGGTCGCCGGCGGGAGCCATGCTGTATTACGAGCCGTTGGGGCAGCCTCCCCCGCTGGGACAGCGAGCGCACGCTGCACGGCGCGCATCACAAAATCATGTATCTGGCGCGAGTCACGGAAACGTAACTCCAATTTCTGCGGATGCGCGTTGACATCCACTGAGCGCGGCTCAAGCTCCAGATACAGCAAACAGGCGGGCTGACGTCCGTGATAGAGCACATCGCGGTAGCCAAGACGCAGTGCGCTGCCGAGTAGCTTATCGCGCACCGCTCGTCCATTTACGTACCAATATTGTTGGTCACTACTGGCGCGCGCGGCCTCCGGTTGACCTAACCAACCCCAGAGACGCACCGAGCCTGAACGCGTATCAATGGATAACGCCGCTTCAATGAAATCGCGTCCCATGATGAGCCCAATGCGTTGACGCTGCGCCTCGGAAGAGTCGGCGACCGGCACATCGATTAAGGTTTTTGAACCCTGGCGCAACCTAAACGCCACATCAAAGCGCAGCAGAGCATAGCGCTGAATTAAACGTACGATATGCCCGGTCTCAGTACTCTCAGCGCGCAAAAATTTACGGCGTGCGGGCGTATTAAAGAACAAATCTCGCACTTCCACCAAAGTGCCTGCTGCGAGTGCAGCCGGCGTAAGCTCACCCACGCGACCCCCTTCGACGGACAAACCCATCGCGTGCTCGACGGCTTTTGGTCGCGAAATAAGCTTCAGACGCGACACCGAGGCAATCGATGGCAGGGCTTCACCTCTAAAGCCTAAGGTTTCGATCGCAGCCAAATCATCAACGGTTACGATCTTACTGGTTGCGTGTCGCGAAATCGCAAGTGCTAACTCGTCCGCCGGAATCCCTGCGCCGTTATCGATTACCCGTACGAGTTGTGCACCACCCGCCTCGATATCCACATCAATTCGGGTCGCTCCCGCATCGAGACTATTTTCAATTAATTCTTTGACGAGCGAGGCAGGTCGCTCGACGACCTCACCGGCTGCAATTTGATCGACCAGCTCACCTTGGAGCTGGCGGATAGGCGCGCGCTCAGTCAAAGCTGACCGCCACGCGTCACACCCTCACGCTCCGCGACGACCGGTGATGATTTGCGTTCAGAAGCTAAACGTGACCCGTCTGGGGGATGGTCAATGAAATACTGACGAACCCCTTGAAAGATCGCCTCGGAGAGCTTTTGGCGATGGCTAGCACTCGTCAATCGCCGCTCATCGGCTGGATTAGAGATGAAAGCCGTCTCCACCAACATGGAGGGGATATCCGGACTCTTCAACACCACAAAGCCCGCTTGCTGCACTTTGGGCTTTCGCACCTCCGCCACCTTACCCAGCGAATCGAGCACCCGCTGCGCCGCCTCCATGCTGTTACCGATCTGTGCCGACTGCACTAAATCGACCAGCACCGAGGCCAAAGCAGGCTCTTGCTCATCAATGGCACCCCCGCCGATCAAGTCAGCGGCGTTTTCACGATCGGCCAATAGACGCGCCTGCTCATCGCTCGCCCCTTTCAAGGACAACACATAGACCGAGGAGCCTGAGACGCGCGCATCGAGAACCGCATCGGCATGGACCGAGACAAATAGCTGTGCGCCCGAATCTCGCGCTCGCCGAATCCGTTGTCGCAAGGTCAAAAAATAATCGCCATCACGCGTCATAAACGCGCGCATCCCGGGCTCGCGATTGATCCGCGCGGCAAGCAAGCGCGATATCTCAAGCACCACATCTTTCTCGCGTGTGCCACCACGACCAATCGCACCGGGGTCCTTACCCCCATGCCCCGCATCAATCGCGACCACCACGTCTTGCCCAGC
>CAZSRB010000009.1:0-13029 GCA_964609065.1 uncultured Acidibacter sp. | reverse complement strand
CGGGGTCCTTACCCCCATGCCCCGCATCAATCGCGACCACCACGTCTTGCCCAGCGAAGGGTGATGAATCAGCCGCCTTCACGGCCTTGAGTGGCTCGGGCGTGGATGGTGAAGGAGAAGCGTCCGAGGGTGCTCCGCCTTGAATGCTCAAGATCACCTCGGCCGTGCGGGTGCCGGAGGTCGTCGGCTGCTGCCAACGGACACTCGCCCCCTCTGGGAGCTCAAGGACCACGCGCCACCCACCGCCGGGGCGAGCTGCCTGCCGAATATTGAGGACGGCGCCGGTGGCCGCTGGCAGCTTCAGCGCGCGCGCGGAGGTTGAGGCCAAATCGATCACGGCGCGGTTGGGTTGACTCAAACCAAAGAAACGAACCGCCGTCGCTTGATTGAGACGCAAGTTCACCTGAGTCTGAGTGCCCTCGGCACGCAAGGCGATCTCGCGAAGTTCAGCGGCAGGAGTACGCAGGCTCACGAGAGACGCGAGCAACGCCCCGATCACCACCACCCCGTATTTCCACACCACCCGCGAACTCGACATCGCGTGAGAACCCTGCGCGCTCAGCATGCGCGAAGGGTACGTCGAAAGACCCAATAAATTCCACAAAATTAACGATCTACCGCAGGTCACTCAGAGACTTTGTGGCGGCTTACAGCCTCGAGCCAACGCTCGCCCAGTGGCGTCTGAGCCTCGAGCTGAGCGCTACGACCCGACTCCAGCACCGCTAAGCTGCACACTAGATCGGCGGGAGGTAAGAGCGATCCACCGCGCTCAGGCCATTCGATGAGCCACACCCAGCCCGCTTGATCGAGATCCGCCAAACCTAAGCTATCCAACTCTTCTGGCTCTGCGAGCCGATAGAGATCAAGGTGCACGACACCTGCTAAGGGCGAAGCGCACTGGTGCCGAGGCCGCGCTATCTGCGCCTCAAGTTCTGTCACAGGGTAGATGTCGAGCAGCGCATAGGTCGGACTTTTGACCGCCCGCTGCACACCGAGTGCCTCGAGAAAGCCGCGGGCGAAGCAAGTTTTACCTGCCCCCAGATCTCCGCGCAAAGAAAGTTTGAGCGCCGCCGGACTTGCCCCTACCACGCCTAACATCGCGCGCGCGTAGTCCGCCGCGAACGACAGCGTCTGGGTCTCATCGGTCAACACAATCACCGGCGGCCTCGAATGAGTTCGCCCAATAAACCCGGTAGCTCAGCCACCAGTTGACTCGCTCGTAAACCACGATCAATTTTTTGACGCGATGCAAGTCGATCGCCTGCCGCGGCATGCAACCATACGCCCGTGCAAGCAGCCTGCCATGGCGAAACGCCCTGCGCGCGTAAGCCCGCGATGATGCCCGTCAGGACATCCCCCATCCCTGCGGTCGCCATCGCAGGGTTTCCTGCGGCACACAACGCGGGTAACTCGTCGGGATGACCCACGAGCGTACCGGCTCCTTTGAGCACACTCACCCCGGCATAGCGCGTACAAAGCTCAGCGAGTGCCGCCATCCGGTCCGTTTGAATCTGCGCGCTAGTCACGCCGAGCAACCGTGCCGCCTCTCCGGGGTGAGGCGTCAATACACGATCGGTTGGCGCCAAATCCGCCCCATCGGCCGCATACACCCCATTCGTCGCAAGCAGCGTCAACGCATCCGCATCGATCACCATGGGCTTATGCAAAGATATCACCAAAGAAAATAACGCCTGCGCCCACTCATCGAGACCCAATCCGGGGCCTAGCGCAATCACATCGGCTTTATCGAGTCTGCGCGTGGCATCGCTCGCTTTATCAATGGCAGACACCATGACTTCAGCGGGGCCGCTGGCGATGGCCGCCGCTGAACCGCCCGCACAAAGCACCGTGACCCGTCCTGCCCCCACCGCTAACGCCGCTTCGGCGGTCATCCGCGCCGCCCCGGGCATCCCCTCACCGCCGCCAACAACAACGACATGTCCCGCTTGGCCCTTGTGCGCTTCACGAGCACGCGCCGGCCAGTCCCGCGCCAACGCTGCGGCCGTCAATCTTCTTATACGCGGTCGCTCGCAGCGGGCGGCAGCGGGGATCACCAGCGGCGCGCATTCACGTCGCCCGGCGTATCGTGGCCCGTCGTTTAGCCAGAGCCCGACCTTATCCACAATGAACGTCACGGTTCGAGATGCACGTACGGCAACACCCTGCACACGCCCGGTATCGGCACAAAGGCCCGACGGCACATCGAGCGCGAGCACCGGGCGGGAGACGGCATTGATCGCCTCAATTATGGCAGCGAAGGGCTCGCGTACCGCTGAGCGAAGCCCCGTACCGAGCAAGGCATCGACGATGACATCGGCCTCGGCACAATATTTTTTGCAAGCCTTTGCAAGGCCTTCAACTGAATCAGCAAGTGAAGCCAAAGAAATTATCGCAACACCTGCTGCCTGACAATCTTTGGCAGCCAGCGCAGCGTCACCCGTCAATCTCGAGAGCTCCGCTACCGCGATGACTCTCACTCGCCATCCTTGCCGCGACGCATCCCGTGCGAGCACATAGCCATCGCCACCATTATTACCCGCGCCACAGCAAACAAGCAGCTCGCGCGCGGCTGGCCACTCAGCACGAAGTGAGATTAAAGCCCGAGCGGCGGCCTGCTGCATTAACCCATAACTGGGACAAGCGTATTCCTCAATCGCGCGCGTATCGATCGCCCTCGCCTGCTCAGCGGTAAAAAGATCGCCCCCAGCTTCATCGCGCAGATCCTGCATAGGCCTGAGTATACTCGCGCGCATGCATCATCCCGACCTCGCAGGATTGCGTCGCGAGCTCACCCCTTTAGCGAAAGGTTTGGGCTTCAGTGCGGTAGGCGTCAGTGATCTTGAGCTCAAAGAGGACGAAGCCCATTTGATCCGCTGGCTGCAGCAGAGGTTTCACGGTGAGATGCAGTACATGGCGCGTCATGGGCATCTACGCGCGCATCCGGCTGAATGGGTTCCGGGTGCCGTGCGGGTGATCAGCGTACGAATGGATTATTGGCCCGCTGAAGCGCAACCCGCACAGTCGGTCTTGAACGACCCTGAGCGCGCTTACGTATCGCGTTACGCGCTGGGGCGGGATTATCACAAAGTGTTACGTCGCGCGCTGCGTCGTCTTGGTGAAGCGCTGGCCGAGCGCATCGGTCCGTTCGGCTATCGCGTCTGCGTGGATTCTGCACCTGTGCTCGAAAAAGCGGTGGCACGAAAAGCGGGGCTTGGCTGGATCGGCAAACACACCAATCTCATTCACTCGAGTGAGGGGTCCTGGTTTTTTCTCGGTGAATTATTGACCGACTTGCCGCTACCCATCGATACACCGGCGAGCGCGCACTGCGGCACCTGTGAAGCCTGTCTTCCGGCCTGCCCCACCGGGGCGATCGTCGCGCCTTGGCAACTGGATGCCCGACGATGCATTTCTTATTTGACGATTGAGCTCAAAGGCCCGATCCCAATCGAGCTACGACCACTCATGGGTAATCGCATTTATGGTTGCGATGATTGTCAGCTCGTCTGTCCTTGGAATAAGTTTGCGCGCGCCGCAAGCCACCCTGACTTTCGCACTCCGCGCCACCAACTCGACCGGGCGAGCCTCTGCGAGCTGTTTCTTTGGACCGAAGACGAATTTCTACTCCGCACGGAAGGCTCAGCAATCCGCCGCATCGGCTACCTGCGTTGGCTCAGAAATCTCGCCGTCGCGTTGGGCAACGGCCCGCCGACCGACGACGCACTGGCGGCGCTAAACGCCCGCCGTGAACATCCTTCCGAACTCGTGAGAGAACATGTCATCTGGGCGCTTGAGACGCTCGCTGAGCGACGCCTAGCGCACTCTTCGGACGCCTAAAGCCCGTCGAATTCCAAATTATCGATCAGTCTAGCCCGACCGAGCCGAGCCGCGGCAAGCACCACACCCGGCGTCTTGGCAGCGTATACATACGGTAACAAGCTCGCCGCATCGCGCACTGCAAAGTAATCGACCGTGAAACCCAAGCCTTGCAGATGCGCTTGGCTCTCCGCCTCGATCGCCGCGATCGCCTCGCTCGACATCCCGTTTGGGCTAAGCGCCTGTAACGCTTTCACGGCTTGTTGCAGACTGCGATAAAGCGCTGGTGCCTGCACTCGTTCCTCTACACTCAAATATTGATTGCGCGAGCTCAAGGCTAAACCATCCTCTGCGCGTACGGTGGGTGCCCCGATGATCTCGATGGGCATGCATAAATCCTGCGCCATCCGACGAATGATCGCCAACTGCTGAAAGTCTTTGCGCCCAAACACAGCCGCATCCGGCTGCACGATACCAAATAAGCGCGCAACCACACTCGTGACCCCCACAAAATGACCAGGTCTCACAGCGCCACAGAGCTCATCGGAAATCGCCGGTACCGATACGCGAGTCGCCTGCTCCTGACCCACCGGATACATTTCTTTGACATCAGGAATAAACAATAGATCGCAGCCTGCCGCCTCGAGCATCTCAGCGTCACGCTCTGGCGTTCGCGGGTAATGATTAAAGTCCTCGTTAGGACCAAACTGCATGGGATTGACAAAAATACTCGCGACGAAACGCTCACCGTGTGCTCGTGCGCGCTCAATGAGACTGATATGGCCCTCGTGCAAATTGCCCATCGTGGGCACAAAAGCGATACGCTCGCCCGCCGCCCGCCACTTGCGCACCATGGCACGCACCTCGGCGGTTGTGGTGATGATCTGCATAGACACTTTCTCGGTCAAAAAATTGACTCAGTCAAAACAATGTTCAGGCGCCGGATACGCCCCCGTCTTGACGGACCGAACAAACTGCCGCATTGCCGCAAGATTATCGCCCGCTTCCGTCATGCAATTGAGCACAAAGCGGGGCTGACGGCCGGTGGTGATGCCAAGCACGTCATACAACACCAAAATCTGCCCATCGGTGTGCGGACCTGCACCAATCCCAATCACGGGCACCCGCAGTGCTTCGGTGATTTTTTGACCTAGGATTGTCGGAATACACTCCAAGAGAATCATATCCGCGCCCGCCGCCTCAAGATCGATCGCGTTCTGCAACATGCGCTCTGCGGCATCATCACTGCGCCCTTGGACGCGAAAGCCGCCCGTCTTGTGTACTGATTGAGGTTTTAGACCCAGATGCGCACACACCGCGATGTCATGCGTTGCCAAGAATTCTACGATCTCAAGTTGTGACGGCCCGCTCTCGAGTTTGACAATTTCCGCGCCACCCTCTTGCATCAAACGCACAGAATTCGCGAGCGCAATATCTTTGGTGGGATAGCTAGCAAATGGCAAATCCGCCATCAACAAGGGTCGATGCAGGCCGCGCGACACCGCACGACAGTGATACACCATGTCATCCATCGTGACAGGTACGGTCGTGTCATGACCCTGAATCACCATGCCAAGCGAATCACCCACCAGCACAAGATCGGCATCCGCCTCATCGACCAACACGGCGAAGCTTGCGTCATAACAGGTCAACGAGGCGATCTTCTCACCGTCCGCCTTCATTTTGTGCAGGGTGGCGAGCGAGACAGGTGGGCGCGCAGAGTCACGCAATTGCAAATGGGTATACATCAGTAGGCTTGTCCTTTGCTGGGCGCGACCGACTCAGAGCATGCTCGGCCTGACGGGATTGAAATACAAGCGACCGCGTTTCATTCGGGCAATCGCCGATAAGAGCTCCGCAAAATCCGCTTCATTGGCGAGCGGATCCAAGGTGGCCGCGTTCACGATCAAGAGGGGCGCCGCATCATAATCATGAAAAAACCGTGCGTAAGCCTCATTAAGTTTTTCGAGATAGGGTCGATCAATCAAAGATTCCATACGCAAACCGCGACGACTGATTCGCTGCAAGAGCACGTCAACCGGTGCCTGCAAATAAATCACTAGATCGGGTTTCGGCGGCTCAATGACCAAGCGATCATAGACCTGATCGTAGAGACTAAACTCGGCATCATCCAAGGTCACCCGTGCGAACAAACGATCTTTCTCGAGCAGGTAGTCTGCCACGCGCACGCTTGAGAAAAGATCCTGCTGCTTAAGACCCGCCAGTTGTTGCGTGCGTTGAAATAAAAAATGTAACTGCACCGGCAAGGCGGTACCGACGGGGTCGCGATAAAACTTTTCGAGAAAGGGGTTTTGCTCAGCCTGCTCCAGGATCAATTCGGCTGACCAGAGCTCTGCCAGACGCCGTGCCAGCGAGGTCTTGCCGACACCGATCGGCCCCTCGATCACAACGTAGCGATGTGCTGTGGATGTCTCCGCCATGACTTGACCTGCGGTCTTAGCTCGCCCCTGCCCCGTGGTAATGCGTCTTCATACCTGATCAAGACCACCGCTGAATACCGCGCGGTGCGACCCGTGCAGCTAACTCGCGCACGCGTCCCCACGGTAGGCATAAATCCTCAGCGATGTCCCGAAGAGGATACAAAACGAATTCGCGTTCGGGTATGCCAGGGTGTGGTAACGAGAGCTGATCGCTCTGACTGACATGCGGCCCATGCGCCAAAAGATCGAGATCAATTTCGCGCGGCCCCCAGCGCAGCTCCGATCGCGTTCGGCCAAGCGCTCCTTCGATTAACTGCAGCTCCTGCAACCATCGCTCGGGGTCGAGTTCGCTCAAAAAACCGGCGGCTGCATTACAAAATTCGGCTTGCGCAACCGGCCCCCAGGGTTGGCTGCGATAAAGCGGCGATCGACAGACGAGCCGCGTGCGCTCTAAACCCGCAAGCCGCACGATGGCTTGCTCAATCAACGCTGGTGAATCGCCCACATTGCTACCGAGTCCAATGTAGACCGGCTGCCAACAGGGTCGATCAGCTTGCGCCATCAGCGCCGCCACGGGCGATCACACCTGGCCCACGACGGGGCCGACGCCGCCCACCGCGACGACGCGCCGAATGACCTCGCTCAGAGCCCCCTGCCGTCGCCGCGCACATGGCCTCGCGCTCTTCGGGCCCGACCGTCTGCAGACGACGCCACCACTCGACCCAACGCCGATCGGCCATGCCGAACTCGCCACGTAATTCAAAAAGATCAAACGCCGCCCGAAACTTGGGATGCTCAAGCGTCCGCAGCGCTCGCCGGCCGCGCGGTTGCTCAAGTCGGCTCTGCAAGGCATACATGTCGCGTATACCGAGTATGAAGCGCCGATGAATGGCTACCCGCTCCTGGATTCGACGCACCTCCAAATCGACCGCATCGAGAATGGTTCCAATATCACGCCATTTGGTGGGGGGCGCTTTTTCGATCGTCCGACCAATTGGTCCATACAACAAGATGGCAAACAAAAAACCCGGTGTTACGGATTTACCCGCATGCACTCGCTCATCAGTATTTTTGAGCCCTGCGCGCAATAAGCGCTCAGGCGCACTATCGGGATACTGCTGGAAAAACTCGGCCACATTCGGTAACAGACTCGTTAGCAAGCCTCTTGCACGCAGGACATCAAAGCTTTGCAGTCCATGACCGGTCAAAAATAGCTTCAGCGACTCATCAAACAGTCGCGCTGCGGGCACTCCCTGCAATAAATTTTGCAGGGAACGAATAGGCTCTGCCGTCGATGGCTCCAATGAAAAGCCGAGCTTCGCCTCAAAACGCGCAGCGCGCAGCATCCGCACGGGATCTTCCCGATAGCGCGTTTCAGGGTCTCCGATCAAGCGCAAGCGTCGCGCCTGAACATCTTCAAATCCACCGCAATAGTCCCAAACCGAAAAATCAGCGATGTTGTAGTAAAGGGCGTTACAAGTGAAATCTCGCCGCCAAATATCGTCATCGATACTGCCGTACACGTTATCACGCAAGATTCGCCCACTCTCATCGATCAGTCGATCTTCGTCATTGCGATCAAAGATTTCTGGCGCGGATGACTCCGCTGTGGGCGCTTGCGACTCGGCAGTATCAAAATCACCCTCCAAGGCGCCATCGAGCACTTCGACCTCTTCGCCTTGTGAGGGAGCGGTCGAGGCTCTAAAAGTCGCCACCTCGATGATCTCGCGTCCAAAATAAACATGTGCCAAGCGAAAACGTCGACCGATCAATCGGCAGTTACGAAATAATCCTCGGACTTGCTCGGGTAATGCATCGGTCGCGACATCAAAATCTTTCGGTTCGAGACCCAACATGAGATCGCGGACGCACCCCCCCACCAAAAATGCCTGAAAGCCTGCTTCGCGCAAGCGATAAAGCACCCGCAGGGCCTCGGGTGAGATTTTGGAGCGCGAGATGGGGTGCCCGTCGCGCGGAATGATGCGAGCCAAAGTCGGTGTGGCGCCAGACGTACCGTGGGGAGCGTTCAAAGTGTTTGCGTTCTGCTTGAGCAATGGGACGGTAGGAATATAATAGCGCGCCTCGTCGGACATGACTTGGCTCTGCGCTCCTTTCGTCTAGAGGCCCAGGACATAGCCCTCTCAAGGCTGTAACACGGGTTCGAATCCCGTAAGGAGCGCCATCTCTCGTGACACCTACTGACGCCCAAATCGAGCAACTTCGAGCGCAAATTACCGCGCATCCCAGCTATCGGTTGGCCGAAGACGACCTCGAGTTTCTCGAAAGCGATGCCGCACGGGCGGTGAGACTCGCCCTCGAATTTCACCGCACCGAGACCTACCTGACGGCAGCGGGCATCGAATCCACCGTGGTGGTGTTTGGTAGCGCTCGAGTCCCCGCCCCCGAAAGCGGCTTGGCGACCCCCCGACAGGTTGGCTACTACGAGGAGGGTCGGCGATTCGGCTTTGAGCTCAGCTCAAGAGCGCTGCACACCGCAGGCTGTCATCAGCTGGTGATCGCCACAGGCGGTGGACCTGGTCTGATGGAAGCGGCAAATCGAGGGGCCTTTGAGGCGGGTGCACCGAGCATTGGCTTTAATATTCGATTACCGCACGAGCAATTTCCGAACCCTTACATCACGCCGGGCCTCGCGTTCAGTTTCCGCTACTTTGCGCTGCGTAAAATGCACTTCATGTTTCGCGCTCGAGCGCTCGTTGCCCTGCCAGGCGGCTTTGGCACATTAGATGAAGTCTTTGAAGCGCTGAATCTCGTGCTCACACGCACGATCGAGCCCATGCCGATCGTCTTGGTGGGGCGAGAGTACTGGCAGCGAGTGCTGGATCTGGATTACCTCGCGACCGAGGGCTTCATAGACCTCGCCGACCAAGAGCTGGTGCACCTGACCGATTCCGGCAACGAAGCGGCCGAGTTTGTTCTCGCACGCTGCGGTTGTGACAAACCGCCACCCACTTAAGGGCTGATCGCGATTGGCGCCCGCTCTGTGACGGCGACAATGGTTCCTCATCGTTATTTTTATTATTTTTTGAGGAGTCGTTCAAATGAACCTGAGCCAATGGGAACCCTTTCGCGAAGTCGAAGAATTCATGAACCGTATGACCCCTGCGCTCACGCGCTGGCGTCGTGAGACCAATGGCAACGCTGCCATCCAATGGTCGCCCACCGCCGATATCAGCGAGACTGACAAAGAATTCCTCATTTGTGCGGAACTACCAGGGATCGCCCGCGAGGATGTCAAACTCTCCATCGAAGATGGAGTGCTCACCTTATCGGGCGAAAGACAGCACGAAAAGGAAGACAAAACCGAACGCTTTCATCGTATTGAGCGCTTTCAAGGCTGTTTCGCCCGCAGCTTTTCTTTGCCGGAATCCGCCGATACATCACGCATTCATGCTGAATCGCACGATGGCACGCTGACCGTACACATCCCCAAAACCGCCAAGGCGGCAACCAAGCGCATCGATATCAAGGTCAGCTAATCGCGCTGCGAATCGCATTGCCCTTGGCGCGCCAAGCGCATCGATAGTCGCCTCACTCTAATCGGATATCGATATCACCTACCCCGGCAGCGGCGACAATGTCTTTGTCGCCCTTGCCGGCTGCGCCGACTTGCACCACGCCACGACCGCGCGAGTTCACGCCCTCGCCGGTGATCGTCACCTGACCCACCCCCACGCTACCGCGTACCGCGCCAGCCGTGGCTTGTTGGGTCACGATCTCAATATCGCCCACGCCCACATCGATATCGATAACCCCGTTTGCGATCCTCGCGTCGACTTCACCGACGCCGAGATCAACTTCGAGCTTGGCGGCCATCGCCTCAATCGTCAGGTCACCGACGCCCGAGTTGATTTCCAATAGACCGAGCATTTTTCGCGGCAAGCTAATCTGCCAATCACCCGAGATCTTGTCGTCCTCGAGCGCGAAGCGAAGTTGATCCCCTCGTCGCTCGATCTCGATATCTACATCGGCGACGTCACGCCGCCCGCCAAACCAGCGCCGATCCCCGCGGATCTTTACCTGCACCTCAATCTTTTCGGTTGAACCGAGACGAACCACCATCTCACCGACGCCATTCACGACGGTAAGTCGCGTCGTGCTCCCCCAATCCAGACTGTGAGTACGCGTGACACGGCTGGTCACTTCTTTGTCGCTCGCCTCGGCGGGCGACGCGGTAATGAAGAGCGCGAGCAGGCCAAATAGAAATACGCTCGCCCAGCGTGCAGCACGAGCGGGTTGATGAGGGATTTGAAGCGGAGTCATAGCACGTCACCGAGTCTTGAGTTGAGTGTTGTATATCACTATAACACATGACCCCATGAGGGGCGAGTCGAACAACGTTGAAGCTTGGGATAAGGGGAAATGGTGGGTCCTGACAGATTCGAACTGTCGACCAACTGGTTAAAAGCCAGCTGCTCTACCGACTGAGCTAAGGACCCATCCGTGGGGAGGAACCGCTATTTTATACATATCGCGTCGGATCGGTCACACCTGCTGCGGTAAATCCCTCCGCACGCAGGCGACAGGAGTCACAAACGCCGCAGGCTCGACCCTCTGCGTCGGCCTGATAACAAGAGACCGTCAGCGAATAATCGACCCCGAGACGTAATCCCTCGCGGATAATCTCGGCCTTGCTCAGCGAGATCAACGGGGCTTCGATCTGCAGAGGCTGACCCTCCACACCCGCTTTAGTGGCCAGCATCGCCAAGCGCTGATAGGCCTCAATGAATTCGGGTCGACAGTCGGGATACCCTGAGTAATCAACCGCATTCACCCCAATAAAAAGATGTGTCGCTTCAATCACCTCTGCCCAAGCAAGAGCGAGCGATAGCATCAAAGTATTACGCGCGGGCACATAAGTACTCGGTATCCCTTCGGTGGGAGTCGTCGGCACTGTGAGCGCCAAGTCGGTCAACGAGGAACCGCCAATACCGGCGAGATCGACCCCCATCACCCGATGCTCGGCCACACCAAACGCTTGAGCGACCCTCGCCGCAGCCGCAAGCTCGGCTGAGTGACGCTGTCCGTAATGCACAGATAGGGCATAGCACTCAAAGCCGCGCTCTTGAGCCATCGCAACGACCGTTGCAGAATCCAGCCCGCCCGAAAGCAAGACCACCGCTTTTTGAGGTGAGCCACTCATCGACCTGGTGCATTGCCCCAAAGATATTTGTGTAACTGAACCTGCAAGCGTACGTTCAGCCCGTCCGCTAACATCCAATCGGCGAGCTCGCCGGGGGCGAGAACCTCATGGCTGGGTGAAAACAACACCCCACAGCGCTGATCGAGTGCGCGCGATCTGACCTGTTCGCGGCTCCATTCATAATCGGCGCGATCGGCGATCACGAATTTCAATAAATCCTGTGGGGTCAAACGCTCAAGCTCCTCGTAGCGATTACGCCGCTCCTCGCCCGAGGCCGGTGTTTTAACATCCACCACTTTGACCACACGGGGATCCACTTGCGCGAGTGACATCGCGCCACTTGTTTCGAGCGATACGCGATAGCCCGCCCCACATAGAGCGCTGAGCAAGGCATGCACCGCAGCCTGCGCTAAAGGCTCTCCTCCTGTGACACAGACATGACGCGTCTTGAGCTCTGCGACATGCGCCAAAATATCAGGCAAAGTCCACCATTGCCCACCACTAAATGCATAAGCCGTGTCGCAATACACACAGCGTAGCGGGCAACCCGTTAGCCGAATGAAAACGGTCGGAATCCCTGCCGTATCGGCTTCACCCTGCAAAGAGCGAAATATTTCTGTGAGCTTGAGTCGCGGCGTGTCGCTCATGGCGACTCCGAGCCCGAGGCGGCATCCCCCATTCGGCCAAGTGCCTGTCGCGCAAGTGGCGCCGCCGCCGAATCAGGATAGCGACTCGACACGGTTTCAAAACTCTGCCGAGCCGCATCAAAGCGCTCAAGTTCCAACTCACACAGTCCGCGCTTTAACCAAGTGTCCGCCGCTTTGCCCACATCGGCTATTTCGCCACTCACTTTCTCAAAGTATTCCAGTGCGCGAGCATAATCACGTAACAAAAAATACGCTTGGCCGATCCAGTAGCGCGCGTTGTCGGTGAGCGCATGCGTTGCGTGCTGCTGCAAAAAGACCTCGAAGGCCGCGATCGATGCGGGGTACGCTCCCGCGTTCAGTGATGCGAGCGCCCGGGCATACAACACCTCAGGGGTTTCGACTGCAGGGGTTTCGACTGCAGGATTTTCAACTGCAGGGGTCTCAGCCGACAGCAAGGGCGAGGCTTCAGTCGTCTCTGTGCTAGCGGACTGCGCGGCGACCGCCGTTGCGCGCTGAACCCGAAGCTCGGCCCACTCACGCTCGAGTGCGGCAAGGCGACGCTCCTGATCTACAGTCACGGCTCGATGTTGTTCGCGGAGGGTTTCGAGCTCTCTTGTGAGCAACTCGATCTCACCGCGTTGCTCACGACTCAAGGCCGATAAGGTCTCAATGCGCTGCAACATCTCAAGCAGCGCTTGTCCTTGCACGATCTGCTCGAGACGCTCGACACGCAGCCCCATTTCTTCGACCAAGGTTCGAGTCGACTGTGCCTGAGCCACCAGCGGACTCAGTACAAGGAGCGCGAGACCGAGCGGACGAATCACCGTCCGTACACCAATTCCACTCGACGATTTAAGGCCAATGACGCCTCATCTTCGCCAGCAGCGGCCAAACGCTCTTCCCCAAAACTGACCGTCTCGATCCGCAGGTCTGCGATGCCCAGCAAGCCTAGCGCGCGTCGCAC
>CAZSRB010000008.1:0-47152 GCA_964609065.1 uncultured Acidibacter sp. | reverse complement strand
GCGTTCATTTCCTCATCCGAGATGGGAATATTGAAGCGATCTCGAAAAGCATGCAGATCTTCATCGGACAGTTTCTTCTGCTGGTGCGCGACCATCTGCCCTTCGCCCGATTTGCCCATACCAAAACCCTTGACGGTCTTGGCCAGAATGACGGTTGGCTGGCCCTTGTGCTGCATGGCAGCCGCATAGGCCGCGAACACTTTGCGCGGATCATGACCGCCGCGATTGAGTCGCCAGATTTCATCGTCTGACATGTTGGCGACCATCGCCTTCAACTCCGGGTATTTCCCGAAGAAATTCTCTCGAGTGTACGCACCGCCCTTCGCCTTGAAGTTCTGGTACTCACCATCGACACACTCTTCCATGACTCGACGCAGTAGACCGAGGTTGTCTTTGGCTAAGAGCGGATCCCAGCGCGAACCCCACAATACTTTGATGACGTTCCAGCCTGCACCGAGGAAAGCCGCCTCTAGCTCCTGAATGATTTTGCCGTTACCGCGCACAGGGCCATCGAGGCGCTGTAGATTGCAATTGATGACAAATACAAGGTTATCGAGCTTCTCGCGCACCGGCATGGTGAGCGCGCCCATGGACTCCGGCTCATCCATTTCGCCATCACCCAAAAACGCCCAGATCTTACGATCGGTTTCGGGGACTAACCCTCGATGCTCCAGATAACGTTGAAAGCGCGCTTGAAAGATCGCCTGCATCGGGCCCAAGCCCATCGATACGGTGGGGAACTGCCAGAAGTCGGGCATCAGCCATGGATGTGGGTACGAAGAGAGCCCATCGCCCACCGCCTCCTGCCTGAAATGTCGCAGTTGCTCCTCCGTTAACCGACCCTCGAGGTAGGCGCGGGCATAAATACCTGGCGAGGCATGCCCCTGAATGAAGAGCATATCGCCTGGATGTTCCGCGCTAGGTGCTCGCCAAAAATGGTTAAAGCCGACCTCGTATAGGGTGGCTGCCGAGGCGTAGGTCGAAATATGCCCGCCATACTCCGAGGACAAACGGTTCGCCTGGACCACCATGGCCATGGCATTCCAACGGATGAAGGCCTCAATCCGTCGCTCTAGTGAACGCACCCCCGGGTATTCGGGCTGCTGACCCGTGCTGATGGTGTTCAAATAGGCGGTATTCGGTTTGAACGGCAGGTACGCCCCCGATCGTCTGGCGTGATCGATCAACTGCTCAAGCAGAAAGTGGGCCCGTTCAGCCCCGTGGGCGCGTAACACCGAATCGATGGACTCGATCCATTCGCGGGTTTCCGCAGGATCCAGATCCTGCTCGAGGTCACGGCCGAGTTTCTGAGGGTCACGATCTGCCATACGAATCCCACTATCGTCGTTTGTGAAAAACGCTATGTTAACTTGTCACGGCTCGACAGTGCAGAGGGGGCGGCTGTGCTAGCATTTCACACCCTCCGCAAGGCGCTCGCCAAGGATATGACGGATTCGCTAACCCTACGCCGACCCGATGACTGGCACCTGCACCTACGCGATGGCGCGGCCATGGCGTCGGTACTGCCCCACACGGCTCGGCAGTTTGGGCGCGCCATTGTCATGCCCAACCTCAAGCCACCGATCACCGAGACCGCCTCGGCAGTGGCTTACCGAGAGCGTATCTTGGCAGCTCTGCCAGAGGGCGTTCGTTTCGAGCCGCTCATGACGCTGTACCTCACCGACAACATGCCGGTGGAGGAGATCGATCGCGCGCGCGACTCAGGGGTGGTTTTCGGCTGCAAGCTCTATCCTGCTGGGGCGACGACTCATTCAGATGCCGGTGTCACCGATATCCGCAAAATTGATGCCATCCTCGCGCGGATGGCCGAGCTTGGCCTGACACTACAAGTTCATGGTGAAGTGACGCATGAGGCGGTCGATATCTTTGATCGCGAACAACGCTTCATTGATGAGGTCCTGGCCCCCTGCGTGCAGCGTCACCCGACCTTGAAAGTCGTTTTTGAACACATTACGACGCGTGCCGCGGTTGATTTTGTGCGATCAAAGCCAGAGGGTCTCGCCGCCACCATCACACCGCAGCATTTGCTTTACAACCGAAACGAAATCTTTCGCGGCGGCATTCGCCCGCATTTTTACTGCCTGCCTATCCTGAAAACCGAGAACGATCGTACCGCGCTGGTGGAAGCAGCGACCAGCGGTGACCCACGCTATTTCCTCGGCACCGATAGCGCTCCGCACGCCCGCCATACCAAAGAAAATGCGTGTGGTTGCGCAGGGATGTATTCCGCGCACGCAGCACTTGAACTGTACGCGTTGGCCTTCGAGCAAGCTGGCGCGCTCGAACGTCTCGAGGGCTTTGCGAGCGAATTTGGCGCTGACTTTTACGGCTTACCCCGACACGAGGAACGGATTCGTCTCGTCCGTCGTGACTGGGCGATCCCCGCGAGTTACCGCTTCGGAGATGATGAGATTGTGCCGATGGGTGCGGGTCTGACGCTGCCGTGGAAACTTGAGATCGCATGAGCGCGCCCTCGTCCTTAGCGCGCCGGTTTCGGGGCTTTTTGCCCGTTGTCATTGATGTGGAAACGGGCGGCTTAAACGCTAGCACAGACGCCCTACTGGAAATCGCTGCCGTGCTGATAGTGATGGACGATCAGGGTCGTCTGCAGCGAGGGGAAACCCACAGCTATCACGTCAAACCCTTCATCGGTGCCAAGATTGAGCCTGCTTCGCTCGCGGTGACCGGGATCGACCCCTTCCACCCCTTAAGGCCAGCGTTGGACGAAAAAGACGCACTACAGCGTATCTTCAAGGTCGTGCGAGACGCCGTGAAAAGCCATGGCTGCAAACGCGCGATTCTGGTGGGGCATAACGCGTCGTTTGATTTGGGGTTCTTAAATGCGGCCGTCACCCGCAGCAATTGCAAGCGCAATCCCTTTCACCCTTTTTCGAGCTTTGACACCGCGACGCTCGCCGGAGCGGCGCTCGGCCAAACGGTCTTGGCTAAGGCCGTGCTCGCGAGCGGTCATGCTTGGGATTCAGCAGCCGCTCATGCGGCAGCCTATGACGCCGAGCGTACCGCCGATCTTTTCTGCCAGATCTGCAATTACTGTTTGCCGAGCTACCTCGAAGCCGATCAGCGAGCGTGCCTGATGGGCTGGTACGAGGAGCCGACGCTCGAAGACAGTCCGCAAGCGGATTCGCCGACTTAGGCGGCACCCGCCTCCTGCAGTAGCTTCTTCAGTTCCCCGCTGTGATACATCTCAAGCGCGATATCGCAGCCCCCCATCAGCTCACCATTGACATAGAGCTGCGGGTACGTCGGCCAATTTGAGAATTGTTTCAATGCCTCGCGCAGCTCAGGATCTTCAAAGATATTGACTGCGTGGAACTGTGCGCCGCAAGCACGCAAAGCGGAAACCGTCTGCGCTGAGAACCCACACTGCGGAAAATCGGGCGTACCCTTCATGAACAGAACCACTGGCTGCGCGGCCAGTTGTGCCTTGATTCGCTCGTTGACGTCCATCGAGATTAATCTCCTGGTGTAATTCTCGGGCCCGAGCACTCAGCTACGGGCCACTCGCCTCTCATCCAATACCTTCAGCAAAGCCCATTGCTCCTCTGGGCTCATACGAATCCAGCCGGCAATTTCCTCACGCGTGCGCAAGCAGCCGGCACAATGTCCCGTCGCATCGAGCGCACAAATACTCATGCAGGGGGACATCGGTCGTTTCATCGGCTCAGTTGAAACCGTTTTGGGCAAAACAGGTCCATCCATGGTCTGTTGCAGGCGTTCTCGCACACAAGTTGAGTTTTGAAAAAGGACTCTCCGTTGAATTATGCGGGGTGCCCCCGTATTCTTCAAACCCGTTTGCATCCAGCCATCAATGCGGAGTTTGCCCTAACAATGAAGAACCCTCTCGATAGTGTCGGCGCCACGATTACCCTTGGCGTACTGTTCTCCATCATCGTCATCGTGTTACCGCAAACGCCGGACCTCGGCGGGTTTCACCATCTTGGCCTCGGCCGTTGGTTACACATTGTGACCGGCGTGTTCTGGATCGGCCTGCTCTACTACTTCAACGTAGCCCAGATCCCGGCGCTAGCCGCGGCCAACGCGGATGCCGGCGGTCCCGGCGGTGCGGGTATCGTCAAGTACGTCGCGCCCCGCGCGCTCCTGTGGTTTCGCTGGGCGGCGCTCGCGACCTGGCTCACGGGTGGCTGGTTGCTGGGCGCAAATTTCGTGAACGCGTTTACGTTCCAACCGGGTCACGTCGTGATCGGTATCGGCGCATGGCTTGGCACCATTATGCTCTTCAATGTTTGGGCGTTGATTTGGCCGAACCAAAAGAAGGTCATCGGCGTCGTTCCGGCGACGGATGAAGAAAAGGCCAAAGCGCGTCGCGTGGCGACTCTGACCTCCCGCGTCAACTTCCTGTTGTCTTTCCCGATGCTCTTGTGCATGGGTGGACAATCGCACGGGTTGCCCTTTTAAGCGGCGATCCTTTTGCGATCATGAAAACGCCCCCACTCGATGGGGGCGTTTTTTTTGGGTGCCGTTTACCAGCGTGATTCATTGTGCGATTGCCATCGGATACGTGATGGCTTTGCGATCATTGCCCTGCGTCACGCATGATGAATCGGCGGTGCCGCGTACGAGAAACCATTCAAATCGACTACTCGAACCGAGCGGAGTCTTCTCAGACTCAATGAAACACGTCTCGATAAAGTAATCGGGCACCAGCAAGACCCGCTCCGGCTGCGCCACTAACCATCGAGCGGCGTCATAGGCTTCGGCGTCACCTTCTCGCCAACGCGCATGACCAAAATTCACGATGTCGCGATCGAGGTGTAACAAAAATTGCTCTTTGTAAGCGAGTAAACCCAAGTGCTCGTCATCGGCTACTTGTGCTTGTACCGTCGCCATAAAGGCGCTGGCGGAGCGAATCGGGTTGAGCTGCGGCGCAGCCATCAAACCCCACACCGTCGTCAACGTGACCAACACACCCGGCCATGCCCACAATGTTTTTTGAGAGCGCCAAGCCCACAGCCATATCGAACCTGCAACGGCAGCAAATACCAAGATGGGCGTCGCATCAACGAGCTCGGATTCCGCAATAAATTCCATCGCGCGGGGATGCTCGATGAGCAGCGCGACCGAGAGTAATACCGCAGGCAGCACCAAAATTGCCGCCAAGCCCAACGAGACCCGCTGCACCGCAGGCCGTTGAAAAAGCGCTGGCAGATGCGCGCTCGCGGCCACGATCAGGGCCGGTAACGCCGGCAAGATATATAGGCCACGCTTACCGGTGCTTAGCGAGAAGAACAACACCACCGCGATCGCGTAAGACAGTGGTAACCAAACGCTGGCCCGTCGCGCTTGCCAATCTCGACGCCAAGCTGGAATCAACCAGGGTAGTAAAGCGCTGAGCGGTAACCAAAGAAATGGAATCACCTCGACGAGATAGTAATACCAGGGTCGGATGTGATGCCAGGCCTGCGTGTAGCGCTTAACGGTCTGCTGAAAAAGTAGCTCATCCCGATACGCAACGAGCTCCGCTGAGCCTGACTGCTGTACGTACCACAGCATGGGGATGAGCCATAGCGCAATGACAACAAAGAAAGCGACTAACAAGGCCACAACGCGATGAACGTCCGGGCGCCCTAGTTCGGTAAAACGGCGGTAGCTCAAACCCCACGCGAGGACCCACAGCGCGAGCGCCAAAAACCCCACCGCCTTATCGATCACGCCGAGACCCGCGGCCGCACCCGCTAGTAACGCCCAGCGCCAGGTCCCCTGAAGCAATAGACAGCGCAAACTCGCGTACATCGCGAGCGTACAAAAGAAAATCAATGTGGCGTCAATTTGCGCGCCACGCGTCGTGATCACGAACTGCAGGGTGCATGCGAGTAAGAGCGCCGCAGCCAGCGCCGCCTCACGACCGTGTAGACGACGCACAATGTCATACAGCAAAGCTAACGTCGCCAGCGAGGCAAGCATGGAGGGCAACAGAAAGCCCACACGTAAAGAGCCGGTGAGTCCGATCCCAACCGCCATCAACCAAAAATGTAAGGGGGGCTTATCTTGGTATAGATCGCCCCCTGCGCGTGGAATCAGCCATTCCCCTGATAACCACATATCTCGAGCGATCGCAGCAAAACGTGGCTCATCGGCCGGCCAGGGATCACGCAGGCCAAAGCCCACAAAAATGATGCCTACAAAGGCGACGAAGATCCACGCCAAGTCTTGCCAGATCTGCTTCGACATCTGCATCAGCTATCGGCTTGCTGTTTACCGGTACGTAATAAATAAATATTACGCAAATAAATCACGAGTCCCAGTCCTTGGCCCGCAATGAACACGGGATCCTGCTTATGTATCGCATACGCGAGCAAGGTCGCCCCGCCAGCCAGACTGAAGTACCAAAAGGCTGTTGGAATGATGCTTCGCTTCACGCGCTCACTGGCCAACCACTGAACCAAAAAGCGCATCGAGAACAAAGCTTGACCGGCAAAGCCGACGATCACCCAACCGATAGAATCCACTTGCATGCAGGATATTCCTCGCGCCGATACGACGCTCCAATGACTGAGGTATGGACTGAGGTTTTGATCAAGACTCTTCGGTGACGATCAGACCTGGTCGATAACGACGACGTAGCCACATCACCCCGAAAATATCGACAATACCGACCCATAGACGATCAAATAAACCATATTTTGACGTGCCGCGCTCGCGTGGACGATGCGCCACAGGCACCGACAACACCGGCTCGCCAGCTCTCTGAAATAAAGCAGGGAGAAACCGATGCATATGATCAAAGTAAGGTAACTGCAAGAAAGTATCGCGATGCATGACTTTGATCCCGCAGCCCGTGTCGGGCGTCCCATCACCCAACATTCGGCCCCGAACACCATTGGCAATACGCGATTGCCAGTGACGTAACCAAGTATCGCGACGCTGCACGCGATTACCGATCACAAGCTTTGCCTGCTCGCGAAGTGCGTACAGCCGCGGTAAGTCCGCTGGATCATTTTGACCATCACCATCTAGGGTTGCGACCCATTCTGCCTGCGCGTGGCGAATCCCTGAATGTACGGCGGCACTCTGACCGCGACGTACCGAATGGCGCAACAAGCGCACTGCGATACCCTCTGCTCTGACGCGTCGAATTGCCTCAACGGTGCCGTCGGTGCTGCCATCATCGACATATAAAATCTCGATTTCTAAATCTTTAAAGGCTGCATCGATTTCTTTGATTAGCGGCGCAATATTGTCCTCTTCATTACACACGGGGACAACGACGGATAAAGCAGGCATCAGGAAGTTACCTCGTGCGAAGATGCCGACGGAGTCGACTCAGGTTGTAAGCGCCACCGCTTGTGCGACCAAGGCCAATCGGCCGGCGACTCATGGATCTGCCGTTCGACGCGGCGCGCGTAACGTTCGGCCAGCTCGCCCGGAGCAAGCGCCTCGCCTGGCTGCCAAAGTAGCTCAAAGTCTGCCACGTACTCTCCACGACCCACGCGTCGAATCGCAACAAAGAAAGTCGGATAACGCAGCGTCTTTGCGATGATATCAGCGCCCATAAAAAACGCTGATTGACGATTCAAAAATTGTGTCCAATGGCGTCGGTCACTCGCGACTGGCTCCTGATCGGCGACAAGCGCCACCAAACGCGGCACCCGTCGTCGGCCCACCATGTCCCGCATCAACTGGGGCGCTGCGATCATACGGGCACCGAAGCGACTTCGAAGGGCTAACATCAAGCGATCAGCCCAAGCGTTACGCAGGGGTTTATAGGCTGCATCCACCGGGAAACCCAGTTGGCGAGACAGCCCCAATAGAATCCACTCCCAATTGCATTGATGCGCGGCCAGTAAGACGACAGGCGTTCCCTCGCGAAGAGGCCCCTGCATCCTCTCAAGATGGGTAAAGCGCATCCGTCGATCAAGCTCCTCCCCACTGAGACTGGCGGATTTGATGATCTCGACCAATACATCGGCATAACTGGAATAAAACTGATCTCTGAGCTCGCGTAACGCCACCTCGTCTAAGGCTGGAAAGGCAGTGCGCAGATGCTCGAGCACGACCGTTGAGCGATGCGGCCAGAGCTTGGCGTTGACCCAGGCGATCCCAGTCGCCATCGCATACAGCACGCGAAGCGGCAAGCTCGCTAGGGCCCGCACCCACCATGCGGGTCGCTGCGGCACCTGAGAGTCCGAGCGCGCTGTCGCGGTCATTTCAGATGCGGATGACATGAGGTCGATATCTTACGCGAGCGCAGCCCTACACGGCAGCTCTCAAGAGGCAGTGCGCCCACGCATGTCGACTCGCTCGCGCGCCAGGCATGGGGCGCTACAATGCGCGCCACATGAGCGTCATACATCTCGTCCGACATGGTCAGGCCTCTTTTGGTAGCCACGACTACGATCGACTGTCGCCCCGTGGCATCGAGCAAGTACGCCACTTGCGGGCACATTGGGACACCCTGGATGAGTTGCCAAACACCATCTACTCAGGACCTCTGCGCAGACAACGCGAGACAGCCGAGTTGTTGGCGCAAAGCGCCGATATACCAATCATCGAAAATATAGCTTTCAAAGAATTCGACGCCGGACGGGTACTAACCGCTCACGCGGTCGCCTCGGGTCTTAACCCGCAAGACCCACAAAGCGCTCATTCACTGGAATACCACCAAGGACATCTCGATAGCGCCATGGGCGCGGATATGGACGCAGGTCCCGCGACGGCTCTTGAACGCACGCCTAAGGCCCAACTGCAACGCTTTCAGCGCGCCTTGGAATCTGCCACCTTGGCATGGACCCGCGGGGAACTGACGGGTGACTTTGAGAGCTGGTCAGACTTTCATAGGCGAGTGACTGGGGGGCTCGATGACGTATTCAATCGTGTGGGCCGTGGTCAGCAGGTAGTGATCTGCACCTCCGCCGGCGTCATCGGCACCGCTTTAGGTCATGTGATGGGACTCACTCACGAAGCGGCCATTAGATTGTCTTGGGTCCTGCTGAACGCCTCGGTGAGCAGTCTTTTATTTGACGGTCACCGGTGTAGCGTCTGGCAGTTCAATGCCTTACCCCATTTGCAGCAGCCCGAGACGCGCGCTTTGCAGACACGGATTTGAACGATCAAAGATAATAGGCCTGTCAGGCTGCGTTTTCCACGCCCTCTAAACGATCTTCAAGATCTGAATACAGATTTTGTAATGCCTCGAGGGTGGCGTCATCCGCTTGCCAGAGGCCACGACCATTGGCTTCCATCAAGCGTCCGACAGCATTACGGACCGCTTGTGGGTTTGCTGCCTCGAGGCGCTTACGCATCGACTCATCAAGAATGAAGGTCTCCGCGGCATCTTTGAACATCCAGTCCTGCGCCGCGCCCACCGCCCCCCAGCCCAAAAGATGGGTAAATCGATTGCCAATCTCCGCCGCGCCACTATGCCCATGCTCAAGCATCGCCTCGTACCACTTCGGGTTCAACAATTTGGCTCGCGTCTCTAACTGCACCAAATCCTGTGATCGACTCACGCGTACGTCACCCGTGAAGGTCTCTGCGTAGGATAACCCCACGTTGCGACCACCGGCCTGCGTGGCCGCCACTTGCAAAGCCCCGCTGTGTCCATAGTAATGGGACATATCGGTCAAGCCGTATTCAACAGAATCAATCGCTTGAAACACGTGATCGACTCGGCCGAGCATACTGCGCAAGGTTTCGGGGGCAGCGGCGCCATTGCGCGAGCCCCCTGCTGTGTGCGCGCAACGCTGCTGATACATCGTAGCCAGATCCGCATCGTTCTCCCACTGACTTTCTTCGATCAACTGATCGACTCCCGTGCCATAGAGCCCAGGTGCCTGAGTAAATACCCGCGCGGTGGCGTCTTGCTCACTACGACCTTCGGCGAGCATCACCAAGGTATTCGCACGCACAAAGTTTTGCTCGGCAGGCTCATCAGCCAAAGCGGCCTGTCGAAAGAGATCGTCTAATAAATCCAGACTGAGCTTGAACGTATCACGAAAGATCGAAGATACATCGAGTAGTACGTCGATACGGGGACGACCGAGCTCAACGAGCGGGATCAACCGGAATCGGAAAATTTTTCCTTGCCCATCACGCTCAGGCTCGGCGCCCACGAGCGCTAGGACGACCGCGAGCCCCTCCCCTTCGCTTTTGATGGTGTCCATCGCCCAAATCGATTGCGCAACGGTGCGCGGTAAACTGTCGTGCTCGCGCTGATGCTGCGCCAATAACACCTCGGCGATTTGTCGCCCCCGATGTAAGGCGGTCTCGCTCGGTAATCGCCAAGGGTCGATCCCGTGGATATTGCGACCACTCGGTAAGGCCGCTGATCCTGCGCGCACGGGGTCGGCGCCGAACGCGGGCCGTATGAATCGCCCAGATAATGCCAACATGACCGCCGAAAGTTCTTCATCGCAGCGCGCGAGCCCCGCTCGGATCGCTCGACCTTCCGCGATCAAGCCCGGGATGACAGCGGGCATCGTCGCGCCACTCAGGCGTTCGCGATACACCACCTCAGCGCGCTCATCGTTAAAGATCGAGCGATCAATGAGCGCCGTCACGGTCTCGCGAATCGCCTCAGTGGGCTCGATCACCTCAGCGGCGGCCACGAGGGTCGCTGTCAAGCCTAAACGCCCAGCCCGAGGCACCTCTAGCGCGGCTTCAATCAACGCGCGCCCCTTCGCAGGTGCAGGCGGCACCCCGAACACATGTAAGCCTTCCACAATTAAGCGCTGCTCTATTTCTTTGAGCCAGGCCCGCACACGCAGCCGATAGTCATCCAGCGACTCACCCTCACCGCGCGGTTGCTCAGGGAGCGCCCCACTCAGTTCGTCCTGCGGATCATCAAGCCGAATCGCAAGTTGTGCTAACTGTTTGTAGGTGCCGGCGCGCGCGTAAGGCGGTACGGCGTGGCTGATGACGGTGGCATAGCCACGCCGCCTCGCAATGGCTGCTTCGGCCGGGTTATTCAAAGGATAGAGGTATAGGTGAGCGAAACCACCCAACAACGCATCGGGCCAACAATCGGCTGTGAGCGCCGCCTGAAGCCCGGGCATCCACTCCGCCGTGCCATGCATACCGACATGGATTAAGGCGTCAGCGCCGAATCCTTGCTTTAACCACGCATAAAACCCTAGGTATTGGTGATGCGGGGTAAAACTCTTTTCAAACAGCAGCCGCATCGGGTCGCCCGGCACGCCCATCGGCGGCTGTAATCCGATAACGATGTGGCCAAACTGTAGGACATCAAGTCTTAAGGCATCGCGCCCTGCCGCTGCGATGTCGCCAGGCGCCGCCCCCCAGAAATCATCCACCCGATCGAGGGTCTCGCCGCGCACCATACGCCTAAAATCTTTGAGTGTTAGCTTACAGGTGCTCTCACCGCGCGACAATGCATCGAGTCGCGTCGATAATTCTTTGTCATCAAGCGGCGCATCGCCAATGTCGTAACCCTCGCTCGCCAAACGCTTGAGGATCGCGACCAAGGATCGCGGCACATCAAGTAGAGCCGCCGTCCCTGCTTTACCCATACCAGGCGGATAGTCGTACACCACGAGTGCAACGCGTTTATCGGCAGCGCGCTTGCGTCGTAATCGCGCCCAACACTCGACCTGATCCGCTGCACGCTGCAAACGATCTGGCAACACATGTAGCGCCCCATCCCGTACGGCGCCGAGTGCCAACGAGTGCGCCACCCCATCCATTTCCGGCAGGTCATACATCACCACCGACTGCATGGCATGTACACCCCGCTCGCGCCATTCAGTCTCATCCTGCATGAGTAAGGGCTGCATGACGAAATACGGTACGTCGAGTTTCGCTAATAGATCCGCTGCCGTCTCGTGATAATGCCCGGGCTTCGTCGAGGCTGCTGGCCCTCCGACAACGGAGAACCCCATGGTCGAGACGAATGCGTCCATCGGCTCGTGAACCAACCACTCACGAATCGCGACATGTGCCTCGATACCAGAGACAAACACCGGCAGAACCTGCAAACCGCGCTCTTCAAGCCCCTCAATGAATTCTCGTAAATACGGCAGACGCTGCACCACATGCTTACGCATGGCTAGTACCGTCACGAGCGGCTTTTGTTGGCGGGACTTCGCCGCGATGGAATTGCGTTTCCAGTAGGCTTTCGGGTGCTCAAAAAGCTCGCCCGTACGCGCATCAAAGCAGCCCATCAGCGGAATAATGCGCAATGGCTCAACCGATAAATCTGCCTGCATCACGTCGCGCAAAATCAACCGCAACATCTGCGTCAGGTTACCGACATCCGGTTGGTTCCAATATAAATTCACATTCAGCCAAGTTCGAAACCCAGCCATTTTCTTGGGGACTAACGGTAGTACCTTTGAGGCGATTTTGACGAGCTTGGCGTAGGTGTATAGCGTGTCCTCATCCCGCCCCCGCGTAACCAAGCGCATCAAGGTTTGAATCACCTTGGGGGGCTCACCCTTACGGGCTTTGAATCGGTGCTCACCCACTCGGGTCAACGCCATCACTTCAGGCATACTCTCGTAGGCAAAGATCGCCTTGGCCTCGCTCTCAGCAAGCTGAGTCTGCAGCCATTCGGCCTGCGTGCGCATGTTGATTAGACTGAGAAATACGATGTCAGTCGCCCGCAGCGCGCGCTGAAGCGCAGCATCGGCGCTATCGACATGCCCTTCGTGAAATCGCTCGATATGGCAGTCGACGCCCCCTGCACGCAGGGCGGCACGAATCTCATCCCATACCGCGCCATTGAAGCGCTCGATCCCCACCACGAACGTCATGCGATACATAGCAGTTCAACCCCAACACCCAGTGCACCCAAATGCTTAAGAACTGGACGCTTTGCGTTGTCAATTCAAGTTGACATAATGGCCGAGTGAACGCGAACTCGCAAATCCATCGCTAACGAGGCGCACCCAAGTTATGGCCACACGCAACCCATTTCCATTCACGGCGATTGTTGGCCAAGAGGAACTCAAGCTATCGCTGCTCTTGGCGGTGATTGATCCTGCCATCGGTGGTGTCCTCGTCACTGGTCATCGCGGCACCGCAAAGAGCACGGCAGTACGCGCCCTCGCAGAGCTACTACCCCCCATGGACGTCATCGAGGGCTGCCCGTATCAGTGTGACCCCGTCGCCCCGGCAGCGCTCTGCCCGCATTGCCAAGGCCAACGAAATGGCAAGTCGCTGCGTCGCCCGGTGCCTGTGATCGATCTCCCGCTCGGCGCTACGGAGGATCGAGTCGTCGGGTCGGTGGATATCGAACGTGCCTTAGTGGATGGTGAGCAAGCGTTTTCGCCCGGCCTCTTGGCCGCTGCAAATCGAGGTTTTTTATACATTGATGAAGTCAATCTGCTCGAGGATCACTTGGTCGACGTATTACTGGACGTAGCGGCGAGTGGCATCAACGTGGTGGAACGTGAAGGGCTTAGCATTCGTCATCCGGCACGCTTCGTGTTAGTCGGCTCTGGCAATCCTGAAGAGGGTGACTTACGTCCGCAACTTCTCGACCGATTCGGGCTACAGGCGCGTATTCGTACGATCGACGATGTCAGCCAACGGGTGGAAATCGTTAAACGCCGCCTCGCTTTTGAGCACGACCCCGTCGCATTCGCCAAAAAATTCCAACGTACGCAGTCTGCACTCAGAAAAAAAATACTGGCAGCGATGGAGCTCCATGCGAAGGTCGAGCTGACGGATCCCGCCTTAATATTGGCCGCAAAACTCTGTGATCGGCTTGACGTCGATGGCCACCGAGGAGAGCTCGCGGTAAGTCGAGCGGCCATGGCCCTCGCCGCCCTCGAAAGCTCGCAGACGGCGACCCCAGCCCATGTTCGTCGTGTGGCGGGGCTTGCGCTCGCTCACCGCTTACGCAAAGACCCCTTGGAGCCCGCGAGCGATGACGAGCGAGTCTTACGCCTACTGGCGGAGATGCCCGACTAAGCTCATGAGCCTCGCGCCCCGTCGTAACCCCGCCGAGTTACCTTTGACAGCCTTGGTGGCGCTCGATGAGCCTCGACTCGCGTTGTTGTTATTGGCGGTTGAGCCACGACTTCGCGGCGTTCTTTGGGCAGGTCCTGCCGGCAGCGGTAAGAGCGCCATGCTAGAGGGTTATCGTGCCTTAAGACCGAACACGCCTGTATTCAACTTGCCGCTCGGCGCTGATGAGGAATCTCTAATCGGTGGTATTGATCTTGAGGCGACGCTACAGCGGGGCGAACGGGTCCTGCGGCAAGGCTTAATCGCAAAAGCTCACGGTGGCGCACTCATGGTGGATAGCTGTCATCTGCTTGCGGATTCAGCGGTCAATGTCTTGATGAGTGCGCTGGATCAAGGCCAACTACAGATCGAGCGCGAGGGAGTGAGCTTACAGCTGGCGAGCGATTTCGTCTTACTTGCGACCTATGACCCCGCGGAGGGTCAACCGCGCGCCCATCTTATGGACCGAGTCGGCTTGGTAGTGCCGATGCCTGCACTCAAAGCAACCACTCATCGAGAATCGATCTTGCGCCGACACTTAGGCGCGCATCAAACCGATTGGGACGATGAGCTCGAACTCTTACAGCAACTGGTGACGACTGCACGCGAATACTTACCCCAGGTCACACTCAGCGACGCTCAAGCCAAAGAATTAAGCACCGCCGCGCTTGCGCTCGGAATCGAAGGGCATCGCGCTGATTTGTTTGCTCAACATGCCGCAAGAGCAAGCGCTGCACTCGCTTTGCGCGACAGCGTGGATAGCACTGACCTACAAGTGGCATTGCGCTTTGTGTTACTTCCGCGCGCGACGCGAATGCCAGCAACGGCTGCGCCCCCCAATGCCGAAGAACACCCGGCGCAGGGACCGACTCCCGCGGACACATCGCCCAACCGTCCAGACGACGCCAACGACGCACTCCATGACCCACCCGCCTCTGACGATCAGAACAACGGTCAAGCGGAACTACCCGATGCCGACGCACTCACCCTCGAGCAGGCTATCTTAGAGGCGGCAGAGACGCAGTTACCGGCGGTGCTCGAGCGTTTGGCCTTCACCCATAGTCGACACTCAGCCGGTGGCTCGCGCGGGTCCACCGAAGGCACTCGGGGCCGACACGTAGGCTCACGCCCAGGCGAGTTGCGTGACGGCAAAATCGATCTGCTCGCAACTTTACGCGCGGCAGCGCGTTGGCAGCGCCTCCGACAAGGCAGTCGACGCGTCAAGATTACGCTGGATGATCTGCGCCTCAAAAACTTCCGCAGTAAAGCGGGCGCGCTATTTATCTTTGCTGTCGATGCGAGCGGTAGTATGGCGCTCAATCGCATGCGACAAGCCAAGGGTGCCGTGCATGCGCTCTTGGAACAAGCCTACGTCAATCGCGATCGTGTCGCACTACTCTCCTTTCGTAAGCAACACGCCGATATCCTGTTACCTCCCACCAATAGCGTCGAACTCTTGCGTCGCGCCGTGGATCAACTCCCGACTGGGGGCGGGACACCGATTGCCGCCGCACTCGTGACTGCGCTCGAACTTGCCGAGCAAGCCAAACGCAGAGGCTGTCATCAGGTCGTACTCGTCTTACTCACGGACGGTCGCGCCAATATTGGTTTACGAGCGACGCGCCAGGAAGTCGACAATGAACTACATGCCCTCGCCCGACATGTGGCAAGTCGTGGCATACAAAGCATGGTGATCGATACCCAACGCAATTTCCTCTCGCAAGGCGCTGCGCAAAAACTCGCTCAAGGACTCGCGGGACAGTACCTTTATCTGCCAGGCGCTAAAGGCGAAGCCATCGCCGCGGCGATACGGCATGGCGGGATGATGAGCGCAGCCCCCTCAACTCGCCGAGCTGTATAAGCGTCCGGTACCAGTGTTCAGAAACTCTTTCAAAGAAATCTCTTCCTGCTTGAGAAAGCCCCGCGCTGGCAACACCCCCCCGCGTACAAGCTCGATCGTCGCCACCACGGATCCTGCCGTGGTCCAAGCGATCGCGGTACGCGCCCTTCCGTTAACGACCTGCGGCGTGTAGGCGCGAACGAACTCTCGGCGCTGCAACCGACCATCATGCCAGCCCTCTGCCGCGGCATGGACATAAACGACATCCGCGTCCACAGGAGGCTTAGCGTTAGCCAAAATTTCCCCAGCTAGCTCACGTTGATCGCGCATGAGCAACTCATGGAAGAAGAAATTCATTAAGGCGACGTGGCCGGGATAACGCATCGTTTTGTAATCGAGATTCTCGATGCGACCTGCATAGGTTTCACACATCGTGCCCAGCCCACCCGAGGTTGTGAACGCCTCAAGTTTAATACCGTTGACGTACACGGTCTCGATCCACTCCATCGCAGAGACCGTCTTACGCACGCCCTCTTCGATCACCTCGCAATCATTGAGGTATTCGTTGACCACCCCCTCAGGCGACCAATTAAAGGCGTAACCGAGTAAGCCGGTCGGATTCTGCGGCAAGGCACCGACTCGCAAGCGAATGGAGCGCACACGCTCAAATCGCTCGGCCAAATGTGCACCGACAATACCGATAAACCCGGGCGCGAGTCCGCACTGAGGGGCCATTAACGATTTGGCAGTCTTGGCGAGCTCGCGAATATGCTGCGTAGTCGGCACATCTTCCGTCAAGTCAAAATAATGCAGACCGAGACGATGTGCGAGCGTCGCAACTTCTTTATTGAGCGAGTATGGTAAACACGACAAAACAGCCTCTTGGGACTGCAACACGGCGGCGAGTGCCTGCGGATCAGCGACGTCGATACGCGTGAGCGGGAGCGTCGTGTCGCTGACACGACTATCGACAGCGGTGACCTCAAAACCCGCCTCGAGCAACAACTCCGCGGCGAGATGTCCGACCTTACCTAAACCCAGTACAGCGATTTTTTTGAACATGGCTTACTCCAGCTCAAAACTGACGCCTTGTGCGAGGGGCAGCCTGTCGGAATAGTTGATGGTTGCCGTTTGCCGACGCATATAGCCTTTCCAGGCATCAGACCCACTCTCGCGTCCGCCGCCAGTCTGCTTCTCCCCGCCGAATGCGCCACCGATCTCGGCACCCGATGGTCCAATATTGACGTTGGCGATACCGCAATCTGAGCCGCTGACCGAGAGGAAACGTTCCGCTTCACGCAAATCACGGGTGAAGATGCAGGACGACAAACCTTGCGGCACATCATTCTGGATCGCCAAGCCATCGGCAAACTCGGTGTAGCCGAGCACATACAAAATCGGCGCAAAGGTCTCTGCACGGACCACGCTCGTTTGAGTAGGCATCTCGATGAGTGCGGGCTCGGGATACCAACCTCCCGCCGGTACACCGTCAAGTCGACGCGAACCTCCGATCAACACTCGCCCACCCTGCTCAATAGCCTGCGCAACCGAGCGTTGCATGTGCTCACCCGCCTGCGCGTCAATCAAAGGACCAATCAAGGTGTGCGGATCGCGCGGATCGCCGATCCGTAGCGCGGGATAGACCTTAAGTAAACGCTGCAACAATGCCTCGCGTACGCTCTCGTGTACGATCAATCGGCGCAACGTAGTGCAACGCTGACCTGCCGTGCCGACCGCGGAGAAAACAATCGCGCGTACCGCTAAATCTAAATCAGCGCTCGGTGCGACGATCATCGCATTGTTTCCCCCGAGCTCAAGAATCGATCGCCCAAAGCGTGCGGCCACTTTTGGACCGACGAGCGCACCCATACGAGTCGAACCTGTCGCTGAGACGATAGGTATCTGCGGTGAATCTACCAGTGCCGCTCCTACCTCCGACCCGCCGTGCACACACTGCACCAGCCCCTCGGGAGCACGCCCGTAACGCGCCAGCGCACGATCAAAAATTTTGAGAGTCGCATCGGCACAACCCGGAGTTTTCTCGGAAGGCTTCCAAATAACGGGGTTGCCGCACACCAAGGCAAGCGCCGCATTCCATGCCCAGACCGCTACGGGGAAGTTGAACGCTGAAATCACCGCGCAAGGACCCATGGGGTACCAGGTTTCCATCATTCGATGCTCGGAACGTTCACTCACAATGGTCAAGCCATAAAGCTGACGCGATAACCCGACGGCAAAGTCACAGATATCGATCATTTCCTGAACTTCTCCGAGACCTTCGGAGACGATCTTGCCTGCCTCTAGGGTCACCATTACCGCCAAGTCATCTTTGGCCTGACGCAATTCTTCGGCAAATAAGCGAACCAACTCCCCCCGCTGAGGAGCCGGAACCTCGCGCCATACCTTAAAGGCTGATATGGACTGTTCGATGCAGCTCGCCACGTCGGAGGGTGAGCTCTCAGTCACGCTCACCACCGTGCTGCCATCAATCGGCGATCGACTTGTCAGTTGGGTCATAGAAGCTCTTTGCTCCTCAGAAAAACTTGAAGTGGAACGCAGATGCGCATCAGCTTTTATACGCCGAGCTTAACTTAGCCACAAACGTCGATAAGTGCCCGGGGGATCATAGACGCGAGCCTGCTTCGCAGGGTCAAAGCGTCGTCCGTCCCGCGGGTCGGTTCCCCGCCCGGCGAGATATAACCAATTACCATGATTACTATAAACATCGTAATCGAGGAGGCAGTGCTCGAACCAGGCGGCACCGACGCGCCAATCACCCTCTAAATCATTGACCCAGTAACTCGCGACGTTTTGTCGTAGCCGATTCGAGAGATAGCCCGTGGCCTGAATTTCTCTCATGCCCGCATCAATGAAATCCACGCCTGTTTGACCTTGTTGCCAAATCGTCAAACGTTCCGGCACCTGTCGTGGCACCGGCCGATCAGACAACCCCTCCGGACGATAGAGCTGTCGGCCATACTGTAAATGTAAAAACCGAAAGTAGTCTCGCCACCAAAGTTCAAAGCCAATCCAATAAGTGCTGTCGTTAGCCCCACAGCGCTGCTCATGGGCGACCAAAGCCTGCCAGATTGTTCGCGCTGACAACGCTCCGATCGCAAGCCAGGGTGAGAACTTGGTGGAGTAGTCCATCCCGATCAGCTGATTACGGGTTTCTTTGTAGTGCTGCGGGAGATCACTCTCAAAATAGCGCTGCAGATGCGCGAGCGCGGCGCGCTCACCACCCCTACCCTCGACCACGAAACTACTTCGAGAATCAACCGTGTCAGAAACTGCGCTCAGCGTGAGCAAAGCATCCACCGATCCTCGCTCAGCGCGATGCCAGCCAAGCGCTGAAAGGCGCTCGTTTAACTCATGCGGGCTCGGCGAGAGCTGCGACGGAATCCCGAGTGGGGCTCGCGGCACACAACCGGCGCGCTCTATCTCACGACGAAAGCGAGTGAAAACGGCGGGTAGTCGCCCGATCTCAAAAGGGAGGTCATCGGGTTCGAGCGCGCTCGATTGCCAAATCGATACGACCTCAAAGCTTTGTGACTCACCGAGCCTTATTAAATCATTGAGATCATCTTGCTCTTCAGGTGCCGCGATCTGTTCGCAATAGAGGGCTGACGCACTGAGGGTAGACATCAATTTCGAAAGCTCAACGCTCGCCTCACCCGCGAGCACCCAAAGTGTTTGCCCCGCATCGGCCAACTGAGTCGCCACATCGAGCAACCCCTCGGCCAGCCATTGGCGCCGCAGCACCCCCATCCGGCAAAAACCTAATCCTTGACCGACGGTCGCTTCGCCATCCTGACGTGCATCGTGTACATAGACACACAGGACTCGGGAGTGGCGCGCCATCGCCGCGTGCAGCGGGCGCTGATCGGTCAGCCGTAAGTCCTGACGAAACCAGACGACGCCGATATCCGACACCCTCGGCGCCTCTTAAGGAATATCCCGAGGAATATCTCGAGAAGTGACCGACGCCTGATCCCCCGCACGCCGCGCGGCCCGCCCCGCGCGCCGACAGGGCTCGCTGCAATACTGGACTTGATCCCAATTACGCGCCCAAGCCTTCCGCCACGTCATGGATCGACCACAGGCGACACAGGGCTTACTCGGTAAGTAGGATTTATTACCCCGATGATCCATCACCCTTAAGTGCCTAAGTCGCCAGACGCGCGAGCGCCAAAATCCGCTCGGCTTGTTGCAGATGAGGCCGGTCGATGAGTTTTCCTTCCAAGCGAAACGCGCCCGATCGGGGGGTCTCGGCGAAAGCCTGAACGACCGCCTCGGCCCATTGCTGCTCCTCCTCAGTTGGGGTGAAGGCCGCGTGAATGGGTGCGATCTGCGCTGGATGAATCGCCAACTTTCCATGGTAGCCCGCGCGGCGAGAACCTCGAGCTCGCGCTTCAACGGCCGAGGCGTTCTGAATGTCGGTATCCACAGTGTCGATCGCGAGTACCCCCGCCGCGGCTGCGACGAGCTGACATTGACTGCTCGCCCATTGATAAGGCGGCAAGTAATTGCCGTCGGCATCGCGATTACCCGAGGCTCCGAGCTCGATGGCGAGATCCTCAGCTCCCCAGGTCATACCCGCCACTCGTGCTGGGGCGCTGGCAAAGGATGCGATCGCCAATAACGCACCGGCGGTTTCCGTAATCATCGGCATCAGTTTGGTTTGCCCGACCGCCTGCCCATTGGCGCTCTCTAGGGCCTCCAGCCAATGATCCACCCGATCGACATCCGCCCCATGACGTGCCTTCGGTAACACGATGCCATCTGGTCCGGACGGCATGATGGCCTGCAAATCGGTCAGACCCTCCCCATCAACTGGATTGATACGCACCCAACACGGAACCGACCGCGTTGCCTCAGCCAAAAACGTGCGGATCGAAGTCCGTGCCTGAGGCTTTTGTGTCGCTGCGACAGCATCCTCCAAGTCCAAGATGATGGCGTCAGCACCGCTGCGTAGCGCCTTTTCAAAACGCTCCGGACGATCGCCAGGGACAAACAACATAGATCTCATTTTTCTATCTCTTTCAATTACTTATATTACTTTTATAAAGCCGACTTGAGTTTATAAAAGCGCCTCTGAAGGTCGATGCCGTTCACCCGGCGGCAGTTCGCGCGCACCCCACTGAGGCTGCAACCAGACCGCACGCTCAGCCTCCTCGATTAAAAACTCCAACGCCCAGTAGTGACCATTACCCGAGAAGGCACCGCGCCGCGGGTGATCCGTGACATCCAGCGTCCATGCCCGCTCGAGCGGACGATTGGTCGATGGCGCTGGATCATCCGTGTTGAGGATCGCTATCGCGGTATCCGCACAACGCCCATGTTCACGGGCCCCATGACCCCAGTCAATGAACCCACGTAACTGAAAGGGATCCACGAACACCATTCTCACCTCGAGCGAGGTCGCCCGAGGATCGACCGCCCAGTGCTCGCGCAAGCGCTGGCATAAAGCATCGAGTACGTAGGCGCCCGAGCTGTGCGCCACCAACTCCAGACGCCACGGCTTGCTTGAGGAGACAGCGAACCACCTTGCAGCGAGCTGGTCGGCCAGTTCGCGACCAACGGCCTGAGCGCTCGCAGCCGCGCGCAGACGGGTATCCGAACGAGGTGACCAATCGATGAAATGTACGTCTCGACCGGTTTTTGAAAGGGCCGAGACAAGCCGGGGAAACTGGGGATTATCGGCATCCACGCTGCCATGAAAAACCATTGTATATAATCGGTTATCGTTTATATTGAATTCTAAATCGAGCTTTATGATGGGCTCGAGCAAGGGTGTACGGCAGTACCACTCCAGCGCGACCGCTGTCGCACAGAGCACCACTAAGGCTCCCCAAAAACCTCTTCCGAAATGGTTCTTTCCCATGCAGCGGCAAAACCTAGCCGAGGGTCAACGTGGCAAAGTTCTGCCACATTATTGCCGAAAGCTGATGACCTTACGGAAGCGACCGCCGTAGGGCAATGCGCTAGCCCGAAAACTGTGATGGAGATCACAGTGATCGGGGAGCCGTGCACCTGAAACGTAGCCTGGAGGGGCCGTCGATGTCGCTTGTCATCAATACCAACATCTATTCATTGTTGGCCCAACGTAGCCTCGCCACCACTAATGCGCAGTTAGCCCAGGCGGCTCAGCGCCTCGCGACAGGCCTGCGCGTCAACAGCGCCCGAGACGATGCCTCGGGCCTCGCCATTGCAACTCGCCTGACCACCCAAATCCGAGGGCTCAATCAAGGGATCCGCGGCCTGAGCGACGGCATCTCGCTCGCGCAAACCGCCGAGGGTGGCATCGAGTCCATCACCAACAACTTGCAGCGTTTGCGGGAGCTCGCGCTCCAAGCGAGCAACGGCGTGCTATCGGATTCAGACCGTGCGGCCCTGCAACTCGAAGCCCAACAAGTTCGCGACGAAATCGCGCGGGTCGCTGCCCAGACCACGTTCAACGGGCGCCCTCTCCTCAGTGGACAATTAACGCCCGGCCAGTTCCAAGCGGGACCTAATCTCACGGACGTACTCCCCTTCGGGGGCATTCGCGATTTGTCGTCGTCCGAGCTGGGTTTCTTGCAGTCTCTTGGCGAGCCCCAATGGATTGGCGAGGGGCCGGGAAATGTCCCAGGCTTTACGGCGCTTGGCCTCAATATCCAGACCACAGGTACGGAGGTCGCGCAAACACTGACCTTACTTGGCGATGTGTACCAACTCGGGAGCTTCGCCCCTGGCGCACTGAATCTTGCCAATGCGATCAACGCCCTCGATGTCCCGGGACTGAACGCCAGCGTCGACGCCAACGTGCTACAAGGTACCGTCAGCTCGAGCTATAGCAATTATTTCGATCCAGAAGGCGTGCTGACACTGAACGGGACCGAGATCAGTCTGCAGGGTCTCAGCAATAATTCGCTCTCCCAAAACATCGACCTCGCGGTTGCCGCCATTAACGCGGTCAGCAGTCAGACAGGCGTCATCGCCAGTAATGGCATCGCCCAAGGACAAGGCCTGATTCTCACCGCCGCGGACGGTCAGAACATCACCGCCCTGTTTGAGGCCACGGACATCAATGTGGAACCCACGAGCTCGGGCTCTGGACCGGGAAATGTACCGGGCTTTACGGAAAACAATATTACAGTCGATCCTGGCGTGGCGACTGCCAACTACAGCATTACTGTGTTGGGCGACACGTATTCTCTTGGCGAGCTCGCGTTAGATGCTGGCACGCTGACCACGGCGATCTCCGAGCTCGGTATTGAGGGACTCGAAGCCACCGCTAACGCCACCGTACTCAATGGCGAAACCAATACCGATTATCAAAATTTCTTTGATCCGGAGGGCGTGCTAACACTCAATGGCGTCGAGATCACACTCACGGGTGCAAGTAGTAATACGCTAAGTCAAAACGTCGACCTTGCTGTCGCCGCAATCAACGCGGTCTCAGCACAAACCGGCGTCACTGCGAGTAATGGCGTCGCTAACGGCAATGGGCTCGTTCTCACTTCCGCAACAGGCAGCAATATTCAAGCGAGTTTTACTCCGACCGATATCAATGTCGATTGGGTGTCCTCCGGAGATGGTCCCGGCGATGTCCCAGGCTTTACCGCAACGGGGCAAGCGGTCCCGACCCAATCAGGTACCAGCAACAAGTCAATCACGGTACTGGGAGAGACCTACCAGCTTGGCAATTTCAGCGCGGCCGCCGATACGCTGGTGACCGCGATTAATAGCCTGGGCATCGAGGGCCTGGCTGCGGTCGCCAATGAAAATATCTTGATCGGGAGTGCCGACAATAGTTACGCGAATTATTTTGACCCCGAGGGACTGTTAACCCTCAACGGCGTCGATATTCAATTGACTGGGTTAAGTAGTAATTCCCTGAGCCAGAATGTGGACCTCGCGGTCGCCGCGATCAATGCGGTCTCGACACAAACGGGGGTGACAGCCAGTAACGAAGTTGCCAATGGACAAGGCCTAGTGCTGACCGCCGCGGATGGTGGCAATATCAATGCGCAATTTACGGCGACGGATATCAACGAAGACTGGACGATCTCCGGTGAAGGCCCCGGTGACCTGCCCGGGTTTATTGCTCAAACTGGCTTCACACCGGGCTCGGGAGCGGTTGCGCAGTCGGTCACCGTACTTGGCACCACTTACAACCTCGGAACCTTTGAAGTGGGCGGGCAAAATCTCGCCAGCGCCGTCAACGCAGCCAGCATTCCAGGGTTGACAGCAATCGCCTCCGAAACCCTCGTCGAGGGTACGCAGGACTCTGGTTACTACCAATACTTTGATCCACAGGGGACGCTCACACTCAATGGTGTAGAGATCACCCTGTCTGGCAATCGAAATAACAATATGGCCGCTAACGTGGCTACTGCCATTAACGCTATTAACGCGGTCTCCGATCAGACCGGCGTCGTGGCTCAAAACGGCTTGGGCCAAGGCAAAGGGGTTATTTTGACGGCAGCCGATGGTCGAACCATCACTGTGGATTTTACGGCGACTGATATCAATGATGATCCGGTCGACGACTTTCTGACCACGGCCGGTAATTTTGGACTCAGCCTCACAGGCGCTGGCGGTGCGACCTCCGATATAACTTTTGAATATTTAGCACCGGAAGGGGTCATCACCGGTCAAGTCACATTCAGTGCCAACACCAACTTACAAACAACCAGTTTTGATGTGGTGGGCAGCGCGGTCGACAATGACCCGGCGCCCAACCTACTCTCCACGGCTGGAAACTTTGGCCTCGGCACCACGGGCCCTGAGGGTCAGAACGCGCTTTACGATCTTTCTTTTGTCGCGCCCGAGGGTGTCACTAGCGGGACGGTTGTCGTTAATTACGGTCCCGGATTAGGCAGCGCGAGCTTTGATATTGTCGGCAGTATTAACGATGCGGACCCTGCACCGGACTTTTCGAGTACGGCCGGTAACTTTGGCCTCGCCACCACCACAGGGGCCGGCACCGGTTCAAGCTTCAACATCTCCTATGTCGCCCCCACTGGGATCACAGAGGGAACCGTGCAGATTGCGCCGGGGACTCGACTCAGCAACAACCTGTTTGAGATCGAAGGTAGCTATAACCCCGACGCAGATCCTGCACCAGACTTCTCAACCGTTGCTGCGAATTTTGGTATCACCACCACCGGCGCTAATGGTGTGTCAGCACCGCTTAATGTCAGCTTCATCGCGCCCGAGGGCGTGTACGGTGGCAGCTTAGAGTTTGGAGTCAGCAGTAACGTCAACTCCGCCCCGCTTGAAATCGTCGCGGAGTTTACTGAGCCCACCGAATTTGTGAGTGTGGCTGATATCGATATCTCAACCTTGGAGGGTGCGAGTCTCGCCGTACAGATCGTCGATGGTGCGCTACAAACGGTTACCGATGAGCGTGCCGCGCTGGGTGGATTTTTAAATCGCCTCGATAGCGCAATCGCCAATCTGCGTGTGAGCGCGGAGAATCAAAGCATTGCGCGCTCGCGTATCTTGGATGCGGACCTGGCCGCGGAAGCTGCCGCCTTTGCGCGCGCACAGGTGTTGCAACAATCAGGTATCGCCCTACTCAGTCAAGCCAATGCTCTGCCCTTCAACGTATTGAGTCTGCTTGATCTGCGCTAAAGAGAGCGTGCTCGCTGATTCGTACGTATGACCGTTTGGAGCTTTGCATCAAGAATCCTGCTGTCAACGAACTGACGCTCAAGCTATAGTCTCCTCGCCTATCAGGAGGGGACAAGATGTCGGATGATGCTCTGCGCCAAGCGGCGCTTGAATACCATGCTGCGCCGCGGCCTGGGAAAATCGGAACTCATGTATTCAAGCCCGCTGACTCGAGTCGTGACCTGGCACTGGCCTACAGCCCAGGCGTTGCCGAGCCGGTGCTCGCGATTGCCGAGAACCCAGAAACGGCCTACCAGTACACGAATAAAGGCAACCTCATCGGGATCGTCACCGATGGCTCCGCTATTTTGGGCCTCGGAAATTTGGGTGCATTGGCAAGCAAGCCCGTCATGGAAGGTAAAGCACTACTCTTTAAGCGTTTTGCTGAACTCGACTGCGTTGATATTGAAATCGATACTGACAACGCCGAGGATTTCATTGATACCGTTGCGCGCATCGCCGATAGCTTCGGTGGGATCAATATCGAAGATGTGGGTGCACCACAGTGCTTCGCGATTGAAGCGGCACTCAAAGCGCGTTGCAAGGTTCCCGTCTTCCACGATGATCAACACGGCACCGCGATTTGCGTCGCGGCAGGTTTACTGAATGCGCTAGAGATCCAAGGCAAACAATTGGATCAAGTTAAAGTGGTGTGTCTCGGAAGTGGCGCAGCGGGTACGGCAACGCTGCGGCTATTGCGCTCTATGGGAGTGCCTCCTGATCACCTGACTGCCGTGGACCGGCAGGGCGTCGTACATGCCGACCGGGGCCCCTTGCCCGATTACAAAGCAGAGTTCGCCCGTAAGACAGACGCACGCACCCTAGCCGATGCCCTGAAGGGAGCAGACGTTTTCATTGGTGTGTCAGCGGGTGGACTGCTCGATGCTGAACTGCTGCGCTCGATGGCAGACAAACCCGTGATCTTCGCCCTCGCGAACCCGGAACCTGAAGTACGACCCTCCATTGCACGCGGTATTCGAGATGATGTCATCGTCGCAACGGGACGCTCGGACTTTCCCAATCAGGTCAACAATGTCTTGTGCTTTCCGTTCATTTTCCGCGGTGCACTCGATGTGCGCGCGAGTGCCATTACAGAGGAAATGAAAGTGGCGTCCGCACGCGCGATCGCAGCGCTTGCTAAAGAACCGGTACCCGCCGAGGTGTTGGCGGCCTATCCAGATGTCGCCGCACTCGAATTTGGCCCAGATTACATCTTGCCGAAGCCTATGGATCCGCGCCTGCGCGACGCGGTGGCCTCAGCTGTCGCGAAAGCCGCGATCGAGTCAGGCGTTGCCGGTAAGCCCTATCCCGCGCACTACCCGTCCTAAGAGCGTCAAGGTCGTTCATCAACGTGTCTTGTTACAGCCTACCGTGCGCGAGCGCACGGTAGGCTGTAACAGTCAAAGATATAAAGACCGGCATGGTGATCCATGCCACTACGATGTGAGTTCACGCGCGCCATTGAGGCCGGTGAGCTATATTTAAAATATCAGCCCGTGGTCCATGCTGCCACGGGCGAGATCCACAGTCTCGAAGCGCTGCTACGCTGGCATCACCCGATCTACGGCCATCTTGCTGCGCGCGATTTCGCCTTTGCGCTACAAGACCCCTCACTACAAGAAACACTGAGCCAGCTAGTTCTGCGCGAAGCCCTACAAGCGCGGGCGCGGTGGGTACCCCATCTGGGTCCCGTCCCGGTTAGCATCAATCTATCGCCTCGTTGGCTTATGTCCAAAAACTTTTTAGACCGACTTGAAGAATGTCTATCACACACGACAGGGGCACATCCCGCTCCTCTTTATATCGAAATCATTGAGACCGATATTCTTCGCTCAACACCCTCACTCTTGACCAACCTACAGGATGCTTGCGAGCTCGGCGTGCAATTTATGCTCGACGATTTCGGCTCCGGCTACACCTCGATCGCCGAACTGCGCGATCTCCCATTGCATGGGATCAAGATTGATCGTCACTACGTCCGTCACGTCGCCCAAAATCCGCAACAAGCGTCCGTGATACTCGGCATGCTGCATATCGCCGCAGGCTTTGGTTTACTCGCGATGGCCGAGGGAGTCGAAACTCAACGGCAACAAACCATGCTTGACCGATTAGGATGCCATTTGATGCAGGGCAATGGACTCTGCCCGCCTCTTGCCGAAGACGAATTAAGTCTGCTCCCAAGGCCCGCAGCGCACAGACCTTGGCGTGCTGCAACGACTGACGCACAATCACACGTATGACACGCTTTCGCCCTCACTTACAGCTCGTCAGCCATGTATTGCTCGCGATAGCCGTCGTTGGACTCGTGGGCTGCAGTGACGGCGCGCCTTCGGCGACACCCGGCTGCCGTGCCAATCTCGGCTCGATTGAGATCCTAGAAGTTTATGAGTCCGATCAAGCGCTGCATGTCGCGGGAGTCGTGCAGCACAACTGCTCGACCCCGACTGGAATCCGCGCACGATTTCAATTTTTTGATTCTGCGGGTCAACTACTTGCTGTACGCACCGCGACACTCACCGATGATGTGGCACTGCCCGCGGCCACACCAAAAGACTTTGACTGGCAAACCCCAATGATTGCCGGTGTCGACTCAGTGACCGCCATGGTGATTGAACTCAGTCGTACTGACGTCATCACGGTCGACTAACTCACGCGCCAACTTCTCAGCGATTAAATCAAAATCCTTAGAGGGCACCGCTCATCAATTCACAGTATTTTTGATAATTTCGCCATTCTTAATGATGAGCAGAATGTGTTGCTCAGCATTCTCGAGTAAGCTGATATCGTCCAAGGGATTGCCATCAACGAGTAGCACATCCGCCCAAGCGCCTGGCTCGATGACGCCCAGCTTACCCCCCCGATACGGGTGTCGCATCCCGCTGAGCGCCAATAGCTGCGCATTACCCGAGGTGGCCTGTCTGAGTATCTCCAACGCGGAGAACCAACGACGACGGATACTGAATTCATTGGCTTGCAAGCCGTAGATCCGTGGAGAACCGAAGACGTCGGTCCCGAATGCGACGGGCAATTCATACTGCTTCGCCCACCGCATCATCTGATCGAGCCCAGCGGCGATGCCCTGTGCTTTACCCGTGAGGGGAAAGGCTGCACCACTGAACAGATACGCCTGCGGAGATAGAAATACGCCGCGCTCGGCCATTAATTTAATCGTCGGTTCGTCAATGAGATGGGCGTGCTCAATGCTTTTCACCCCCGCCTCGATCGACCGGCGAATCGCCATTGGCGTGTAAGCATGAACAGCCACATACGTACCGAAATCCTCTGCCGCTTGCACCGCAGCACGCAACTCATCAGCGCGGTACTGCACACTGTCGAGTGGGTCGTAACTTGAGGATAGACCGCCGCCCGCCGCGACTTTGATTTGCGAGGCGCCTTGTCGTAGCTGCGAACGCACGGCCTCGAGCACCGCTGACTCGCCGTCGGCGATGGCGCCATAGCCGCGCTGCTCCATGACATCGCGCCCCGACGCATCGCCTGCACCGGGGCTGCGAAAGTCACCATGCCCGCTCGTTTGACTGACCATCGCACCAGAGGGAAAGATACGTGGCCCGAGAATCAGTTCCTCATCGATGGCTCTCTTCAAACCAAAACTTGGACCGCCCATATCGCGCACCGTGGTAAACCCGCGGCGAAGCATCTGCTCAGCGGCGATCGCCGAGCGATAGGCGACGTAGTTCGGATCTGCATCACGCAAGGCCAAAAATCCAAGCGGGATCGATGGATGAACATGGGCGTCGATCAAGCCCGGGACCAGCCACCGGCCCTTTGCATCGATGTGCTGCTTAGCTTGCACCCGCGAGTCAGTCGCCGTAACAGCGATAATTTTTTGAGCTTGGATATGGACTTGGTAGGGACCTCCCGCCAAGGCGTCGCGACCGTCAAAGATCTGCGCGTTGGTGATCAGCAAATCTAGCGTCAAGGATTCGGATGGATTTGACTCATCCGCGTGGACCGGGCTTAACGCCGCCACCACGACCCAACCGACGAGGCTTACTAACTGACGCAATGTGCGCAGTCGAAAAACCCGACCTGTCACCGCACTTGCTCCAAAAACTGCTCACGCGTCATCCCAGAGGACTTCTTCCATTCGATCACGGGCACCAGCGCCGCTGCGATTAACAGCGCCCACACGGCCAAAGTCAGCAGGACGCGACGAGGACTCATGGCTTCATGGTGCCTGAAATTCCCCCTCGCTTCTATCACCGGTGTGGGTGACGTACCATCAAACTCGACGCTCGAGTGCAGGAGGCCGTGTTGAAAAAGCTAGTCGGACTATTCGCCATCCTCATCGGCGGTTGGTTTTGGGCCTCGCCCTACTACGCGACCTACCAGCTGCAAGCCGCGGTTCGTCAGGGCGACGCTGCGCGGCTCGCCAGTTACGTCGATTTCCCTGCTGTTCGGGAGTCTCTCAAGTCACAGCTCAAGGCCAAAGCCCTGGATGAATTAGCGCTGGATGACACGAGCAACAATTTGGAGGCACTCGGCGGACTCGTGGGCTCGCTTTTGGGCGCCGCACTCATCGACTCGGTCGTCGATACGCTCATCACCGCAGATGGACTCGCCTTACTTATTCGCTCAGGCCATCTCGAATCAAGCGATACAGGCGCCGAGGAGCCTAATATCATTGATAGCTGGACGGTCAAACACCGCGATCTGAGTCACTTTGAGCTGCGTAATACAACCGCGACAGATCCGACTGTTCTCATCTTTGAGCGGACCGGCCTCGAATGGAAACTTGTTCGCGTACAGATCCCGAAATCCCTACTTTAGCTTTCGCGGAACTGTATTCCGCTGTTAACGTACCCGTGTAAGCTTGGTCACATAGTTTAGCTTTAAGCACAGAACACACTTTTTTAATTTGACCTTACCTATCGCGCCTATCCGCCTCCATGCAGATGGTGCTACTTATGACCCAGTACCTGACTCGTTCGCCCCCACCGGCGCGAGGATCCCTGAGGTAGGGTTTGATCGTGACAGGAAGTTCTATATGAAGCGATCGAGATTTACGGGCAGCCAGACCCTGCCTCTTTGATAGTTAACCCTTTTACATCTGGAACATCACTGAAATCTTTTATGCGCGGCCACTCCAATACAAAAAGTTCCAGCCCACCCCTTCTTGGAGCAACCGAGCACATCAAAAATAGATCTAGTTTGTATAGATGTTACACATGTACGCACGATCCAATTCATTTGAATCGAACTGCAAAGAGCGACTATTTCAAAAAATATGCTCACTCAACCCATAACAAAACGTTACATCATCTTAAACAAACCTATGCCCAGTACTTTGCAATATTCTGACTACATCTTTACACAAACTAGTTTTTCCAGCGCTTCCCATCAGCTCCATATAATGGCGTTCCAGAGCGCGAGCAAAGTGACCGCGCATACTCATATTGACCGCCACCCAATCGAGAAATCATGCAGTTTCGACTACCTGCCCCACTTCCGCATGACCTAAGTGCAGATGAATAGGCTTGACAACTTTGCACCAGGCGAAAATTTCGTAATTCTAAATTCCTGTTCTTAGCCGCCTCGGCAATCTTCGCACGTTCGGATACAACCTCATTCTGATCCACCCTGAAGGACAAGATGCGCATTTCCGCACGCGGATAACTAGCGAAGCCCCCTTCCTTTTTCACCATGATCAAAGCATCTACTTCGGCAACTTTAAGCTCAACATTATCAACACGACTGTCGACACCAATAATACGATCAGGTGGAACCTTGATTTGCCCACCGCTTTCCAAATTCTTTCCACTACCGACAAATGATAATTGCGGCGAAAATATCTCAAGCTTTTTTTTGGTTGTCGACTCAGTGAAATGAAAGTTAAGAGGGCGTCCGATATAAACGCCATCAGTGAGCGTTACAATATGGAAACTTCCAGGAACATCGTATCCCGGGCTATCACCGTCGTAGTTTAGAAAATCGACGGCTTCTTTGATCTCGCTGTCATCCATCGAACCATCATTTTCGAAAACATTTTCAAGAAACGCGCGATACTTCTCTCGCCGAACTTCAGCCTCGCGGCGCTCGTCAACTTCATTTTGACTCGATAGTCCATGCTCCTCCGCGTACACCATACTCGCGGTATCCTGGTATCCCTTCAAGAACGCAAAAACTGGATCAAAGACACCCTTCAAGTACGCAACGGGGAGCATTAGGACAGCAAAAACGATTACAAATTTTAACAAAATTTTTTTCAAACTTTGAAGCACTAGATAAACTCCTCCGAAGAACGCAAGGGTCGTCAAATATATAATTTATTTTCAGTGCGTTACTATTTATTTTTACCGAAACAACTCACTAATTAACTACGACTTTCAGTAGTCACACGTTACTTAAATTTTTCGCGCAACCAATACCCCTCTCCGAAAAAAATAATAATAGATTTTTATTTTTAAAAAAGCATAAAAACAAATACGTCAATTCAATTAAACCTGAGTGATTATTATTATTTTTTGGCAATTAATCTCACCAATGCTTACTGGCGAGCAAATTGAACGATGGATCAACTTCCAGCACGTCGACACGAGAAATATATTTTTGCTCCTCGTCGATGCCCCGTGGAATATTCAAACCTCCAAACACTGCAAGCGCCACGATACAGCGATCAATGTCCTGCACCTCGGACTTAATCACTTCGAAGTCGAATCTCTCTGCGCCAGGGATCGATAAGACCATCCCAGTCTCTATCCAGATTGTTTGATGGGTTCGCGGTGTACCTCCGGGAACATCCATACCTGGCTTATTGAAATAGTACGCCTTACAACCGTAGCTGACAGCAGTCACATCTCGGCTTTGATTTGCCATATTGAACCGCCTTGTCCCTGTTTGAGTGATGGCACGCTCCCCATAACGCTCATCTAGGGCTGCAAGTAACTCATCCATACTCAATAATTCGTCCGTGCCTGGACCTGTGCTGAAGTTGAATAGTCGGGCTTTCAACTTTCGATCGGGTCCAAATACAAAAGTCCCGCGTAATGAGTCTTTTTTAGGGGCGCAGTCATAGTGACCCTCTTCGTTTTGACTTGAGCTCGGCTGGTCTTCGCAGACCTCGCGGATATCGTTGTAGGGAGTACCCATGCGTGGGTAATCTAAATTTTCCTTGAGAAGCACCAAACTCGCTTTTTCCGTAGCCTTTTCTTCCTCGGCTTTAACTTGAGCATCTATTGAATTACCGCCTTCGGACTCGTTGGCTTTTTCATCAACCGGATTTGTATCTTTCGCTTGCTGCGGTGGCTCAGATCCACCCATTGTCGCCAAGAACCCAACTATAAGCACTGCTACCACACCAGCCCTTTTCACTGGAGTGAGTTCAATTTTTAAACGCGAAAAAATGAGCTCTCGTGAAACAGGGATGAGTATCAGCGAAGCGCCTAGCAATAAAACTCCCGCGAGAACAGAAGAATTTAAAATTGCCAATAGGGCTATCAGCAAAAACACAGAGCCTAAGCCCCAGTTCAAGACGAGAGAGAGATACTTCATTGTTCGCCTCACAGCTTCCTTGAGTCCGACTGAATTATCGGTAAGTTAAAGAATCGACACTCCAGCACATCCTTATTTCGCGTAGGACTGTACGCGATAACTTTAGTTTTTCAAACCTAAGGATAAAGTCTACTACTGCTGTAATACTCAAAATCAATCGTTCAATTTAAAAAGAATCAATAACTTAGGCCTCTTGAGTCTGACCCCATATTGAAACTCCCTTCATATAAAATTGTTAATGACAGAAAACTTTTTCGCCATGCTCACCACACCATGACCAGCATTAAGGGATTCGTGTGAGGGGCTATCCGTTGCTCCAACATAAGAAGCACCGCATTTTTGCCGAATAGTTTCTGAGCGTCAGGAGGGAGATGGCGCACATAAAAATACAAAGGAATTCGGTGCACAGCGCGGATCTTTGTTCCTATGTCGATAGTGACTCCGCCCTCTCGACAGTTTCTTCTAACCGCCGTCTTTCCTTTTCGCTTGTCATTTAGTGAGCCGACGATCACCGAAAGCCGCCCTCACCCACCAGTAGGGGCTACCTGGGACACGATAGATTTGTTGCAGATTGCAGTAGCCCTAAATGGTCTGGAGCGTCTCTGGGAGGGCGTTAGATTCCGTGGACTTCTTTCGGCTGTATAGCCTCGGAGCATATCCAGACAGGACTTACGCGCGGTAATACGGCTCCAAGAGGGGATTTACCGTATCGCCAAAACGCACGTAAGTTATTGATTAAAATGGTGCCGGAAATAGGATTCGAACCTACGACCTACGCATTACGAATGCGCCGCTCTACCAGCTGAGCTATTCCGGCTCCGAAAAGAGGGGTGAATCTTAAACGCGACGCAGCCGGATGAAAAGTTCGATACCGGCGTATTCCATACCTTCGGGTGCAGGCGGCAGCTCCGCAAAGCGCACCGCCTGAGGATTGACGTCCATCAGCACCCCGGTTTCCACATCCTGAAAGTGAAAATGTGGCTCGGTATTCGAGTCAAACCACGTGCGCTCGCCATCCACGGCCAATTGCCGAATGATCCCTCGGGCCGCGAATAAGTTCAGCGTGTTGTACACCGTCGCCTTCGACACCCGCTCACCGGCTTGCCTCAGACGCGCCAAAATTTGATCGGCCGTGAGATGCTGTTGCGCACTGAGCAATAGGCAGGCGATCTTCTGCCTAGGCAAGGTGGGCTGGATACCGGCAGCCCTTAACCGCTCAGCCACACCTGGGGCCTCGCTAGGAAGGAGGCGCTCAGTGGTTGCGACAATTGGGCTGATAATTGAGCTCATAGCGCAGATTATAGGGACTGACTACCACGCGGAGCCAGTCTCAGCTCTCGAGGCAGACTGAACACCACGTGCTCCTCACGTCCGGCGAGCTCTGCGGGTGCCTGGGCGCCCCACTCACGCAGTTGGGCGATGACCTCCTGCACCAGCACCTCAGGAGCGGAGGCACCGGCTGTTAGACCCACACACTGCTTGCCCGCAAACCATGCTCGATCAAGATCGGCTGCGCCATCCACCAAATGAGAGGCCACGCCCGCTCGGGCACCCAGCTCCGCTAAACGATTGGAGTTTGAGCTCGTCGCCGAGCCGACCACAATCAAAATATCGCAGTCGCGCAATAAATCTTTGACTGCATCCTGTCGATTCTGCGTGGCATAGCAGATATCTTCTTTCCTCGGGCTCTCTAGCGCCGGAAAGCGCTGCTGCAAGGTCGCTACGATTTCGGCCGTATCGTCGACCGACAAAGTCGTCTGCGTCACAAAGGCAAGCCGACTGGGATCGCTGACGGCTAATTCAGCGGCGTCCTCCACCGATTCGACCAAGCGCATCTGACCGCCGAACGACGCATCAAATCGACCGAGCGTACCCTCGACCTCTGGATGCCCCGTATGACCGATCAGGATGACATCACGACCCTCACGCGCGTAGCGACGAACTTCCATGTGCACTTTCGTCACGAGTGGACAGGTGGCGTCAAACACATTGAGACGACGCCGCTTAGCTTCATCTTCCACCGCTTTGGAGACACCGTGCGCAGAGAAAATCACCGTCGCGTCGTCAGGCACCTCATCAAGTTCCTGAACGAATATCGCGCCCATCTCGCGCAAACGTTCGACGACATGCCGGTTGTGAACCACCTCATGACGCACATGAATCGGCGCACCGAACAATTCGATCGCCCGCTCGACGATCTCGATCGCCCGATCGACTCCGGCACAAAATCCACGCGGATTGGCTAGCTTAATTTGCATGACTCGCTAACTTACCTGTCCACGACTCGCACGCCAATCCCGCAAGGCATCCAGCAAGATCAGTCCAGCGCCAATACTGATCGCCAAATCGGCCACATTGAAAGCGGGGAAATACGCGTCTCCCCAATGCACGTGAATGAAGTCGACCACATACCCGTGCTGTACGCGGTCAATCACATTGCCTACGGCGCCCCCCAAAATATTGGCTAGAGCCACCACAAGCCACCTTTCCTCCCGCACATGCAAGCGTCGCAACCAGATCACGAGACCCACGCTGATCCCGAGCGCGAGTACCGTAAAAAACCAACGCTGCCAGCCGCCCGCGTCCGCCAAAAAGCTGAAAGCGGCGCCAGGATTGTGTAGACGGGTGATATCCAACCAAAAAAAGACCGGCGTGTATTCACCGAGCAGATAATTGGTTTCTATCCAGGCTTTACTCAGCTGATCTAAGAAAACGAGACCCGCACTTAGCGGCAGCCAACGCCAACCACATTCACGCAGTCGTGGCGAGCTAGTCATGCGTAATGCCGCTCCTCACCCTCACCGGTCACATTCTGCACACACCGACCGCAGAGCTCTGGGTGCTCAGTGTATTGCCCCACATCCTCACGTCGGTGCCAACAACGTACACATTTTGGAGCAGACGTTTTCTGCAGGGTGATCTCTAGACCCTCGTGACCCGCAATGCCCTCGACCGACGCTGCCGAGGTAATCAAAAAGAAACGCAACTCATCCCCTAAGGCGCCTAACACTTGCGCCTGCTGCGGGGAGCATACGATGCGTACTTCGGCCTCTAGAGGTGCGCCAATCTCACCGCTTTCACGCAACTTCTCGAGCCTACGCTGTACGTCGGTACGCAGATCCATCAAAGCACCCCAATCAATCGGATCGGACGCACAGGTCGGAAGTGCATGCCACGTCTCATGAAACACTGAGCGAGCTTGAGCACCTGGGAGTTGTTGCCAAACCTCTTCGGCCGTAAACGAGAGGATAGGCGCCAACCAACGCACCATCGCGTGTGCGATGTGATACATCGCGGTCTGCGCAGAACGACGCGCCAAGGACTTTGTCGGCGTGGTGTAAAGCCGATCCTTGAGCACATCCAAGTAACAGCCACCCAAATCAACGATGCAGAAGTTATGCACCTTTTGATAGATGAGGTGAAAGTCGTACGTCTCGTAGGCGGCCCGGATCTCGTCCTGTAAGGCTGCGGCCCGTTGAACGGCCCAACGATCAAGCGCCACCATCTCGGATGTCGGTACGATATCGCTGCTCGGATCAAAGCCCGACATATTGCCAAGCAAAAATCTTAACGTGTTACGCATGCGCCGATAGGAGTCAGACATACGCTGCAGGATCTCATCCGACACGCTCATTTCATTGGCGTAATCGGTCGCTGCCACCCACAAACGCAGCACGTCCGCTCCAAGACTCTGCATTACTTTTTGCGGCGCAATCACATTGCCCAAAGATTTGGACATTTTACGGCCCTTGTCATCGACCGTAAATCCGTGAGTTAAGACCGCTCGATACGGCGCGCGAGCGTAGAGCGCTTCTGACATTAATAGCGAAGAGTGGAACCAACCGCGGTGCTGATCAGACCCTTCAAGATATAAATCAACGGGAGCCGTAATCTCTGATCGTGAGTGACCCACGCACTCAAAGGAGAGCCCTGAGTCCGCCCAGACATCCATGACGTCCTGCACCTTGTCGTAGTCCTGAGCCTCATCACCGAGAAGCTCACTCGACTCAAGCGCAAACCACGCTTCAATGCCGCCTACTTGCACACGCTCGGCCACCTTCTCGAGCAGCGCCAAAGTGTTGGGATGTAGCTCCCCCGATACTTTGTGTACAAAGAGCGGAATGGGCACCCCCCAGGTCCGTTGCCGAGAGATACACCAATCGGGACGATTTTCAATCATCCCCGTAATACGCTGCTCTCCCCAAGCCGGCGTCCACTTGACACCCTTGATATCTTTGATGGCCTGCTGCCGCAGGCCCTTTTGATCCATGCTGATGAACCACTGAGGCGTTGCACGAAAAATCACGGGCGTCTTATGTCGCCAACAATGAGGATAACTGTGACGCCACGCTTCATCATGCAGTAGCGCTCCACTGACACGCATCATCTCAATTAACTGCGCGCCGCCCTCATTGATGTGTAGACCCTCGACCAGCGGCGTTCCGAGCAGGAAGCGACCATCGCCACCCACCGGGTTTTTAACGGGTAAGCCGTACCGCTGCCCCACGATGAAATCTTCCTGACCATGCGCGGGCGCAGTGTGCACCGCACCCGTACCCGATTCGAGCGTGACATGTTCACCGGTGATGACGGGGACCTGCTTTGTGAGGAACGGGTGCTGCAGTGATAGACCCTCTAGGGACGCACCCGCGCATCGACCCAGCTGCTTCGCATCGGACCAACCATAGCGCGCAAGACAGGCCTCAAGGAGATCGCTTGCGACCACCACTCGTACCTCAGCGCCATTTTCCCCGCGATGCGCCGCTACCAGCGTGTAGTCAATCTCCGCACCCACAGCCACCGCCTCATTGGCGGGCAAAGTCCAAGGGGTCGTCGTCCAGATAACAAGCTGCGCGCCTTCCGTCTGTGATGGCGATAGCGACATCCGCTGCGCTAATTCTTGGGTATCAACAACCCTAAAACCGACATCAATGGCCGCAGACGTTTTCTCTTCGTACTCGACCTCGGCCTCAGCGAGTGCCGAACGACAATCGAGACACCAGTGAACCGGCTTTGCACCTTTATAAAGATGTCCATTGGCGATGATCTTGCCGAAAGCGCGAATTTGAGCCGCCTCATACGCAGGGTCCATCGTACGATACGGGCGATCCCAATCGCCGAGCACCCCTAAACGTTTGAAGTCCTCTCGCTGCTGCTCAACCTGCGCAGCGGCAAACTCACGACAAGCCGCTCGAAACTCGTTGACCGACAATTTTTGACCGGGTCGCCCCCGTTTTTTCTCAACTGCCAATTCGATCGGCAAGCCATGACAGTCCCAGCCTGGGATATAGGGCGCATCAAAACCCTCAAGAGTACGCGCCTTGACGATAATATCTTTGAGGATTTTATTGACCGCATGCCCAATATGAATGGTGCCGTTGGCATAAGGAGGCCCATCGTGCAGCACGAAACTTGGCCGGCCTGCTGCGAGTTTGCGTAGCTCGCCATAGGTATCCTCTTCAATCCACCGCGCCAGTTGCTGCGGCTCGCGTCGCGCGAGATCAGCCTTCATCGGGAAAGCCGTTTGCGGCAAATTGATCGTCTGCTTGTAATCAGTCACTGCTGTGTTCCATCCAATCGCTCACGCGCCACCGCAACGTCGCGATGCATCTGTGCCACCATCAACTCCACGCTCTCGAACCGCAATTCATCACGTAGGTGCGCGATGAATTCCACCTCCAGTTCGCGGCCATATAAATCCGCCGAATAATCCAACAAAAATACCTCAAGCAGGGGCTCGACCCCACCGACCGTCGGCCGCGTCCCAAGGCTAGCCACTGCGGGCCAACCCTCATCAGCAACGCCCTTGACCCGCACGGCGTAGATCCCTTGCAAGGGGCTCACTCGTCGACGCAAACGCAAATTGGCAGTCGGAAAGCCGAGTGTACGCCCGAGTTGCTGACCTGCGACCACTCGGCCACGCATACTGTAGGGGCGACCTAGTAATCGAGCCGCCTCACCAAAGGCTCCATTCGCCAACGCAGTCCGGACCGCACTACTGCTGACGCGCGCACCCTCAGTTTCAACCGGCGAGACGACCTCAACGGAAAAGCCGGCTTCGCGACCCGCCACCTGCAAAAATTCTGCGTTCGCCTCGCCCCCTCTGCCGAAACGAAAATCATGACCGACCACCACGCCACGTACGGCGAGGCGTTTTGTCAGCAGCTCAAGGAACTCATTGCCGGTCATCTGTCGCAGCGCTTCATCAAAACGCAATAACACCAGCGCATCGAGACCCATGCCCTGCAGGACCCGCCAGCGCTCGCGTAAATTGGTCAATCGTGCTGGCGGTGCCTGCGGCTGCAAATACTCGCGCGGCAACGGCTCAAAGCTCAGCATGATGGCGGGGACACCCAAACGTCGGGCAAGCGTCACCGTGGCGCGCACGAGGGCTTGATGCCCAAGATGAACGCCATCAAAACTACCCAGTGTGACGACTCCACCGCAAAGGGACTCGCGCACGTTGAGAGACCCGCGTACGAGCTCCATAGCGCTTGAAATTATAGTCGAGCTGACCCCTCACGGGTGCGCAGCGCGCTCGGGCGTAGCCCGAGTAACCAGAGCACTGCCGCGTACACCACCATGCCTGCGGCAATGCAGACCGCAAGATGCGCCATACGTCGTGCGAGGGACGCCGCCACCCACGCCTCAAGCGGACCATCCAGCACCAGTATCACTGCCACCATGGCGAGCGTGGCGAGACTGACCTGCAGCGACAAGCGCCACCATCCGGGTGCGGGTTGGTAAACGCCTTGCTGACGCAAACCCCGCCACAACAGGGCGGCGTTGACAGCTGCCGAGACACAGGTCGAGGTGGCCAACAACACGAAGGGGGTCGCAAAGCCCGCGTAGTGCGCAGGCAGAACCACGGCGAGGTTCAGAGACATATTCACGGCTAAGGCGATGAGCCCGATGCGAACCGGAGTACGCGTGTCTTGACGCGCAAAATAACCGGGAGCCAGCACTTTCACGAGACTGAAGCCGATCAAGCCCCATGAGTACGCCATCAGGGCATAACGCGTCATTTCAATGTCTCGTACGCCGAACTCCCCGTAGCCGAAAATTGTTGCGGTCAAAGGGCCCGCCAAGATCAAAAGACCCGCTGCTGCAGGCACCACTACGATCAGTACCCATCGCAACGACCAGTCGAGAGTTGCCGAAAATCTTTGATGATCACCTGCTGCATGCTCTGCCGATAGCCGCGGCAAAATAACCGTGGCTAAGGCGATACTGAAGACACCGAGTGCAAACTCCATGAGTCGATCGGCGTAGTACAACCAAGCGATACTGCCCGTCATCAAAAATGAGGCGATGATGGTATCCAACAGCAGACTGACCTGCGCCATCGATGAACCAAAGATTCCAGGCAGCATCAGTCGGCCGACTTTTCGTACACCCTCGGCTGCGGGTCGCCACCGCGGCCAGGTTAAAAAGCCTAGCGATGCCACCGCGGGTAACTGTACGAGCACCTGCGCAAGCCCCGCTACAAACACACCGATCGCGAGCGTCACCCCAGGGTTTTCCGACTGTGTCGCCAGACCCAAGGCGAAACCGATCATCACGAGATTCATCACCACTTGGGTAAAAGCCGGTAAAGCGAAGCGTCCGTGGCTATTCAGTACGCCGCTGAACAAAGCGGTTAGCGAGATGAAAAAGAGGTATGGGAAAGTCCAGCGCAGCATCTCTACCGCGAGCTCGTATTGACCTGCCTGCTGAGTAAACCCGGGCGCAAACAGCAAAATAATCAGTGGAGCCGCGATCACGCCGATCACCGTCACGGCCAATAACACCGCACCTAGCGTGCCTTGGACACCCGCGACGAGCTCGCGCACCTCCTGAGGTCCCTGCTTGACCTTATATTCAGAGATCACTGGTACAAAGGACTGAGAAAACGCGCCCTCGGCAAAGAGTCGCCGCAAGAAATTCGGGATTTTGAACGCCACCAGGAAGGCGTCCATCAGGCTGCCGGCACCAAACGCTTGGGAGTACGCCATGTCTCGCGCAAGCCCCGTGACGCGCGAGAGCAAGGTTGTCAGACCTACGACGGAGGTATGCTTGAACAGGGCGAGGCTCATGGCGCGAGGCAGACTATAACCCGATGGGCCGCGATTACGGTGAGTAACATTGACATCCGAGCCCCCGATAACGAGAATACGCGCCTTTTTGAGCTCAGGGATATTCCGTGGCCAACACCAAATCTGCCGAGAAAGCTGCCCGTCAAGCCGTCAAACACCGCGCGCGTAACGTCGCGCTGCGTTCTAAGTCGCGCTCGGCGATTCGTAAAGCCGTTGACGCCATCGCCTCCGGCAACAAGAGCGAAGCCACGACCGCCTATCAGAGTGCGACCTCCGTGGTGGATTCTCTGGTCAATAAGGGCTTGGTACACAAGAACAAGGCCTCGCGCCACAAATCACGGTTAGCCGCAAAGTTGAAAGCGCTCGCCTAAGGCGCTTACGCAAACGACACGATTACCCGATTAAAAGGGTAACCCAGGAACCCAGACCTGCTCCGTAGCGGTCTGGGTTTTTTCATGATCTCCCTCAACAGCCAGCAGCAACGGGACGCGTTGCTCGCTGCGAGCCACCTCTCGCCAGTCGCGCCCCTCGGGCCAAGGTTCGAGCGCGCCATGCAGCGCCCAGAGGAAATTGAGCGTGGGCGACCGACCCGAGGCTTTCAAATCCAAAAATGCGCCCACGGCGCCACGAGCGCGCAGCGCCTCGACCGAATCGATACCGACTGTCGCTAAACGCTGTTCTGCACCTGGCCCAAGATTACGCAGATCGCGAATACGCAGGCGCAATTTACCTGCTGCCAAGCGACGTCGAACTTTATCGTTCCGCTCGGGCATCCAAATCACCGATATCGCTCTTCGACGCGTCAGCCGAAGACTCGGTGGACGCTTCGATGAGATCCATCGCTTGCTCAGCTAATTGACGCGTCCCCTGACCCGAGACCGCCGATACCAGGAACCATGGACCCTTATGCCGTAATCGGCGCACGATATCTTTGGCGAGCTTTTGCGCCTCATCACTAGGCATCAGGTCTGCTTTGTTTAAGACCAACCAACGGGGCTTTGCGGCTAGATCCTTAGAGAACTTTTTCAGCTCAGCCACAATGGCGCGCGCATCGCGCACCGGATCGGCCTCAGGATCAACGGGCGCGATATCGAGCACATGCCAGAGCACCCGCGTGCGCTGTAAGTGACGCAAGAAACGAATCCCAAGACCCGCCCCTTCTGCCGCTCCCTCAATCAAACCGGGGATATCAGCCATGACGAAACTACGATGCTCGCCGCAGTACACCACACCGAGGTTGGGATGCAGAGTCGTGAACGGGTAATCGGCGATCTTAGGTCGCGCCGAGGAGAGCACACTGATCAGCGTTGATTTCCCGGCATTGGGCATCCCCAGCAAACCCACGTCCGCAATCACTCGCATCTCAAGTTCTAGGGTACGTTTCTCACCCGGCAATCCTGGCCCAAACTGACGTGGCGCACGATTGGTACTACTTTTGAAGCGGGTATTCCCCCAACCGCCCTTACCCCCGCGGGCAACGAGTAACTCATCGCCCTCATTGACGAGGTCACCAATCTGTTCACCTGTTTCTGAGTCGCGTATCACTGTGCCGACAGGAACTGGGACCACCAAATCGTCGCCACCCCGTCCAAAACAATCATTCCCGCTACCCGGCTGACCCGATTTCGCTTTGAATGTCCGCTCGACCCGAAAATCAGCCAAAGTATTGATGCCGGGTGCAGCACGCAAAATGACGCTACCCCCATGACCGCCATCGCCCCCGTCGGGGCCACCGAAAGGCAAAAATTTCTCGCGACGAAAGCTCAGGCAGCCGCGACCGCCATTGCCCGCCTGAACATGAATTCTCGCCTCATCGACAAATTTCATTGAGGACATCCACCTGCTTAGCCTTGGGTGCCACGTCTCGTCTACGCCGCAAACAAAAACCCCGGCACGCGGCCGGGGCTTTCTCATCCGGTTGCGCTACGCGCCGCTTACTCAGCGACCACGTTAACGAACATCTTCTGCGCAGGTCCACGACGCTGGAACTTCACTTTGCCACCAGTCAGCGCGAACAAGGTGTGGTCCGTACCCATGCCGACATTCACACCGGCGCGATACTGCGTGCCGCGCTGACGAATGATGATGTTACCTGGGTTGACCTGCTGGCCTCCAAAGATTTTGACGCCGAGACGCTTGCTGTGTGACTCGCGACCGTTCTTAGTACTGCCGCCTGCTTTTTTGTGTGCCATCTAACTCGTGCTCCGTGCTCAACTCATCGCTGCGGCTCAGCCGGCGACGATACCCGTAACTTTGACTTCGGTGAATTTTTGACGGTGGTTCTTCATACGCAGGTAGTGCTTGCGACGACGGAACTTGACGATACTCACCTTGTCGCCCTGTCCGTGACGTTGCACTGTCGCTGACACACTCGCCCCAGCGAGCTTCGGCGTACCGAGCTTGACGGACTCGCCCTCGCCGACGAGACGCACGTCGTCAAATGTGACCTCAGCGCCCTCTGCCGCGTCCAATAGCTCGACGCGCAGCACGCTGCCTTCTTCAACTCGATATTGCTTGCCGCCCGTGGCGATGACCGCGTACATGATGTCCTCCGGAAAAGGCCGCGTAGTCTACTGTCCGCCTTGCGGCGGGTCAAACCTTAATCGACGCTTTTCGGGCTCGCTCAGTGACCTGCAAGAGCCTTTGGGTTTCAAAGGTTTAGGGTCTCGGCTACCATCCCTCCCCGTGAGCATACTGGCAACCGTCAAGGACCTCGTTCGACCCGACCTTGGCGCGGTCGACGCGGTGATCCGCTCGAGCATGAAAAGCTCGGTGGAACTCGTTGATCAGGTGGCCGAGCACATTATCTCAGGCGGCGGTAAACGTCTGCGGCCGCTCATTGTGCTGTTGGCTGCCCGCGCCTGCGCCTACCGAGGCTCAAGCCATATCGACGCAGCGGCCTTTATAGAATTCATCCATACCGCGACGCTGTTGCACGACGATGTGGTCGACGGCTCCTCCAAACGTCGAGGTCGCGATACCGCCAACTCGGTCTATGGCAACCAAGCGAGCGTTTTGGTGGGGGATTTCGTCTATTCCCGCGCTTTTCAGATGATGGCGGCGATTGGCTCGCAGCGAGTGATGGAAATCATGTCCGAGGCGACCAACGTGATCGCTGAGGGTGAAGTTCTGCAGTTGATGAACGCCAATGACCCCGAGACAACCCAGCAACGGTATCTAGAGGTGATCTACCGCAAAACGGCCAAGCTCTTTGAATCGGGCGCTGAAGTGGCCGCGGTGATTGCCGGTGCGAGTCCGAGTCAGCAAAAGGCGCTCGCGGAATACGGTCGACATCTGGGCACCGCCTATCAGCTCATCGACGATGTACTCGATTACCAATCCAATCCAGAAGAGCTGGGTAAGAATTTGGGTGATGATCTCGCTGAGGGTAAGCCAACGCTCCCGCTCATTCAGGCTTTACGGCGCACGGAAGATGGTCAAGTCAGGGACATCATCCGCGCTGCGATTGAACAAGGCGGCCTCGATCAACTAGAGGTGATTGCCGCTGCAATTGAATCAACGGGGTCTCTTGAGTACACTCGCCGCCTCGCTCAGGACGAGGCCGATCAGGCGTTGACAGCGTTGCATGCGCTGCCCGAAACGCCCTACAAACAAGGTCTCGCGACTCTCGCCCGGTTCGCGGTCGAGCGCTCCTCCTGATCGGCGCGTAACCAGTATCGGGATGTAGCTCAGCCTGGTAGAGCACTACGTTCGGGACGTAGGAGTCGGAGGTTCAAATCCTCTCATCCCGACCATCTCCTGCCCGAAAAAATACCGAGCCATCCGTCCAGTCTGCACGAGCCTTGCCTCTCAAACACCCGCGAACGAGCGCAGACTCCCAAGGATCGCGTCAGATGAGCCGTAACGAGACGACATAGCGATACGACTCCCCTCGCGAGGTCATCGCAGCCGCCCACACAGGCATCGCGACGCTGATCAAACCGAGAAAAGGCAGGACAAAGAAACCCACAATGAAAAACATGGAAATCAAAGTAATGATCCATGCCAAAAGCAATGTCAGTTGAAAGTTAAGCGCTTCTCGGGCAGCACGCGCGACAAAGTCGGTACGCGAGTCACGTAACAGGTAAACCAGTAACGGCCCCACAAATAGCGTTAGCAGGCCCGAAAGATGCACCACGACCGCCAGCAAGGCGGCGTTAGATTGAGCTGAAAAATCGTCTGGGCTCCGACAGGCTTCGACGTCTACTTTCTGAAATCCCGACTCGGTCTGCATAAAGCTACCCCCCCCTCATGAATGCCTGCGTACGAAGGGTGGAACGCTAACGCTAACCGCCTGCGAACCCGTAGTCCCAAAACTTCCCAAACAGCCAATATGTGGCATCGCAAATCTCGTCTCGTGCTAGCTCCGTCTCGTGCTAACTCCGTCTCGTGCTATTCTTCACCTAACTGTGCACCCCAACTTCGAAGCCACTCCCACGCCTGGCGCTGAGCCCCCGAAACAATCGCCGACCCCTCTTTTTAGTCGATGGCGTATCGCGTTATGGGGGTCAGCGCTCGTAGCGCTCGCGACGCCGTGGTTAGCGATGCAAGGGACGTCAGACGTCAACTGGTCCGGGTTCGATTTTGCCGTCGCTGGGGTCATGTTAGGCAGCGCGTGCGTCGCGGTAGAACTCGCGATGCGCCTAAGCAGCCAACGCTCCTACCGTCTGGGGGCCTTATTGGCAGTCGGCGGTGGATTTTTGATGGTGTGGGCTAATTTAGCCGTCGGCATTATCGGTAACGAAGAAAATCCTCAAAACTTAGTTTTCTTTGTGATTTTACTGGCAGGACTCATCGGTGCATTCATTACGCGCTGTGATGCCGCGGGCCTCGCCCGTACCCTGCGCGTGATGGCGGCTATTCAGTTACTCATTGGGATAGGCGCTTGGGCGTCAGGCATGGCGTTTTTGCCTGTGTTTACGCTTTTTTATGTCGCGCTTTGGCTGCTGGCAGCAAAGCTATTTGATCAGGCCGCCACGGCATCAACCTGACGAGTAATTTTCTCAGCGGCCGCCCAGATATCGACATAACGCAGGTATAGGGGCGAAAGACCAAACCTGAGAAAATGGGGCGGCCGATAGTCGCCAACGACACCATCTTGAGCAAGCGCCGCCATTATTCTTTGTGCATCGGGATGCGCAAAAGAGACGTGGCCTCCGCGTAACGCCCCATCTCGTGGCGACACCAACGTTAAAGCCCGCTTCTGCAAGGCGGGATCCAGCAACTTAATCAACAACTCCGACAACGCCAGCGATTTTTTTCGTAAGTCGTCGATATTGAGCCCCTCAAAAATCTCCAGCGCACCCTCCAGCGCCGCATAGGCTAAGACTGGCGGCGTTCCACAGCGAAACCGATCTAAGCCCTCTCCCGGCGCGTAAGTATCTTCGAAGGCAAAGGGCTCGCGGTGCCCCAGCCAGCCGCTCAATACTGACGATGATGCTGCTTGCAAGTCTTCCCGAACATATAAAAAAGCGGGCGCCCCGGGACCCCCGTTCAGATACTTGTAGCCACAGCCCACTGCGAAATCCACGTTGGCCTGAGTTAAATTCAAGGGTAAGACACCCGTTGAATGGGATAAATCCCAAAGAATTTGAATACCCTGCGCGTGCGCTTTCGAAGTCATCTCTTCAAGATCAAACACTTCACCCGACAGATAATGCGCGTGCGTCAACACCAAAAGCGCCGTCTCATCGGTCATCGCCGCGCACAGCTTCTCACGCGGCACAACATCCACCTGAATATCGGCGGCCAAACGACCGAGACCCTCCAGCATGTATGGCACCGTCGGAAAATTTCCCTGCTCGGTGACAATACGATAGCGGGCTCGCGCGGGCTCTCGCGCTCGTGCCGACAACACCGCGGCGCACGCGAGCTTAAAAAGGTTTAGCGACGTCGAGTCGACAACCTGAACCTCGTGAGGCTTGGCCCCCAAAAGCGGCGCAAGTTTAGCGCCGAGGCGCTGGGGATAGTCGATCCACTGTCTATGCGACCAACCCGCGATGAGATCAGCCTGCCATTCCTGCAAACGCTGCTGTACCTGTGCACGAGCCCGATGAGTCATCGGACCCAATGAATTCCCATCCAGATAAATCTGATT
>CAZSRB010000007.1:0-48446 GCA_964609065.1 uncultured Acidibacter sp. | reverse complement strand
AACTCAGCACGGTCTATCAAACATCAGCGAACTTGTAGGAACGCTACAGCTTAATCATTGAGTGTTAATAATTGAGTGGCGTGCCATCACGCCGATAGAGCCGACAAAGCGCTGCGAGGCGCTCAGCAGGCTCCGGTCCGAACTCTTCCCACGTAAAGCGCCACCGCCAGCAATGATCACCATGTCCCGGTACATTCATGCGATGGCTCGCATCGAGTCCAAGTACATCCTGTAGCGGATGTATCGCGGTGTCCGCGACGCTTGCGCAAGCGAGACGAATCAAACTCCAATGAATTTCTTGCGGTGTAGCCCCCAAATAGTCACATACTCGACCTTGTTCCTCTGGATCTAGGCTTTGCCACCAACCCACCGAGGTATTGTTGTCGTGCGTGCCGGTATACACGACGAGATCTGAGTGGTGATTATGCGGCAGGTATAAGTTGCCACTATCTCCCCCAAAGGCAAATTGCAGCACCGCCATCCCAGGCAAATCAAATCGCCGCCTCAAGCTCACCACATCAGGCGTAATAATCCCGAGATCCTCAGCAATGATCGGCAGCGGTCCCAGCGCGCTCGCCAGTGCATCAAATAAGGCTGCCCCCGGCCCAAGCACCCACTCTCCTTTGAGCGCAGTCGCCTCATGCACTGGAATTCGCCAATGCGCCGCAAAGCCACGAAAATGATCAATTCGCAGTATGTCGAACAACTGCAGGCTACTGCGTACTCGCTCAATCCACCATTGATAGCCCTCTTGCGCATGGGTGCTCCAGCGGTAAAGGGGATTCCCCCAGCGCTGCCCGGTCGCACTAAAGTAATCAGGTGGAACACCGGCGACCGCCTCGGGTCTGCCGGATGCGTCTAATTCAAATAAATGCCGTTGCGCCCATACATCCGCACTTTGCAAGGCAACGAAAATAGGCGCATCGCCGATGACCTGTATCCCCTTTTCATTCGCATAGCGACGAATCGATTGCCATTGTCGAAAGAAATTCCATTGCCAAAACTTTTGTTCATCGATCGCGCTTTGAAAATGTCGGCGCGCGTCGGTCAGCGCTTGGGGTGCCCGCTGCGCAAGTCCGTCCGGCCACTGCTGCCAGCTACGCGCTCCATACGCCGTCTGCAAAGCCATGTACAGCGCGTGGTCCTCGAGCCAATGCGCTTGTTGTTCGCAAAAATGCTGGAACTCTTCGCGTTCTCTTGCACGCGCCTTAGCAAAAAAACCGGCAGCCGCCGCGGCTAGACGCTGTTCACGCCAAGGCACTACTTTTTCAAAGTGAATCGTCTGCGAGTCAAAACCAGCCTCTGCCCGTAACTCATCGCGACTCAACCAGCCATGCTCGGCAAGCTCGTGTAAGTCGATCAGCAAAGGATTACCGGCAAACGCCGAAGGGCTCATATAAGGCGAGTAGCCTGCGCCGATATTCCCCAAAGGCAATACTTGCCAGAGCTTTTGACCCGCTGTTGCTAACCAATCAATGAAATGATAGCAGCTTGCCCCGAGATCCCCACTACCATGCGGACCCGGTAAACTCGTAGGGTGTAATAAAACACCGCTCGCGCGTGGAAATCTCACGATGGGAACCCATCACGCTGTCGACACAGCAACATCACAGCGTGACCCGGTAAATTGAGCGTGCTCGTCAGCGATACAGGGTCGCCATGTAAAACGGATGATGCCCCACCCTGCTCATCGGTGCTGTCTAGCAATAGTTGCCAATGGCCCGCAGGCAAAGAAAAGGGCCGTCTCGCCGCCTCGCCATTGATCAACAGGAGCAGGGTCTCTCCGGATCCCGTTTCATTGAGTAAGGCACCCAGACAACGATCTTCAGAGTGTTGCCACGCCTCACCCTCCAAGCGCTCGCCACTCGCTGATAGCCAATCTAAATCATGCTCGGCGTGTTCACCCCTCGCACCCTGATACCAGTGATTGATAAACGGTTGGTACCGATGCCGAAGGGCCACAACATGTGAAGTAAAAGTCATCATCGCGGTGTCTGCAGCCGACCAGTCTAGCCAGCTCAGCGCATTATCCTGACAATATGCGTTGTTGTTACCGCGTTGAGTGTGTCCGAGCTCACTCCCGGCCGCCAACATCGGGGTGCCTTGGGCCAGTAAACACGTGGCGAGTAGTGCTCGCTGCATACGCTGTCGAGCCACGACGACCTCAAGATGGTCTGTCTCCCCCTCGACGCCAAAATTACAGCTGAAATTCGCGGAATGCCCGTCACGGTTGTGCTCACCATTTAATTCATTGTGACGCTGCTCATAGGTCACAAGATCTCGTAAGGTAAAGCCATCATGCGAGCTCAGATAGCACACCGACTCGCTGGGCAGACGATGCCCACGCTGAAAAATATCCGCCGAGGCACATAGCCGCTGAGCAAATTCTCCGCGCGTCACATGGCCGCAAAGCCAAAATCGTCGCATGTCATCACGGAATCGATCATTCCACTCCAACCACCCGTCGGGAAAAGCGCCAAGCTGATACCCATTAGGGCCCACATCCCATGGCTCGGCAATCAGCAACACGCTCGATAAAACGGGGTCTTGGGATATCGCTTGAAAAAAAGCATGTCGAGACTCAAAGCCGTGATCCCCTCGGGCAAGGATAGGCGCAAGATCAAATCGAAAGCCATCAACCCCCATTTCTTTGACCCAAAACCGCAGTACATCCATGACGAACTGCAGCACTCGGGGCTGGCGGGTATCGAGTGTATTACCGCAACCACTGTCGTTGACATACCGATCAGGCCAGTCGTGATCAAGTCGATACCAGCTCGCATTGTCGAGCCCCCGCCAAGAGAGTGTGGGCCCAGTGTGATCGGACTCGCAGGTATGGTTTAAAACGATATCGAGGATGACTTCAATGTTTGCCTGATGCAGAGCATCGACCATCGCGCGAAATTCATCTCGCACCGCGCGTGCGTTGTGTAGGTCATGGGGCGACTCACCTATCGCCTGGGCGCGCTTGCTCGCGAGTCGTGGGTCCGGGCAGAAAAACCCAAGCGTGTTGTAACCCCAATAATTGACCAGACCCCGTTCAGAGAGGGCTCGCTCGCTCAAGACCTGTTGTACCGGTAACAAAGAAACGGTGGTCACACCCAATTGCTTGAGATGACTGAGAGCGGCAGGCTGCGCCAGGGCGGCATAGCTTCCGCGCAAGTCTGCCTCAATCGCCATCATCTGCTGACTAAAACCTTTGACGTGTAATTCATAAATGATCCGAGATTCACTCGGGATACGCGGCCGAAGCGATGCATCGGGTGCTGGCTCAGAGGCAATGACACGCGCCTTTAAAGCCGGTGGCTCCGCTGAACGCCAAGAAAACTCGCCAACGATTTCTCGAGCATAGGGATCAAGCAATAAGCGCTCTGAATCGAATCGGTGTCCCTCGTGGGGTGCGATCGGGCCCGATGCACGATAGGCGTATACCAACCCTGGTTGTGCGTTCGGCAAGAATCCGTGCCAAATGTTAGCGGTACGCCCGGGTAAAGGCTCCGACCACAGTAGCTCCTCACCACGATAATCGAACACACAGAGATCGATGGCATCCGCGTGCGCAGAGAAGACCACGAAATTTACACCCTCGGCGCTGACATTGGCGCCAAGTGGGTACGCGGAGCCACGCTGTAAACGCTGCGTTTGGCTCATAGACATTCAAAGAATACGGTTGCCAGCGGCGGAAGGCGTAAGCACAGTGAGTAGTCTCGTCCGTGCCAACCAATCGCCTCAGTGGTGACCTCGCCAAAGGGGTTACCGACGTCGCTCCCCGCGTAATGGCGCGAATCGGTATTTAAGCACTCTCGGTAACGACCGGGTCTTGAGACCCCCACCCGATAAGCCTCATGAACCATTGGCGTGAAATTACAGACTACCAATACCTCACGATCGGGGTTACGCGCACGACGTAAAAAGCAAATCACGGAGTGATCGTGATCGGAGTGATCAATCCATTCAAAACCATCCGACTCACTATCTAATTGGTGCAAAGCCGGTAGCGCTCGATACAGTCGGTTGAGATCTTTAACGAGACGCTGTACACCGGCGTGATCCGCCTGATCTAATAGAGCCCAATCTAGTTCGCGATCATGGTCCCATTCTCGTTCTTGGCCGAACTCGCAGCCCATGAAGAGAAGCTTCTTACCGGGATGGGCATACATAAAGCCAAGATAAGCTCGAAGATTAGCGAACCGTTGCCACCGGTCGCCCGGCATCTTACCGAGTAAGGACCCCTTGCCATGCACCACTTCGTCATGCGAAATCGGTAATACAAAGTTTTCGCTGAAGGCATAGCACAAGCCAAAGGTCAGCTCGTTTTGGTGATGTCGGCGATAAAGGGGATCACGCGAAATATAGCGAAGCGTGTCATTCATCCAGCCCATGTTCCACTTGTAGTGAAACCCCAGCCCGCCTGCATGGGTCGGTCGCGAGACTCCCTGCCACGCGGTGGACTCTTCGGCGATCGTCACTGCAGCGGCGCGCTCTTGACCAATGATTTCATTTAAACGCTGCAGAAAGTGTACAGCCTCTATATTTTCCCGACCGCCGTGAATATTCGGTACCCAATGGCCTTCTTCACGGCTGTAATCTCGATACAGCATCGAGGCCACGGCATCCACGCGTAAGCCGTCAAAGCCATAACGCTCGAGCCAGTAGAGCGCGCTCCCGATCAAGAAATTTTTGACCTCTGCTCGGCCATAGTTATAGATCAAGGTGTTCCAATCGCGGTGTAGCCCCTCGCGTGGATCAGCATGTTCATAAAGGGCACTGCCATCAAACCGCCCTAGCCCATGTGAGTCGCTTGGAAAGTGAGCGGGAACCCAGTCAAGCAAGACCCCTATTCCAGCCGCATGACAGCGGTTAACAAATTCCCGTAGTGCCGCCGCATCACCAAACCGCGCGGTTGGAGCGTACATACCGGTCGGCTGATAGCCCCACGACGCATCCAAGGGATGCTCTGTGACTGGCATCAGTTCGATATGTGTGAAGCCAAGCTCCTGCACATACGGGATGAGCTGATCGCCAAGCGCCTGCCAGGATAGAAATGGAGACTCGCCCCATTGGCGACGCCAAGACCCCGGATGAACTTCATAAATACTGACGGGTGCATGGCGAGAGTTCGCCCTGTGGCGATCGTCAGGTAACACCACAGGAGGCGGTAAATCGGCCACGATGCTAGCGGTGGCGGGCCGTAATTCGCTACGAAAGGCATAGGGGTCGGCTTTTTGACTCCAGACCCGACCGGATGCGCCTAATACATCGTACTTGTAACGCGCGTCTATCCTGACGTGTGGCAGAAAAAGCTCGAATAACCCGGTGCTGTGCAGACGCCGCATCGGATGACGACGCGCATCCCAATAATTGAAATCCCCCACCACACTGACACGCAACGCTTCAGGCGCCCAGACAACAAACCGTACGCCATCGACTCCCTCAATCGTTTGACGATGCGCACCCAATATTTCGTAGGGCCGCAAATGGGTCCCTTCGCGTAGCAACCAAAGATCGACGTCTCCGAGCGTGCTATCAAAACGGTAGGGATCTTCTATCGTCTCCTGATGACCATTATCCCACTCGACCTGTAAGACATAGTTAGCCGGTAAAGCAGCAGCTAATAAGCCTTCAAAGAATCCCCGCTCATGAACGCGGGTAAGTGGCACGTACTGATCTGCGAGCCGTGCATGAACGGTGCGCGCATTAGGCATGAATGAGCGTAGCCAGCGCCCTCCACTACCGTCAAAGTGGGGACCTAATATTGAGAACGGATCAGCGTGATGGCCTGCGCAGATAGCTGCGATATCCTCCGCCGATCGCATGTCAGTATCGAGGCGACACGCGCCAAATGCGATCCGCGTATTCGCGAATCGTACGATCTGAGGAGAAGGCTCCCATCCCGGCTACGTTGAGTAAGGCCGACTGCCGCCACGCCGATATGTCACGAAAGTGCTCATCAACCCGCCGCTGTGCAGCAACGTAGGCTTGGAAATCTGCCAGTAAGAGGTAGTGGTCACCGCCCCAAAGTAAAGCATTGACGACTCCGCGATGACGCTGCGGATCCGCTGGCGAAAAGCGTCCGCTCGCGATGGCATCGAGTACCTCTCGGAGCGCCGTATCGCTGGCATACAAACGCATGGGGTCATAGCCCTCGCGTCGCAGCGCTGCCACCTCCGGCGCACGCAAGCCAAACGTGAAAATATGCTGGCTGCCGACATGTTCAGCAATTTCGATGTTGGCGCCATCCTCAGTGCCGATGGTCAACGCCCCGTTGAGCGCCAGTTTCATATTGCCTGTACCCGAGGCTTCGGTGCCGGCGGTCGAAATTTGTTCTGATAAATCTGCGGCAGGAATAATCAACTCAGCGATCGATACGCTGTAGTTGGGAACGAACAAGACTTGTAATCGCCCCTCGGCCTGCGGATCTGTATTGATGACGGCAGCCACATCATGAATCAAGCGAATGATATCTTTGGCCATTGCATAAGAAGAAGCTGCCTTGCCGGCAAAGAATACCGTCCGGGGTACCCAGTCGCCGTCCGGGTGTTCGCAGATCCTTTGATAACGGGCAATGACATGTAAAAGATTCAGTAACTGGCGCTTATATTCGTGAATACGCTTGACTTGCACATCAAATAAACTACTCGGGTTGACCATGACACCGAGCTCACGGCTTATCCAATTGGCGAGCCGCTGCTTGTTGTGGAGTTTGATGTCGCTGAAGCGCTGCTGAACAGCAGGATCATCTGCCTTTACGCGTAAGGCACTAATCGCATCCAAATTTTTTCGCCATTGTCGACCTAACTGATCATCCAGCAGTCCCGACAAACCCGTATTTGCCTGCTGCAACCATCGCCGTGGCGTAATGCCGTTGGTGACGTTGGTGAAGCGCTCGGGCCACAGCGCCGCGAAATCCGCAAAAATAGTTTGCAACAGGAGATTGGAATGTAAAGCCGAGACGCCGTTGATTTTGTGGCTGCCTACGATACACAAATGCGCCATCCGTACGCGTCGTTCGCCTTGTTCGTCGATCAATGACAAGCGAGCTAAAAAATCCAGGTCTCCGGGCCTCACATCAGCCGCATGATCTAGAAGCTGCTGATTGATTTGATAAATGATTTGCAAGTGTCGTGGCAGCACATGCTGCACAAGATCGACTGGCCATGTCTCCAGCGCTTCGGGCATCAGCGTATGGTTGGTATAGGAGAAGACTTGGCCACAGATCTGCCAAGCGACCTCCCACTCGAAGCCATGCTCGTCACAGAGCAAGCGCATCAGCTCTGGGATGGCGATAGCCGGATGCGTGTCGTTCAGGTGGATCGCGACATGCTCGGCGAGCGTATCTAAGCGGCCATGCTCGTGTAGATGACGGACGAGAATATCCTGCAACGAGGCGGAAACAAAGAAATACTCCTGCCGTAAACGCAATTCACGCCCAGCGGGTGTGCTGTCGTTAGGGTAAAGAACCCAGGAAATATTTTCGTACTCGTTTTTGACGATAGCGGCCCGTGCGTAGTCACCGCTATTGAAGGCATAGAGGTCAATGCGATCAGGGGCCGCCGCACGCCAAAGTCGAAGCTTGCTTACAGTCTCGACGCCTTGCCCCGGGATGATGAGATCAAAGGCCTGCGCCCGAACCTCGCCCGCCGGTATCCAGCGCGATTGCCCCTCATCTGTCTCCACTCGGCCACCGAAAGAGACCTGATAGTCAATTTCAGGCCGTGGGAATTCCCACGGATTACCCTCACTCAGCCACGGGTCAGGGTATTCGAACTGCATCCCATCGCGGATCGCTTGTGCGAACATGCCGTGCTCATAGCGAATCCCGTAACCCATGGAGGGAATCCCAAGGGTTGCCAGTGAATCCAAAAAGCAGGCAGCCAAACGCCCCAGTCCGCCGTTACCGAGACCCGGATCCGGCTCTTGTTCCATGATGTCTTCGAGCGCGAACGCGTGCTGCTGTAACGCCTCGCGAGCGCTTGGCGCGAGGTCTAGTGCATGTAGGGCGTTACCGAGACTGCGCCCAATCAAAAACTCCATCGACAAGTAATAGACTCGCCGCACCTTTTCGGTGCAAAGCTCGCGCTCGCCAGTGAGCTGGCGTAACGATAGCTGCTCGCGCGCCGCCTTGGCTGCAGCCCACCAAGCATCCCGCGCACTGGCGTCAGCTGGCTCGACCCCGACTTCTGTGCGCAGAATTCGCTCAATCTCGCTGTTCACTGTCCTCTCACCCTTCGCCGCCGCTGTATTGTCACGATCAAGAGGCGTCAAAAAAACGCCACAAAGATTTTTGCGCCGCGATCGCGATGAAAGATACTTTTCCGATCGCTCGCTGCGTTTATGATACCGAGGCTAGCCCCCCTTCGAAACGTTTACCTCGGGAGGTGACGTGTGCTTCCGCACGAACTTGCTGTCAGTCTAGATCTGCCTAAACGGGCCATGGCGCTGGTGCTTGCCGGTGGCCGTGGCAGTCGCCTGCTTAATCTGACAGATCGGCGGGCTAAGCCTGCGGTGTATTTCGGCGGCAAATTTCGCATCATCGATTTCGCCTTATCCAACTGCCTCAATTCCGGTATTCGCCGGATCGGTGTGCTGACGCAGTACAAAAGTCATAGTTTGATGCGACACATTCAGCGAGGCTGGGGCTTTCTACGCGGCGAACTCAATGAATTTGTCGACGTCATGCCTGCACAGCAACGCCTGAACGAGTCCAACTGGTACCAGGGTACCGCTGATGCGGTGCATCAAAGCCAGGACATCATCGCCAGCTACCGACCGAAGTATCTGGTGATTCTCGCTGGTGATCACATCTATAAAATGAACTATGCATTAGCGCTAGCAGAGCATGCCGCACACGGCAAACCGTGTTCGGTCGCTTGCATAGAAGTTCCCCGACTCGATGCGCGTGCCTTCGGTGTCATGGCTGTGAACGAAGACAATCTGATCACCGCGTTCGAGGAAAAGCCGCTAGATCCGCCCTGTTTGCCAGACAACCCTGAGCGGGCGCTGGCCAGTATGGGTGTTTATATCTTTGACACCGACTATTTGTTTAACGAATTATCCTGCGATGCTGGGAATCCAGAATCTAATCATGATTTTGGTAAAGACATCATTCCGAGAATCGTGGCGCGCGGCGAGGCGATGGCCCATCGCTTTGAACAAAGTGCGGTCGGCACACGTCCGGGCGAAGCGCCCTATTGGCGCGATGTCGGTACCATCGACGCCTACTGGGATGCCAACATTGATCTCACGGCGACCGACCCATTACTGAACTTATATGACGATCGGTGGCCCATTTGGACTTATCAGCCACAACTACCACCTGCCAAGTTTGTGCATAACACTGCGGATCGTCGTGGCTTGGCTTTAGAATCTTTGGTCTCGGGAGGCTGTATTGTCTCTGGTCACGTCGAGCGCTCCTTGATGTTTTCAGGAGTGAGAGTGCATTCGCATGCCGAAGTCCACTGGAGCGTCTTATTACCCAACGTGCAGGTGGGCCGCGGCGCGAAAATCCGCCGAGCTGTCATCGATCGCGGCTGCGTGATTCCAGATGGGATGGTGATTGGCGAAGACCCCGAATACGACGGCGAGCGTTTCCTATGCACGGAGACTGGCATTACGCTCGTGACCCGACAGATGCTAGCTCGACTTACGGCATAATTGTCTCGTGCCTAAAAGCCGTTCTCTGCGTGTGCTGCATGTGGCAGCCGAAATACATCCCTGGCTAAAAACCGGCGGGCTGGCCGACGTGGTCGCTGCGCTGCCCGTCGCACAAGCGAACGCAGGCGCGGAGGTACGGCTCTTATTGCCGGCGATACCTGCGATCGCAGATGCCGTAGTCGGTAAACGCGCTATTTTTGACTGTGGTCCCTTTATGGGGGCAGGAAAAATCCGTGTCTGCCGCGGTCGGATGCGCGATAGCGACCTACCGGTATATTTGCTGGAGGCACCTTATCTTTACGCGCGGCCAGGTGGCCCGTATCAGGCCCCGAATGGACAAGACTGGCCCGATAATGTGCAAAGATTTGCTTTACTCAGCTGGGTCGCAGCGCACCTCGCCGCCGGTGAAATTGATCCCAAATGGCAGCCCGATATCGTGCATGCCCATGACTGGCACGCAGGGCTCACGCCCGCCTATGTGTCTCGTCATCCCCTTAAACAAGCCAAGAGCGTATTCACCATTCACAACCTCGCCTATCAGGGCCGCTTTGCTGGGGTCAACCCGAGCGAGCTCGCGCTGCCGCTGGCTTGGATGGCCCCTGGCGCCGCTCTCGAGTTTCACGGTGATTTGTCGTTCATGAAAGCGGGCCTCGCGCTCGCTGACCATATCACCACGGTGAGCCCGAATTACGCCAAAGAAATTTTGACGAGCGAATTTGGTGCTGGGCTGGACGGCGTGATCCGAGCGCGTGAGTCATCTCTCACCGGTATCCTAAATGGCGTCGACTATTCCTTGTGGAACCCCGGTACGGATCCCCGATTGATCGAAAATTTTGACGCTAAGCAGTGGAACGGCAAGGCGCGCTGTAAAGCGCAGCTGCAAGCGCTGAATGGGCTCACGACGGATCCTACGATTCCGGTATTTGGAGTCGTCAGTCGTATGACCCAGCAAAAGGGTCTAGACCTATTGCTACGCGCTATGGATACGCTGCTGCAAGAAGGAGCGCAGCTTGTCCTGCTCGGGAGTGGCGATCGAGATTTGGAGCAAGCATTCACGCACTGGGCCGAGCAGCATCCGCGGGCAATCGGCTTACGTCTCGGCTATGACGAAGACTATGCGCATCGTCTGATCGCTGGCGCCGATGCGCTGATCATTCCTTCCCGGTTTGAGCCCTGTGGACTGACCCAACTTTACGGGATGCGTTACGGTACCTTGCCCGTGGTTCGCGCGGTTGGCGGACTCGCGGATACGGTCGACGAGGAAACCGGTTTTTGTTTTCGTGGGGGTGATACCGAGCTCGCAGACGTGCTAGCCCGCACACTCGCCTGCTATCGGCAGCCGTCTCGATGGCAAAAGAAAATGCGGGCTGCGATGGGTCGCGATTTCAGTTGGTCGGTTGCCGCAACAGAGTATCTACGGCTTTACAGCGATCTTCACCATCAAAGTCACGAAACCTGAGTCTCAGCATCGCCCATTTATTTAGCGTGTTATCTAGGCAGCGGCGTCGGTATCTTGCTCGGCGTCATCCATGTCTAATTCTTTGAGTTTTCGAGTTAAGGTATTTCGACCCCAGCCTAATAACTTTGCGGCATCCTGCCGGTGGCCGTTGGTGTGGCGCAACGCGACCCGAATCAAGGTACGCTCGAATTCCGGTAAGGCGGATTCCAAAAGTGCTGCGGCGTCTGCGCGTAACGCCTCGGACTGCGCCCAACGCGCTAAAGATGCCGACCAAGTTGGAGTGTCAGCTGTTAAGAGCGCCGGCGCGGCCGCCACCTCTGCGGGCAAATCTCCAAGGCAGATTTCTTTGCCGGGTGCGAGCACCGATAAACGCCGACATAGATTTACTAGCTCGCGGACATTGCCAGGCCAATTGTAGGCCTCCAGCGACTGCCTCGCTTCAGATGATAAGGTTTTGGTGTCCACGCCTAACTCACGCGCGGCAAAGGCCAAATAATGATCCAACAAGTCGCTGACGTCCTCGCGACGAGCTCGTAAAGGGGGTAGCTCAATCCGAATGACGTTCAACCGATGATACAAATCCTCGCGGAACTCTCCCTTAGACACCCGTTGCTCGAGATTTTGGTGGGTCGCTGCAATCACGCGTACATCCACTCGAATGGGCGCCTGGCCACCCACGCGATAAAACTCACCTTCTGCCAACACACGCAGTAGGCGCGTTTGCAAGCCGGTCGGCATATCGCCAATTTCATCTAAAAATAAAGTGCCACCGTCTGCCTGCTCGAAGCGACCTCTACGCAAGGCATCCGCGCCAGTGAAAGCACCTTTCTCATGACCAAATAATTCAGATTCCAATAGTTCCGATGGTATGGCCGAGGTGTTCAGGGCGATGAAAGGCTTTGAGCTACGCGGGCTGTGTTCATGTAAAGCCCGTGCGACTAATTCTTTGCCGGTACCGGACTCCCCGGTAATGAGCGCAGTGACGGATGAGCGCGATAGTCGGCCAATGGCGCGAAATACATTTTGCATGGCCGGCGCGCGACCCAATAACTCGGTACCTTCCGCCGCGGTCCCGCCTTCGGATCCTGGGGTACGGGCGTTACTGGCCGCTCGTTTAACAAGTTCGACCACTTGATCCACATCAAAAGGTTTTGACAAATATTCAAATGCGCCCTGCTCGTAAGCCGAGACTGCATTACCGAGGTCGGAATAAGCCGTCATGACAATCATCGGCAAGCTCGGGTGATCAAGGCGCAAGCGGGCAATCAAATCGAGACCCGATTGGCCTGGCATCCGAATATCGGTCATCAAGACATCAGGCATTTCTTGGCGTAAAGCCTCGAGAACCTGTTCAGCAGATTCAAAGGATCTGGGTAGCAATCCTCCAGCTCGTAGGGCGCGCTCCAACACCCAACGAATCGAGGCGTCATCATCCACCAACCAAACTCTTAACGACGGGGATGTCATCGGCCACTCTCCATGGCAGGTTGTTCTAGTGGCAACAAAATCGCGAACACGGTTCGCCCGGGCTCACTTTCAAATTCAATTTGGCCGCCATTGCGCGTCACCAACTCCTGCGACACCGCAAGACCTAGGCCGCTGCCCTCGGGTCGAGCGGTGACAAGCGGATAAAATAGTGTGGCGCGAATCGAGTCGGGTACCCCCGGGCCGTCATCGACCACCTCGACCCGAGCCACCAGTCGATGTCTTACTAGACCGATGTGCGCATGCGTTTGCGTCCGTGTACGCAAAAGGATCCGCCCGCGCGAACCCACCGCTTGTAAGGCGTTACGCGCGAGATTAAGCAAAGCTTGTACGATCTGGTCTCGGTCAAAGAAACCCTCTGGCAAGCTTGGGTCATAGTCGCGTTCAATCTCTACCCCGCGCGGCGCTTCAGCGATCAATAGTGACCGGACGTGCTCGCAGGGCTCATGCACATTCGTCAACGCTTTGCGCGGCGGGCCTGCCGGATTTGACATGCTATCGACCAAGGTGGTCAATCGGTCGGCTTCTTTGATGATGATCCCGGTGTATTCACGCAATGCGGGGTCAGTCAATTCGCGCGATAGCAACTGGGCGGCGCCGCGCATACCGCCCAAGGGATTTTTGATTTCATGGGCGAGTTGTCGCGTCATCATGCGACTACCCTCAAGACGTGCGCGTAGCTCTTGATCACGCGTCAACCGGGTGCGTGGTGCCGCATCAACCCACTCGAGCAATAGACGCTGCTCGGCGGCTGCGGAGAGCAACGGCGTGACGGTCGCATCAACCCACTGCGCTTCGCGAGGCGAAGCCCAGGTACGGACCGCGAGCTCACATTCTTGGCAGACCTCGCCCGTGACTAAGGCGCGCTGCAGCACATCCTCAAAAAGTTGGCCATCAACCATCAGATCTATGAGCCGACGACCGCGCGCTTGATTAACACCGACCGCCATCAGCCCTTGGGCCGCGACGTTGGCTTGCAACACACAGAGATTTTCGTCGAGCAGGATGACGCCCGTTGTCAATGCATCGAGCAATTCCAAAGGCTCGAGCGGTGACACCACAGGATCGATTCGTTCAACCGCCATGCGTACCCTCCAGGGTCGCAACGGGCTGGTAACACGTGGCTACCAGCCCGTCGAGAGCATCAAAGAAACGCATCAACCCGGTTGATCATGGGTCTTAGACGCTGTAGTACATATCGAGCTCGGCCGGATGCGTTGACATCCGCAAACGCGTGACGTCCTGCATCTTTAGAGCAATGTACGCATCAATCACATCATCGGTGAATACACCGCCGCGGGTTAAGAACTCGCGGTCGCGATCCAACGCTTCCAAGGCCATATCGAGTGAATGACACACGGTCGGGATGCTCTTGGCTTCTTCAGGCGGCAGATCGTACAAATCTTTGTCCGCCGGATCGCCCGGATGGATCTTGTTTTGAATGCCATCGAGCCCCGCCATCATCATCGCCGTGAAGGCAAAGTAAGGGTTGGCGGTGGAGTCTGGGAAGCGCACTTCGATACGACGCGCCTTGGGGTTAGCAACCCAAGGAATACGAATCGACGCTGAACGATTGCGCGCTGAATAAGCGAGCATCACGGGTGCTTCAAAACCTGGGACCAAACGCTTGTAGCTGTTGGTGGAGGCATTGGTAAACGCGTTGATCGCTTTAGCGTGCTTGATGATGCCGCCAATGTAATAGAGCGCAAGCTCCGACAGACCACCGTACTTATCGCCTGCAAAAAGCGCTTTGCCGTCTTTTTGTAACGACTGGTGAACGTGCATGCCTGAGCCGTTATCACCGACCAACGGCTTTGGCATAAAGGTCGCCGTCTTGCCATAGCCAGCTGCGACATTGTGTACGGCATACTTCAAAATTTGGACTTGGTCAGCCTTGGCGACTAAGCCGCCAGCACCGATACCAATTTCACCCTGGCCACCGGTTGCCACTTCGTGGTGATGGACTTCGACGACGAGGCCGAGCTCTTCGCAGGCCGCACACATGGCATTACGAATGTCCTGGTACGCATCAACCGGGGGCACCGGGAAGTAGCCACCTTTGACACCCGGACGATGACCCATGTTGCCTTCAGCGTAAGCAGTGTTGGTATTCCAAGCACCTTGTACGGAGTCGATTTCATAGGACGCCGTGTGCATTTCGTTTTTCCAGCGCACGTTGTCAAAAATGAAAAATTCGTTTTCCGGACCGAACATCGCGCCATCGGCTATACCGGTGCTCTTCAGATAGGCCTCGGCACGCTTGGCGATAGAACGCGGATCGCGCTCGTAGCCCTGCATGGTCGCAGGCTCAATGATGTCGCAGCGGATGGTGACGGTCGGATCGTCAATAAACGGATCCAGCACCGCGGTCGCGGCTTCGGGCATCAAAATCATGTCCGATTCATTGATACCCTTCCAACCGGCGATGGACGAGCCGTCAAACATCTTGCCGTCGCTAAACAGTCCTTCGTCGACCGTTCGCGCCGGGATGGTGACGTGCTGTTCTTTGCCACGGGTATCCGTGAAGCGTAGATCAGCCCACTTCACTTCCTTGTCCTGAATCATCTTAATGACATCACTAGGGGTCATGGTCGCTCCGTTACGAGTCAGCGGTTGAAAAAGCACCAAATCAATGCATTAATCATGCCGTTGCACTGATTTATTGACTATTCAGAGACTTAGCCCACCAAGGCAGGCACATCGAAACAGGAGTATGCACTATCGTGAGGCAATTAAGCTAGGTTTTGGGCAATTTTGCACTATTTAAGTGCGACAGAGCGCTGTCCAGCGAGATCCCAAAATAGTAAATCTAGCCCCACGCTGACACCGATATCCCGCTCCCAGCGGCTCCCAATCGTAAGGCGCCGTGTTGAACGCCAAAAAGGGCGTACGGAAATGAACAACCAATCGGACTGCAGCGGTTGTTTATAGAACAGGGCAAGCTCGCGCTCGAGCATCCGCGCCCCTTCTCCGCCCACACCGAGTTCAAGCCCCCAACCGTCAACGATGTCTCGGCTTCCCACTCGCGTCAGCGGTCGTCCCGCGTACAACACCTCATGGGTCTGAGCCACCACCCAAGACTGGCCCCACAGAAATCGTGAATCGCGCGGTAGCCCAAGCAACGAGCTCGAGGATCGCCACAAGAAACCCTCGTCCCAGTGATCAATCACCAAAGCGGAGCTCGCCCCGAATCCTTGCTCAGAATCGATGAATACTTTGGCGAAGGGATGGATCCACCAAGGGCCCTGACGAAGCTCGCGGCCCCAACGCACGGCCGCAAACGCGATGGGCGGTGTATCCAACTTGATACCGAGCTCGAGATCCGCATCCTGAAAGGCTTGTAGACGCAGGCCGGCACGCCACTCTTCCGCCGCATCACTCAAGGTCTCCGACACATCGTCCGTGGTTAAAAACACCCGCAATCGACGCTCGAGTTGGGGTAATTGCAGATCGATATCGAAACGCGCTGCACTACTGAGAGCCGATCTGAAGGCGAAATCGCCGACTGATAGGTCAAGCTCTAAACGAAACGGGGAGCGAGATTCGGTTTCATCGGTTGCGCGGAGTCTGTCGCCCGCGTTTGGGGTGACACCCTCCGAAGCGAGTACGCCATCTAACTCCTGCAGTTGACGCTGCACCCACGCATAGACTTGATCATGCCAACGATCGGCCTGCTGACGCCAAGGCGCCTCAACGGGCTTGGGTGCCGCAGGCTCAGCCTTGGCGATCGCAGACATGGTCGCCACGACAAGCAGCCCCACACACAGGGCGGGTGATGACAACATGAGCCGAGCCTAGCATGCGACCCGCTATACTTGAGTGCCGGATCTGCCGCAGTTTGCAATGTTGATGAGCGCATGCCACCCACCTTTCAAGAATTGATTTTTGCTTTGCAGAAGTACTGGTCGGACCAGGGCTGCGTCATCTTGCAACCTTATGACATGGAGATGGGCGCAGGCACCTTCCACACGGCGACCTTCCTGCGCTCGATTGGCCCAGAACCTTGGAGCGCTGCCTACGTGCAGCCATCACGACGCCCAACGGACGGCCGCTTTGGGGATAACCCGTTTCGCCTGCAACGCTACTACCAATTCCAAGTGGTATTGAAGCCCTCACCGCTCGATATCATTGATCGCTATATCGGCTCGCTAAAAATGTTGGGCTTTGATCCTTTGGTGCACGACATTCGCTTGGTCGAAGACAACTGGGAATCGCCCACCTTAGGCGCCTGGGGTCTTGGCTGGGAGATTTGGTTGAACGGCATGGAAGTCACGCAGTTCACCTATTTTCAACAAGTCGGTGGACTAGATTGTCGGCCTGTCACGGGCGAGATTACTTATGGTCTCGAACGCCTTGCGATGTATTTGCAGGGTGTCGATAGCGTCTATGACATCGTGTGGACGAGAGGCCCGAACGGCCCGGTGACCTATCGTGATGTCTATCACCAAAATGAATTTGAGCAATCGCACTATAACTTTGAACACGCGGACGTAGAGGTCTTGTTTCGTCACTTTGATGATTACGAGGCTGCCTGTCAGCGCCTGCTGCAAGCCAAACTCGCACTACCTGCTTACGAGCAGGTGTTGAAAGCCTCACATACCTTTAATTTATTGGACGCGAGACGCGCGATTTCCGTCACTGAGCGTCAACGCTTCATATTACGCGTACGTACACTGGCTCGCGGAGTTGCCCAAGCGTATTTTGAATCCCGAGAGTCATTGGGTTTCCCCATGCTGTCGAATCGACACGACTCGTCCGACTCCTCGCTCGTGGTGACGCCATGAGCTCCATCATGCGCGAAGATTTTTTATTTGAACTCGGTACCGAAGAGCTACCTCCCCTCGCGCTGCCAGCGCTGGAAAATGCTTTACGTGCCGCCGTACAACAGGGGCTGCACTCAGCGGGTATCGGTTATGAGCGGATTCGCTCCTTCGCCACGCCGCGACGGCTCGCACTGATTATCGACGGGCTCGCTCTGCAACAAGCGGATCAAATCCTCAAGCGCAAGGGTCCTCCGGTGAAAGCGGCTTTTGATGCTGACGGTCAACCGACTCGCGCGGCGACCGCTTTTGCTGAAAGTTGCGGGGTCAGCGTTGACGCCTTGAACCGCGTTCAGGAAGGTAAAGGCGAATTTTTATTTTTTGAGGGCGCCAAGATAGGCGCCGCCACGTCAGCCTTGCTACCCGATATTCTACAGTCGGCAATCGACGCGCTACCTATCCCCAAACGCATGCGCTGGGGCAGTAGCGAAGCGCAATTTGTACGGCCTGTACACTGGCTGGTGATGCGTCATGGCGATCGCTGTATTGAGAGCCAAATCCTTGATACTCAAGCGGGTCTCTCCACGCGCGGTCATCGTTTTCACGCGCCCGGTGAGATTGAACTCGCATCTGTGCAAGATTACCCCACGACGCTACGCGAGAAAGGCCTTGTGATCGCCGATTTCGCGACTCGTCGGGCAGTCATCGAGCAGCAAGTGACAACACTCGCCGAATCTTTGGGGGGCCGTGCGCTGATGGATGACGCACTCCTTGATGAGGTGACTGCACTGGTCGAGTGGCCCGTAGCCATCTCGGGTGAGTTCGATGCGAAATTTTTGGAGCTACCGCGTGAGGTGCTGATCAGCACATTACAAGCGCATCAGCGCTACTTTGCGCTTGAAGCGAACGTCACCGAAAGCTCGCAGCCGACGCTGTTAAACCGCTTCATCACCATCAGCAACATCGATAGCCGAGAGCCCGAGCGCGTACGCGAGGGCAATGAGCGCGTCGTCAGACCGCGGCTTGCTGATGCCGCATTTTTCCAAGCCCAAGACCGACGTCAGCCGCTGGCGCAGGCGTGTGCGGGATTGGATCAAGTGACGTTTCAGGCACAACTTGGCTCCATCGGCGATAAGGTGCGTCGCGTGCAAAGCCTCGCAAAAGAAATTGCCATGGCGACAGGTGCGGATGTCGCGCACACCGAACGCGCAGCAGCCCTATGTAAGTGCGATCTACTATCCGCCATGGTGGGCGAATTCCCTGAGCTGCAAGGCATCATGGGGGCCTATCACGCGCTTGATGATGGCGAACCTGCTGCGGTCGTTGTCGCGATCCGCGAGCATTACCAACCGCGCGGCGCACATGACTCTGTACCGGCGAGCGCCGAAGCGGCCGCGCTCGCGCTCGCGGATAAACTCGACACGCTCGCCGGGATTTTTAGTATTGGTCAAAAGCCGAGCGGCACCAAAGATCCCTTTGCGTTACGACGTGCGGCGATCGGTATCTTACGAATCTGTCGTGATCGTCAGCTACCGCTCGCTCTAAATGAATGGGTTCAAAAAGCTGTGGCTTTGCAGCCGCACCAGAATCTTGGCGCCGCGCAAGAAGTGCTCGATTACATCTTTGAGCGCCTACGCTCGCAATATTCGGAAGCGGGTTATCCGGCCGAACTTTTCGATGCGGTACGCGCGACGGGCAGCCACGAGATCATCGATTTCGATCAGCGTCTTGCGGCCACTGCAAGCTTTCTCAAGCGTTCGGAGTCCGAAGCGCTCGCCGCGGCTAACAAGCGGATTGCCAATATTTTGAAAAAATCGTCGGATATCGATAGTAAGCAAGCGGTCGAGAGCACGTTGTTAATACTCCCTGCTGAAAAGGCGCTACACCAAGCCTTGAAGGATTCCGAGCCCGTAGTCGCTGCCGCGTTACAACACCGCGATTACGCAAAGGCATTGGAACATCTCTCTACACTACGCCCCGCGATCGACGCATTTTTTGCCGATGTCATGGTCAATGACCCAGATCCTGCGCTGCGTGCGAATCGTTTAGCGCTCGTCTTGCACATCCGCCAGGCCTTTATGGGGGTCGCGGATCTCAGCTACCTGCCAGGCTGACGCGTAGATGTGGCAGGGGCTACGCTCGCTGCTCTTCACCGCGCTGATGTTCGCGTGGACAGGGTTGTATGCGGTTTTTTTTGTGCTTGTGGCGCCGTGGCTCAGTATTGAGCGACGGTTTTCCCTTGTACGCTTCTATGCGGCGCGCATCCTCGAAGGAGCACGTTGGATCGTTGGCCTATCCTACGAGGTCGAGGGCCTAGAGAATTTGCCACAGGAGCCCCACGTTGCGTTTTGGAAACATGCCTCGGCATGGGAAACCTTTGCACAATTCTTAGTCGGTCCATCAAAAGTGATCGTGCTCAAACGAGAACTTATGTTGATCCCTTTCTTTGGGTGGGGACTGGCACTCATCGGCTCGATCCCGGTGCAACGCGGGGCGGGAGCCTCAGCGGTCAATCAAGTCGTTCATCATGGGAGAAAGCGACTGCAGCAAGGATTATCCGTACTGATTTTTCCAGAAGGCACCCGAACTGCCGCGGGCGAAACACGGCGTTACGGTATTGGTGGTGCGCTCTTGGCGACACGGGCGGAATGTAAAGTGGTTCCGATCGCACATGACGCTGGGTATTACTGGCCACGCCGAGGGCTCATGAAGAAGCCGGGGGTGATCCGTGTCGTGATTGGCCCGCCCATCGATGCGACCGGCCTCGAACCGCGAGAAATTAATGAGCGCGCACAAGCCTGGATAGAAGCCACGCTGAAAGAAACCCGCGCGCGCGTCGGGTGTGATCCCGCACGGTAGTTTTCCGAATGGTGGCGCCTCGCGTGCGCTCGCAGCATGACCGTCTTACAAAAGGAGATGGTTCATGGCTCGATACCGAATTGTGGTCGCCGACTCGCGTCACGCAGATTTCTTTGACCTCGCCGAACCCGGCGCGCCACTCGATAAACTCACCACCTTGCCCAACCCCTACTATGGGCGGTTCAATCGCGATCTCGGCGCCGATGCGCCCGGACGCACGATGCGGCGTACCTCATTGGGAATAAGGCGCACCAGCTTAGAAGGCAGGACACCGCTCAAAGATCAGGCAGGCGAGCGCTTTGCGAAGCTACTGGCCGATCATGTCGCTCGAGATGTACGCGCAAATTCGTTCGACGGTTTGGTGCTCATTGTGGCACCGCGTCTGCTTTCGCAACTGAGGCGGCAGTTACCGCCCTCGGCACGTGAGCAAGTGATCGCGGAAGTTCCGCAAAATCTGAGCGATCTACCCAGACTAGAATTACAAAGAAAAGTGGAAAAAATCGTACGCCGGCCTGGCCCTCGGGCACTCGTCTAAGATCTGCCCCGTCGAGGCATCGCCGCGATCGCGCCGAGGGCTTGTACAGCTTCGCTGGCCGCGTTCACCGCGCGCGTGGCAGCGGCGATCAGAGGGTCCCCTTCTGCTAGCGCTGCAGCCAGCACCCCACAAAAACAATCGCCGGCGCCCGTCGTATCGACCACAGACACCGACGGCGCAGGGATCGGCGTATCGTGATCTGCATCGATCACGCGAGCCCCCTGAGCGCCTAAGGTCACGATCACCGTTCGCAACGAATTCGTCAGCAAGCGGCGAGCGAGTGGAGCGCAGTCTTCGCCGAGCAGCGCACCGGTGTTCTCGGTATGCTGGTTTGCCAATTGCTGCAGCTCGATTGCATTGACGATCAGAAGATCGATCTGGGTCAGTAAGGCGATGGCGTCGCCCGTCGCTGGCGCGGCATTGAGAATCCGTAGGCTGCCTTGTTGCGGTGCAGCGCCAAAGAATTCGTGCAATGCATCAAGCGGGACTTCCAACTGCGCGAGATAAACTTGGGAGGGCTGCATGGCCGCTTGCACCTGAGGGGCCGAGAGGGCGCGATTAGCGCCTCCATGAATCACAATCGCGTTTTCACCGTGCGCGGCGACATTGATTAGGGCAAGCCCGGTAGGATCGTCACGTGTCACAACGCCCTGGTGCGCGATCTGCTCAGCCTCGAGTACGGCGCGCAGCAGTTGACCTTCAGGATCAGCGCCCATGGCACCCAGCATCGCCACCTTAGCGCCTTGGCGTGCAGCCGCGACCGCTTGGTTTAAGCCTTTTCCACCGGGCAAACGCGCGAGGGCGGTAGCGGCTAGGGTTTCGCCAGGCTGCGGTAAATGCGGCACCTGTGAGACAAGGTCTAGATTAAGACTCCCGCAGACCAATACGTCCCAAATCGGTGGCGACACGCTTAAGGCTCCGTGCCAGGTAACCCTGCGGCTCGGTAGCGAGCCAGCTTCTCACGGCTGTCGGTAATGTCGTGGTTACGTAGGTGCAGTTGGCCGATACGATCTGTCGCACTGAATCCTGACTGTCCCTTTTCCATGGTTAGCCGAGCCGGGTCGTAGCTCAGCGCTGGGCCGCGGGTGTCGAGTAATGACCAATCGTTGCCACGTCGTAGCTCGAGCGTAACCTCACCGGTGATTAAGGAAGCCACCCAACGGCGACATGCATCTCGCAACATCAAACATTGCGGATCAAACCATCGCCCTTCATACAAGAGACGACCGATACGCATCCCGTGCTCGCGATATTGGGTGACTGTCTGTTCATTGTGGATCGCCGTCAGCAAACGCTCATAAGCAATATGTAGTAGCGCCATGCCCGGCGCCTCATAAATCCCGCGGCTTTTTGCTTCGATGATGCGATTTTCGATCTGATCACTCATACCGAGCCCATGCCGACCTGCGATCGCATTAGCGCGCAAAAAGAGTTCGCTCAGCGATGAGGGTGCGTCGCCATTTATGGCGGCCGGACGACCGGCTTCAAAAGTGATGCGGACCGTCTCGCGCTCAATGTGGCAGTCGTCACGCCAGAACGGCACACCCATGATGGGTTGAACAAGGCTCATACCCCGATCCAAAAATTCTAAATCTTTGGCTTCGTGAGTGGCGCCTAGTAAATTTGCGTCGGTGGAATAGGCTTTTTCGGCCGATACCCGGTAACTGAGTCCGTTGGCAGCGAGATACGCCGACATTTCCTCGCGCCCGCCGAGCTCGGCAATAAAACGCTCGTCTAACCAAGGTTTGTAGACCTGAAGTGAGGCATTGACCATCAGGCCGTAGCGGTAGAAGCGTTCGATGTCGTTACCCTTGTGGGTACTCCCGTCCCCCCAAATATGAACCTCGTCCTCCTGCATGGCCGTTACTAACCCAAACGCTGTCACCGCCCGACCTAAAGGCGTTGTATTGAAATACGGCAAACCCGCGGTTCGGATATGGAACGCGCCGCACTGTAGCGCTTCGAGACCGGCGGCTGCCAAAGCCTCGCGACAATCAATCAAACGTGCTTGATCGGCACCGAGCTCGCGGGCGCGCGCGACGATGGACTGCAAATCCGGTTCATCGGGTTGAGCGAGATCGGCGGTGTAGGCGTAAGGATGCGCCCCCTGACGGGCCATCCATAGGACGGCAGCGCTCGTGTCGAGTCCGCCGGAAAATGCCAAGCCCACCCGTTCGCCTACAGGAAGTGTGTGCAGGATGGTCATAGACTATTTAATCCGGCGTTTATTCATTGAGGGGTGAGCAGGTTACCATGCGCTGTGATACCCGGCGGAATCCCGCGGGGCGAGTAGATAGCCGAGTAAGACCTATGTTGCGCAATCTTTCTGAGTTCTTTACCCGATTTACGCCGCAAAACACGACGGATGACCCCGCTGGGCGTAGTCATACCCTGCAATTGGCGACGGCCGTATTGTTGGTCGAGGTGATGCGCGCGGATGCCGATCACTGCGCGGTAGAACGGTCCGCGCTCAGCAAGGTGTTACGAGAGCGCTTTGCGCTCACTGACGATGAAACAGACCGCTTAATTGAATTGGCGCAGTTGCGCTCGACCGAGGCGCATGACCTACACAGTTTTACGTCTTTACTAAACGAAAAATTGAGCGAGCCTGAACGTCAGGAAATCTTTGAATCACTGTGGCGTGTCGCCTATGCCGATGGTCGACTTGATGCCCACGAAAATCACTTGATGCGTCGCCTGGCGGATCTTTTACATATTCGCCATGCCGCGTTTGTAGGCACAAAAATGCGTGCGGCGTCAGACGTCAAGGTTGGCGACAGTTAACGCGTTACGCTCAATGAATTCGCGACGCGGTTCTACCTGATCACCCATCAAGGTGGTGAAAATTTCATCTGCAGCCACCGCATCCTCGATTTTCACTTGCATCAACCGGCGAGTCTCCGGATTGATCGTCGTCTCCCAAAGTTGGTCGGGATTCATTTCACCGAGACCTTTGTAACGCTGGATTGATTGGCCGCGTTTCGCGTGATCGAACAACCAATCGATCGCCTCCTTAAACGAGTGAACGGCTTGTCGAGCTTCACCCCGTTGCACAAACGCACCCTCTCCAATGAGATCCGTGAGCGTGCGCGACAACTCTGCAATGCGGCGATAGTCAGCTGAGTCAAAGAACTCGCGCGTCAGGGTCTTATGAGTGATAGATCCATGTTCACGTTTGTGAATATGGATACGCACGGGCTGCCCCTCATTGGAGGCTCTCTCAAGGCTTAGCTCGTAATGTGCTGCACCATCAGCCACTTGATTGAGGCTCTCTGTCAGCTGCGTGACCCAGGCGGACAACGTGTCGGGTTGGTCGAAATCCGCCGCGACCAACACGGGCACATATAACAATCGGTCTAGTAAACGCTCATCAAAGCGTCGCGCCCAGCGGCGAATGATCGCCTGTACCTCAACGTATTGCCGAGCAAGTGATTCGAGACCGGGACCGCGCAAAGGTGGCGCTTCGGGGTTCAAATAGAGAGCCGCATCATCCAAAGCCGCATTCAACAACAAGGCGTTTAGTTCAGCGTCATCTTTGACGTACATCTCCTGCTTGCCGCGTTTGACTTTGTATAGCGGTGGCTGCGCGATGTACACGTGGCCGCGCTCAATCAGGAGCGGCAACTGGCGGTAGAAAAATGTGAGTAACAGGGTGCGGATATGGCTTCCGTCCACGTCCGCGTCCGTCATGATGATAATGCGGTGGTAACGAAGCTTATCGACGTTGAAGTCATCACGCCCGATACCACACCCGAGTGCCGTAATGAGGGTGCCCACTTCGGCCGAGGACAGCATTTTGTCAAAGCGCGCTTTTTCGACGTTTAGGATTTTACCTTTGAGGGGCAAAATCGCCTGGGTGCGTCGATCACGGCCCTGCTTCGCGGAGCCCCCTGCGGAATCACCCTCGACGATGAAGAGTTCAGATAACGCGGGATCCTTTTCCTGGCAATCGGCGAGCTTGCCTGGGAGCCCAGCGATATCGAGCGCACCTTTGCGACGGGTCAGCTCGCGCGCTTTGCGGGCAGCTTCACGTGCTCGGGCCGCTTCAATAATTTTGCCAACAATCGCCTTGGCTTCTTGCGGATGCTCGAGCAAAAATTCAGATAGTTTCTGCGCCACCGCGGTTTCGACGACGCTTTTCACTTCCGACGAGACGAGTTTGTCTTTGGTTTGTGATGAGAATTTAGGATCAGGTAATTTGACCGACAAAATAGCGGTCAACCCTTCTCGCGAATCATCACCCGTGGTCGGGACTTTTTCGCGCTTAGCGATGCCTTCTTTTTCAATGTAATCATTGAGCGTGCGCGTTAAGGCGGCACGAAAACCCGCCAAATGCGTTCCGCCATCCTTTTGCGGAATATTATTGGTGTAGCAGAACATCGACTCCGCATAGGAGTCATTCCACTGCATTGCCACCTCAACCCCAATCGGACCTTCTTGGGTTCGGAACCACAACACGTGATCGTGAATCGCGTGCTTATTGCGGTTGAGATGGCTGACAAACGCCTGCAGACCCCCCTCGTGCTCAAACACATCGCGCTTATCTTCCCGTTCGTCCACTAACTCGATGCGGACGCCCGAGTTCAGAAACGACAGTTCGCGCAGGCGCTTGGCGAGAATGTCGTAATCGAACGTGATGTTGCTGAAAATGCTGGCGCTGGGTTTAAAACGGACGCTGGTGCCGCTTCGGGTGGTATCACCCACCACTGCCAAAGGCGCGACGGGCTCGCCTAGCCGGTATTCCTGCTTGTGCAACTTGCCATCACGATGAATGGTGAGCTGCAGGATGTCAGAGAGAGCATTGACCACCGAGACGCCCACGCCATGTAGGCCGCCGGAAACTTTGTAGCTGCTATCGTCGAACTTGCCGCCGGCGTGCAGCACCGTCATGATGACTTCGGCAGCTGAGCGCCCTTCTTCGGCATGGATATCGACAGGGATACCGCGACCGTTATCCTCCACCGTAACCGATTCATCGGCGTGAATCGTGACCAGCACCCGATCGCAATGCCCCGCCAAAGCTTCGTCGATCGCGTTATCCACGACCTCGAAAACCATGTGGTGCAGACCCGTCCCGTCATCGGTGTCACCGATGTACATTCCGGGGCGTTTTCGGACGGCGTCGAGGCCCTTTAAGACCTTGATTTTACTGGAATCGTAGACTTCTTGTTCGGACATGGGCCAAGCCGCTGTAAGGATGCGAAATTATACCTGAAACACCTGCCCGCGTTCCACGTGAAACACGCTTTCGGGCGCTCCAAACCAACCAAAATTTCGCTCGAGTGCTGTGACGATCAGTTGAGTGTGTAGCGACTGAATGCGCCCGATGAATCGCTCCAAATGGGCCTGATCAAGTTCAGCAGAAGGGTCATCTAAAAGCACGGTCGGCAACAATCCCACCGTGTCTTTCAGGAACTCTAATTGCGCTAACGCCAGGGCGACAGCGGTTAATTTTTGCTGCCCTCGTGACAGCACCTCCTTGGCCATCTTGCCTTGATAGCGCAAAGACAAATCGGCTCGGTGCGGGCCAACCCCGGTGCTACCGCGCTCTCGATCTCGAGCCAGATGCTGTGTGAGACTTTCTTGTAAACTCTGTTGTCGATCCCAACCCGCGTGGAAGCTCATTTGGATCTCAAGACCCGTCAGCTCGAGCACCGCCTTCGACCAGTACGGTTGTAACGCCTCCACGACTTGGCGGCGGCTCGCGGTCAAGACTTCACCCTCCTTGACCAACTCTGTATCCCACATGCTCGGCGACTGACGCGCTTTCAAGGCGGCATTACGTTGCGCCAGCGCGCGCTGATAGCGCGTCCACGCTTTACCGAAAACAGGTTCCACGTGGAACACTGACCAATCCAACCAGCGACGGCGCCGACCCGCGCTCTCCTCAATGAGTTTGTGCGCATCAGGATCCAGAATCTGCACCGGGAAAGTGATTGCGAGCTCCGCCAGCCCCTCGGCTGCGCGGCCGTCCACCCGAATTGTGGTATCGCTTCGCGCGCCAGCGGTCCGACGAAACCCTAAGCCGATATGCCGAGATCGTTCATCACCTAACCGTCCTATTACGCGCGCTTCTTGGCAACCATGTCGAATGAGACGCTCGTTGATCCGTGTGCGAAACGAACGGCCTCGACCTAAGAGGAAAATCGCCTCGAGAAGCGAAGTTTTCCCCGCGCCATTGGCACCGTAGAGGACGTTGACACCTGGACTGAAGCGCAATTCAGCCGATTCAATGCAGCGTAAATCCCCGACGGTGAGCTCCGTCAGAGGCATGGACGCGTCACAGCCTCATGGGCATCACGACATATTGAGCGCCGTCCGACTCCGCTGCGGTAATTAAACAGCTGCTATTGGCGTCCGTTAGAGCCACATTGACGCGTTCCGTTTCGATCGCAGATAACGCCTCAAGTAAGTAGGTGACGTTAAATCCGATTTCCATCTCGTCCGAGTTGTACTGAACCTCGATTTGGTCCTCGGCTTCTTCTTGTTCAGGGTTGTGCGCCTGTAAGGTCAACAGCTGCGGTTTGATAGCCAAACGGATGCCGCGATACTTTTCGTTCGATAAAATCGCGGTTCGTTGCAGACTTTGACGCAAAATGCTTCGATCTGCGTCGATAATGCGATTTGCCGCTTTCGGGATTACTCGGCTGTACTCAGGGAAGCGCCCGTCAATGAGTTTCGATGTGAAGCGAATGTCGCCGATCTCGCAGCGAACGTGATTCGTTCCGAGCGTTAACTCAATCTCACCTTCGCTTCCAAGCAGGCGCTGGAGTTCTAATACGCCCTTACGCGGCATGATGACCTGCTGCTTACCGGTCACTCGCTCCGAGAGGGAGACTTCACAAAGTGCTAGGCGGTGACCATCGGTCGCGACCGCTCGCAATTTACCGCCTTCGGATTCAAGCAATAGCCCGTTGAGGTAGTAGCGCACATCTTGTTGCGCCATTGAGAACTGCGTTTTTTCAATCAGCCGCCGGAAATCCGCTTGAGCTAATTTCAGTGTTTGTTGGGCCTGAATCTCATCCACTAACGGGAATTCTGCAGCGGGTAACGTCGATAAGGTGAAACGACTACGCCCGCCCTTCACAACCAGGCGGTCGGCCTCAAGTGATAAGCTGACTTCGGTACCCTCAGGTAGCGCTCGCAAAATGTCGAGCAGCTTGCGCCCCGGCACTGTGATTTCGCCGGGCGAGGCCACCGCTAAGCTCGTCTGGCTTACTAATTCCACTTCGAGATCAGTGCCCGTGACGCTTAAGCGGTCAGCTTTAGCGCTGAGCAACACGTTTGATAGCACCGGCATGGTCTGTCGTCGTTCAACGACGCCGATGACGCTTTGAACAGGACCGAGAATATCTTCACGCAGCGCTTTGAGTTTCATGGCGGTATATCAGTAATGAGTATTGGAGATGAAGATTAAGAAGTAGTTGTTATGTTTAACACGGTGGATAACTGAATAAACGGCTTATTTCGTCCTCAGTCAAACACTTACTTACGAGTTCCGTTGTGTGCGCTAACGCGCATCAGCTCGGTACAGCCTGTGGATGGATTGTGAAGGATTTTCGGCCTTAAAAACATCCACAGCTTACTCACTTTAACCTGTCAGAGTTCTTAACAGGTTTGAGTAATCGTCCTGGATCCGTTGGTCGCTATCGCGTAGCGCCTCGATACGACGACAAGCATGCAACACGGTCGTGTGATCGCGTCCACCGAAGGCCTCACCGATTTCGGGGAGACTGTGGCGCGTGAGCTCTTTGGCCAAAGCCATCGCGATTTGGCGGGGTCTCGCGACGGATCGACTACGACGTTGCGATAAAAGATCGGAGGTACGCAATTTAAAATATTCCGCTACCACCTTTTGAATGTTGTCGATCGTGACTAAACGCGCTTGCAAAGATAGTAAATCTTTGAGGGCTTCTTTAGCGAAATCGACCGTGATTGACTGCCCGGTAAACCTCGAGTTTGCAATCACGCGGCGTAACGCGCCCTCTAACTCGCGCACGTTTGATCGAATGCGTTTCGCGATAAAGAGCGCGACATCTTGCGTAATCGTGACGCCCGCAGCCTCACCCTTGCTAATCAAAATCGCGGCGCAGGTCTCTAGTTCAGGTGGCTCGATCGCAACGGTTAAGCCCCAGCCAAAGCGTGATTTCAAGCGCTCTTCAAGCCCATCGACTTCTTTGGGGTAGCGATCACAGGTCAAAATAACTTGTTGTTGGCCTTCCAGTAGTGCGTTGAAGGTGTGAAAGAATTCTTCCTGTGAACGCTCTTTTCCCGCAAAAAACTGAATGTCGTCGATGAGGAGCGCATCGAGAGATCGATACGCCGCTTTAAATTCGTTCATTTGGTTGTGCTGCAGCGCTTTGACCATATCACTCACAAATCGCTCAGAGTGCACATACGCGACGCGTGCACGCGGGTTGCGCCGCAAGATGTCATGACCCACCGCGTGCATCAGGTGGGTTTTACCCAACCCGACGCCGCCATAAATAAAGAGTGGGTTGTAAGCTTTCCCAGGGTTCTCCCCGACCTGCAACGCAGCGGCTTTAGCGAGCTGGTTGCTTTTACCGACGACGAAATTATCGAACGTGGACTCGGGGTTGAGCCGACCGCCGACGACTAAGCCTCGAGGCGTCGATTTCGGGGTTAATTCCGCAGTCGTGGTGGTCGCCTCGACCGCGGGTTTGGGAAGCTCCCCGACTTGCACGGTGACGATTGGCACGTCCCCCTCGATCGTTGCCCGCAAACACTCGCCGATTTTTTCCAGCAGGTGCTGGTTCACCCAATCCACGACAAACTGGTTTGGGGCGAGCAACTTCATGGCCCCCGCTCCCTCGATCGCTTGCAGCGGCCGCACCCAGGTATTGAATTGCGGCTCGGGCAGTTCGTGCTCGAGCATACGCACACAGTTATTCCAAAGCGGCGAGTCCACAGCGAGCTGCCTAACCGAAGCGACCAAAAGGGGATGGCAAGAATATACCTAGCTTGCGCCTGTGGATATCTTTAATGTCGCTTGACACTCCACGCGCGCCTGCTTACCCTCTGCGGCCTTTTTTCGGTGATGACTCGATGAAACGCACCTACCAACCCAGCAAGGTCCGCCGCGCTCGCACTCACGGTTTTCGTGCCCGTATGGCAACTGCCAACGGCCGCAAGATCATCGCCCGTCGTCGCGCTAAGGGTCGTAAGCGGCTCGCGCTCTAATTGTGACCTTGCGCTTTCCACCCACCGCTCGGGTGTTGCGCAAAGTCGATTTCGAAGCCGCCTACCGCCAAGGCTCCCGCCACGGCAACAGCCACTTCAGCCTGACCGTTCGCCCCAATCAACTTGCCGCTGCCCGGCTGGGCATGGCGATCGCTGCCCGCACGGTCGGAAAAGCCGTTTCCCGTAACCGACTTCGGCGCATAATTCGCGAATCATTTCGGCACGTACGAGAAGACCTGCCGAGTGTGGATCTCATCGTCGGCGCCCGTGTGGCTGCCCGCGATGCATCGGCGCGCGAATTACGTGCGAGTTTGGACAAGCTGTGGAACAAGGTGTTGAGGTGATTCGGTCCCTGCTTTGCGCCCTCATCCGGGGCTATCAGATCGTTATTAGTCCGTGGTTGGCGCCGCGTTGTCGGTATCAACCAACCTGCTCGCAGTACGCGATTGAAGCGATTCGTATGCATGGAGCAGCGCGCGGCAGTTGGCTTGCCGCCAAACGACTCGGCCGTTGCCACCCATTCCATGCGGGCGGATATGATCCCGTGCCCACACCTCCCCACAGTAAAATTCTTTGATACAAAGCCAAGGGAATCTTTGAAGTGAGTTCTGTAAACACCCGTATGTTTCTTTGGCTTGGGTTAGCCATGTTGTTGTGGATCAACTACGAGACGTGGCAACTCGATTACGCGCCACCTACGGAAACCACAATCACTCAAAATGAAGCTACCAGCGAATCGGCGCCTAATAACGGCTTGGGTAGCACGATCCCTTCGACTAATCCGACCTCTACGCTTTCCAACGATACGCCTAATATTGCGGTTGCTGAGACGGTCAGCGGTGCGTTAACGCCACCCGCCGTGGCACCCACTAACACCGGCAATCTCAGCGTCACCACAGACGTTTTGGATTTACAAATATCCTTGCAGGGTGGTGATCTGATTGACGCACAGTTACTGCGCTATCCGCAGGTGAAAGGTCAGGCTGACCGAGTGCGTTTACTCAATACCGCGCCGCAAGGTTTTTATTTGATCCAGACCGGCCTCACCGACATGTCGGGCGCACCGCGACCGACGCATCTTGCAAGCTTCACGAGTGAGGCTCTGCAGTACCGCTTGCTTGATGGGGCCGATGAACTGAGAGTTCCGCTCAGTTGGGTTGATCCAGACAACAACGTCACGGTCAACAAAACCTACGTGTTTCGACGAGGTGAATATCGCGTAGAGGTGATCTACGATATCGACAATCGAGGCAGTGCACCTTGGCAAGCGGCGTCCTACGCACAGATCTTGCGCGACGATATGCCGGTCGAGCGGTCGATGTTCAACGTGGAAAGTTATGCGTTTCAGGGCCCTGCTTACTACGACGGTACGCGCTATCAGAAACTCGATCGTGATGATGCCGAAGATCGAGCGTTAAGCCGCGACATCCAAGGCGGTTGGATCGCCGGCATGCAGCATCATTTTGTGACCGCCGTCGTACCGTCCGCAGAGGCTTCCTATCGCTACACCTTGCGTACCGATGCCAACCAATATCTTTTGTCCACCGCGGGACCCGCCTTCACGGTCGCTCCGCAAAGCGGCTCACGTTGGACCGAGACGTTATTCGTAGGACCTAAATTACAGGCACAACTGGAAACTACTGGTCCGCGGCTTGATCTGGTTGCCGATTACGGCATGTTCACCTTGTTGGCCAAACCGTTGTTCTGGCTACTCGAGCAAGCCCACACTTGGGTTAATAATTGGGGCGGCGCGATCATTTTGATTACGTTGTTACTCAAGCTGCTCTTTTATCCGCTCTCTGAGGCGTCGGGCAAATCCATGGCCAAAATGCGGGTGCTCGGGCCGCGGATCAAAAATTTGCAGGACACGTATAAAGACGATCGAGAAAAGCTCGGTCGAGCCATGATGGAGCTCTACAAGCGCGAGAAAATTAATCCGCTCGCGGGCTGTTTACCCATTCTGCTGCAGATGCCCGTCTTCCTTGCCTTTTATTGGGTCTTGCTGGAAAGCGTGGAAATGCGTCAAGCGCCGTTCGCGTTTTGGATTCAAGACCTGTCGGCGCGAGACCCCTTCTTTGTGTTGCCCGTCATCATGGCTGGGGCGATGTTTGTACAGTACAAACTCAACCCAACCCCTCCTGATCCGATTCAGGCCAAAGTATTCATGATCCTGCCAATCGTGATGAGCGCCACTTTCGCGTTCTTCCCGGCAGGGCTCGTGCTTTACTGGGTGACCAACACGCTCCTGACCATCGCGCAGCAATGGAATATCAACCGCCGTATCGAGGCGGACGCCAAGAAGGCGCGCGCGAGCTGAACGCAGCGCCTGCTACCACTATCTGCGCCGTAGCCACCGCTACGGGTCGCGGGGGTGTCGGCATTGTGCGTCTCTCTGGGCCACGCACGCGAGAGATCGGTGCTCGCTTACTCGGGAACGATATTCCTACCCCACGCCGTGCGACACTCGCTCGATTCTTGGATGCGGAGGGGGGTCTCCTCGATGAGGGCTTAGCACTTTTCTTTGCTGCACCTCACAGCTACACGGGCGAAGACGTCTTGGAGTTGCACGCCCATGGTAGTCCGATATTGCTTGAGGCCATTGTCGCGAGCGCGATCACGCTCGGTGCCGTACGCGCCGCGCCCGGCGAATTCACCCAACGCGCTTTTTTGAACGACAAACTCGATCTGGCCCAGGCAGAGGCGGTCGCCGATCTCATTGATGCCGGGTCTCTCGCAGCCGCTCGGGCGGCGCAACGTTCATTGCAAGGCGAGTTTTCTCGGCGTGTCCAAGCGTTGGTCGAGGCGTTGACCAGTCTTCGCGTCTGGGTGGAAGCCGCCATCGATTTCCCCGAAGAAGAAATTGATTTTTTGGCTGATCAACATTTACACCAGCAACTAGCGACGCTCCGACAACAATTTGCCGATCTCTTAGCGACCACACGCCAAGGAACCTTGCTGCGTGATGGCATGACCGTAGTCATCGCCGGTCGGCCCAATGCGGGCAAGTCGAGCTTACTCAATGCGCTCGCAGGCCGTGAGGCCGCGATCGTGACAGATATACCGGGTACGACCCGCGATATCATCAAAGAATATTTATCTATCGACGGCATGCCGCTACATGTGCTCGATACTGCCGGGCTACGCCAAGCGGATGATACGGTGGAGGCAGAAGGCATCCGCCGCGCGCGTGCCGAAATCGCGCGAGCTGATCGCGTGTTGTTTGTCATCGACTTGCAGCAGGACCCCACGGGCGTCGCCTGGCAAGAGGAAGCCGCTAGCTTACCGCCGACGCTGGCCGTGACCTTGATAGGTAACAAATGCGACGTACTACCAAGCGGCATCGCGACTCCGCTTAACGCCTTGGTCGATCCTCGTACGGGCGTAGCTGAGCCTGTACTACCGGTATCTGCCAAGACCGGCGAAGGGATTGATGCGCTACGCGAGCATCTTAAAACCTGCATGGGCTATGAGCTGGCAGGCGAAGGGAGTTTATCGGCTCGCGCGCGCCATCTCGAGACACTCCATGTCGCATCGAAGCACGTGGAATCCGCGATTTCTTTGTTGACTGAACGTCGTGAAGGCGAGCTTGCCGCAGAGGAGTTGCGGCTTGCTCAGATTGCGCTTGGCGAGATGACCGGTGCGGTTCATTCGGATGAACTGCTCGGTCGCATTTTTGCGAGCTTTTGCATCGGTAAATAGCTGCGCTCCGCAAAGTCTTTGTGGAAAGTCGCTAGCTCTCTTCGCGCGCCGCCGCGCAGTTTTCTCCTGACCTCCTCCGTACTGTGAGCACACCGCCGGGTAGTCCCGTCGGTGATGACTCAACAGATCCTCAGGAGGATTTCAACGTGAAAGACATGATTAAGACATTCATTGACGATGAAGGCGGACTCACGGTCGTGGAATACGCCGTGGCGGGTGGTTTGATTGCGGCCACACTGGTTGGGGCATTCATCGCCCTAGGTGGCAAGGTTGAAGAAGTTATTACAGGCATTACTGGCGAGCTCGGATAAGCCGCTGGCTAGTCAACTTCGCTCGTGACAGCAACGTCATGATAGTCGTGGTGCGGCGTCAAGCCGCACCCTTCTCTCGATAGGCCGATGACACAACTCGCTGTCAGCAGGCGCGCAAACGGATACTCGGTATGATCGATAAATCATTGACGGACGCACTCGTCCTTGATTGGACGACCCTGCAGCACACCGCTTATTTCGCGGCGCTCTACCCCGCTTTGCTGGGCGCAAGCGTGATTGATTGGCGCTCGCATCAGATACCGAACTCTTTGGTGCTCTTTATCGCTTTGACGGGCATCCTCTACCAGAGCCTTGACTACGGGGCGACGGGCTTCGTGCAATCTTTGGCGGGGATGGCAATTGGGCTTTGTGCCTTGCTCCCTTTCTATCTGATGAAAGGGATGGCTGCCGGGGATGTGAAATTGATGGCGGCGGTAGGCGCCTGGTTACCCCTACTCACACTTTCTTCCGCAGTGCTCCTCACCTTGATCGCGGGCGGCGTGATGGGTTTGGTATTTGCGAAACATATTCGATGGCGCGCCCAGCACGCGGGTGTGCCCTATGCCGGAGCGATCGCCACCGGCACTATTTTGGCGACATTGACCCCTACTTTTTTTTGAGGATAAGCCGATGACCCCAAGAAGTCGCCGATCCCTGCTGATGATCTTTATTTCTTTGGCGCTAGCGACAGCGGCCGCATTGCTCGCGAGCAGGTGGATGCTCGATCGGGCACAAGTCGCGCAGTCACAGCGACCGACGACGCAGGGCTTAATGATTGCGAGTCGTGATCTTGCGGCGGGCACCCGCTTAGAAACCGAAGATGTGAAAGCTATGCAGGTGGTGGCCGCCGATCGTCCGATGGGTAGTTTCATCTCCAAGGACGAAGTGGTGGGTCAAATCGTAACCACCGAGCTACGCGCAGGCGAATTGGTATTAGCGCCCCACTTGAGCGAGGACGTGGAGGGCAGTGCCTTAGCCGCACTGCTCTCACCCAACATGCGAGCGGTGGCCGTACGTGTGGACGACGTCGTCGGGGTCGCGGGGTTTATTTTGCCCGGCAACCATGTCGATGTGATCGCGACTCGCGAGGAAGGACGGCAGACCTACGCGCAGACCTTACTCAGCAACGTGCGAGTCTTGGCTGTTGATCAACAAGCGAGCGCCGATCCCACGACGCCTCAAGTTGTGCGAGCGGTGACGCTAGAGGTCACGCCTCAAGGCGCCGAGGCCATCGCCCGAGCGCGCCATCAGGGTCAACTGCAACTCAGCTTGCGACATCCCCGCGATGGGGGTGAGCCGGGCCCCACGCTACACATGGCCGAAGCCGCCGCACCGTCGGCTGAATCCCCAGCCGCCGCGATAGTGGTGCCCGCGGCTGCGCCCGCTCGCCCCCGTCAAAGCACGCCAAGCGATCGGGTCGAAGTTTTACGCGGCACTCACCGCTCTCGTTCTGGAGGTTGAACGCATGCGAATCGATATTTCCTCTCTCGCATTTCTCTTGGGTTGCTTGATGGCGACGACGCCTCTGCAAGCGGCCGATCCGCTCGCGGGACGTGATCATCTCTCGTTACCGCTCTTTCACTCTCAGGTGATCACACTGGATACACCCGCGGCTCGGGTGTCGGTGGCTAATCCAGAAATCGCCGATATCGTGATGCTGGGTAATAAAGAGTTTTATGTACTCGCCAAAGATATCGGCCGAACCAATATCTTGATCTGGGAAAAGGGTAGCTCCGCGCGTGATGCCCTTACGGTTGAAGTGACGCATGATTTACCGGCGCTACGCCGCAAGCTTCACGAGCTGATCCCTGAGCAAAAAATCGAGGTCCACTCGGCACAAGACTCCATCGTGCTCACCGGCACCGTGCCGAGCGCCACGGCGATGGCGGCAGCCTTGCGTATCGCGGAGGGCTTCTTAGCACCCGGTGCGCTACGCAAGGACGGGCCCCCAGAGCAAGAAGAGACCGAAGACGGCCCAAAGCACACAGCCAGCATCGTTAACTTGCTGGAAATAGCCGGTGCCCAGCAGGTCATGCTTGAGGTCAAAGTCGCTGAGATTGCTCGGACCGAGTTCAAACGTTTGCAACCGCGTTTCAATGCCTTCGGTCGCCAAGGGCTGTGGAATTACGGCGGTGTGAATGGAGGTGCGACGTTCCCGGATGCGCTCTTTGGGACCGAGGGACTTCGTTCTCCAGTGTTTCCAGCTGGCGCTGCGGGTTCAGCAGGCCCTGTCGTTGATGAGTTCGCACCGAACGATCTTGTGATCCAAAGTCAAGGTATCTTCGCAGGCTATTTGAGCGACAGTTTCTTTTTCAATTTAGCGCTCGATGCCGCCAAAGAAAAAGGTCTCGCGCGAATTTTAGCAGAGCCCACCTTGACGACCCTGACGGGTCAGCCAGCGTCCTTTTTATCGGGTGGCGAATTTCCGGTTCCCGTTCCCAGTGGGCTCGATAACGTCACCATCGAATTCAAAGATTTCGGTATTGGTCTGAATGTGCTGCCCGTCGTGTTGAGCGACGGCCGTATCAATGTGCGTCTGGATGTCGCGGTGAGCGAATTATCGAACGCGACCAGCGTCTTATTGAGCCCGCGTAATTCCAGCTCCACGTTTGTCGTGCCTTCGTTGACGAAGCGCAGCGCCAGCGGCACGGTCGAGCTCGCTGACGGCCAAACCATTGGCTTAGCGGGATTAATCAACGATACCACTCGTTCAACCGTTGAAAAATTCCCAGGCCTAGGCTCACTGCCTGTGCTCGGCGCACTCTTTCGTAGCCAGCAATTTTTAACGGGCCAAAGCGAGCTTATTATTTTGGTGACCCCGCGGCTCGCCAAACCCGTTGATCCTACGCAAGTAAACCTACCAACCGACGGCTATAGGCCTGCCGATGACATCGACTTTTATCTTTTGGGTCGAGATGAAGCGCCTGACTCCTCTAAGGAAGCGACCGGCGCGACTCGCGATTGGATAGAGAAGCAGACCTACGATGCGGGCGCGAGCGAACGTCACGGGACCGAAGCCCCACAAGGTACTGATCCCGATGCCGCCTCGAAGGCCATTAACGATCTGAAGCAGGGCAAACAACCGGCACAGAAGTCTGCTGCACCGAATGTCACTCTGCTGCCAGCGCTTGGCACCGCTTTAGGGACGAAGTGAGGACGACCCATGCAAGCTCGGCAGCGCGGAGTCGTCATGATCGTAGTGGTGGTTTCTCTGTTCGCCGTTCTGGCGATGGCGGGACTCGCAATCGATGTGAGCCATACCTTATCGACGAAGGCACGTCTGCAGTCAGTGGTCGATGCTTCCGCACTGAGTGCAGCTAAAGTCTTAGATCAAACGGGTTCGCCGACGATGGCGACGGCCGCTGCCATCGCAAGTATCGACGCCAATAAGCAAAATTTTTCGGCATTACGGGATTCGGGCGTCAGCCCCATTATCGAGTTCGCCGAGTCCGTAGCACCGTTCACCCCTGGAGCGGGTGACGCGCGTTTTGTACGCGTAAGAGTTGAATCCCTACCGATCGCGACCAGTTTGGTCCGTGTACTTGGGATTTCGGCGCTGGATGTCAGAGCGAGCGCCTTAGCCGGGCCGAGTCCGCCACTGGGCTATGTCTGCAACCTATTGCCGATTGCCGTGTGCTCGACGGAGAACACCGCCCCCTATGGCTATGACACCGGGGGCGTGTACGCCTTGAAAGCGAGCAACACGGGCCTTGGTGGCGGCAATTACGGACTCATTGATTTTGACACTGGATCTATCCGTGAAAACCTCGCGGGCGGCTACAACCAATGCCTTGAGGTGGGCGATGAGCTCAGAACCAAGTCCGGCAATACTTCGGGCCCCACTGCACAGGGCTTAAATACCCGCTTTAATCGCTATTCGGGCGGAGGGCTCAATGCCAATGATTACCCGCCGGATGTCGTGACACGTGAGCCTTCTCCCACGCTCTCACTACAGAAGAAAACCGGTGAAATCCGGCAGGGCAGCGCGACGATCACAAGCGCATCGCAACTCGATTACAACCACGCGCTTTACGAATCCCAAGTCGCTGCGGGTAACTACTCGCATCAGCCCCGACCCGCTGGTAACGGTGTATTTGGACGGCGTGAAGTGGTCGTGCCTATCGCTAATTGCTCGGGACCTCGCCCGGTAATTCAAAGTTTTGGCTGTTTCTTTTTGTTACAGCAAGTCGATCAAAGTCAAGCCGATATATTTGGCGAATTCATTGAGGAGTGTGAGGCCGGTGGCCGGCCCGGTGGCGGGGGCGGTACGGGCGGGCCCTATATCATTGAGCTCTATCGCGATGCGCAGAGTTCCGACTCATGATGACCGAACGTCGCATCGCACGTGATGTATCGGGTCGCCAACAGGGCTTAGCCTTGGTGGAAGCCGCTATCGCGCTACCCTTACTGCTACTGCTATTGCTGCCCGTAGTGGAATTCGCGCGCGCATTTATTCAGTACAGCACGCTAGCCCACCATGGTCGAGCTGCCACTCGTTACCTCGCCGAACGCGTGATTGATGATACTACCGGCGTACCGGAGTTGACGGGCCCGCTCATCGCCCAAGCACAGCAACTGGCGGTGTATGGCCGGATCGCAGGCGGCACAAACCCTGTGATACCTGGGCTCACAACAGCTTCCGTCAACGCAAGCTTGACACCCAGTGGACAGGTGCAACTTCAAATCATTGATCCCTATCGGCCAATCGTCGCGAGTGTGCTCCCTGCATTCGGGTTTGGCGATGATGTGCCATTAGCGTTCAGTTTCAATATTGATATCACGATGAGGCCCTTGTGATGACTTGCCATCGTATGCGTGGAACCACCAGCGTCGAATTTGCGGTGGCGGCCCTGGTCACCCTGATTGTGCTGTTTGCTGTCATCGAATTCGGACGCTTATTCTTTGTCCGCGCGATGCTAGAGGAAGGCGCGCGCCGAGGCGCCCGCCTCGCCGCGGTCTGTCCTGTGGGAGATGCTTACGTCACCTCGGCGAGTCGTTTTGCTGTCGGGGAGGGCGAGTCTCGCTTTATTCCCAATCTCGAAGCCACGCATATAGTCACCCAATATTTGGATGCCGCCGGTACACCCACGACCGACTTACTCGAAATGCGCTTTGTACGGGTCAGTATCGAGGGGTACTCGATGCCGCTATTCATTCCTTTGTTTGATATCACCTTAAGCCCAAGTTCGGTGTCCTCCATCCAACCGGTAGAAAGTCTCGGTTTGACAGCCTCAGGAGCGGTCGCATGCTGAAATCGTCAGATACTCGTGAAGTCATGGTGATTGGTCGCTCAGCAGAGGCGGTCAAAAGTCTCGCTAGTCGTTTGCATGATCTCTCGGGCATTCACTGCCGAGCGCGCGTTACCGATAGCACGCCATTAAAAACTTTGCTCGATAGCGATCCGAAACCGGATGTATTGCTAGTAAGTTGTGACGACGAACACCTACAGGATCTTGAATCTTTGGCAGTGATGGATCCTTGGGATCGTCCGCCGGTCATTGCCTGTGGCCGTCTCACTTCCAATGAGGCGAATCGAGCGGTCGTACGAGCCGGCGCATTGGACTTGCTGAGCGCTACACCGAGCCAAGAGGAACTGACTACCGCGCTCAAGCGCATCAATCATAATCGGAATAACCACAATGGTGATCAGCCCGTTCTCGCGGATGTCACGACGCTAATCGGCGCGGCGGGAGGCGCTGGCGCGACGTTCATCACCGCGAATCTCGCGCACCTCACAGCAAGTATCAGTGAGCAGCGTACCGTCGTGATTGACTTGGATTGGCTTTATACGCCCATTGCTGCGGCACTCGGATTAAAGCCTGAACGCGGCTTGATTGAGGCTGTCCAAAATTCCCAATCTTTGGACAGCGTTGCGCTGGAGGGTTATTTAGCTCACCACGCCAGCGGATTGAATTTACTCGCCGCACCCGAAGCAAGCGGTATCCAAGGCGAGGTTGATCCCGATGGGTATCGCCGAGTGTTGCAGTTGCTACGCCGTGGTCAGGAGCAAATTTTTATAGAAGGCTCTCGCCGACTCGATGGTTTGACGACCGTGTCGCTTGCCGAATCGACTCATGTGTGTTTGGTGGTCGAGCAGTCTGTAGCGCAACTGCAAAACGCGACTCGTTTACATAGCCTTTTGATTGATCAAATGGGCTTGCCAGCAGAGCGACTTATCGTGGTCGTCAATCGCTATTCCAAACACGCGAGTCTGCAGCCTGACCTCATTGCGAAAACCTTAGGCATCGAGGATCCTTTACTGATTCCAAATCGCTATGAGCTCGCGCTTGAGAGCTTTGACGCCGCCGTTCCATTGCTTGAAATGGAGCCGCACTCGGATCTGATTCGCGCGCTCAAGCGATTGGCTTGCCGGCTGGGTTGTATTGAGTCACCCGTCCCTGCCAGTTTGTTGCAACGTACCTTGTCCGCTCTACCTTGGCGTCATCAATGAACGCGGTCGTGAGTCGCTTGGGGCTTGATTGGCAGCGAGGTCAGAGTCAGCTCGAGATCGAGTGGCAGCAACGCATTCTTAAACGACTACTCGAGAGCATTGACTTACCTCGACTGGCACGCGCGGAACCCCAGCAGGCGCGCACGCAAATCCGCGATATCGTGCAGCGTCTCATGCTCGATTCGGCCGCGCCCTTAAGTTTGACGCAGCGCCAACGCGTGCAACGTCAAATCGAAGACGAAGTAATGGGACTCGGACCGCTCGAGCCTTTGCTAAACGACCCAGCAGTATCCGATATCTTAGTTAACGGGTGTCGACCTATCTATGTTGAGCGGCAAGGTAAGCTCGAGCAAACGCCGCTGCAGTTTCATGATGATGCGCATTTGATGAATATCATTGATCGCATCGTATCAGCGGTCGGCCGACGGATAGACGAAGCCTCACCGATGGTAGATGCTCGACTCAAAGATGGATCACGCGTTAACGTCATCATCCCACCCTTAGCGATCGATGGCCCAGTACTCTCCATTCGTCGCTTTGCGGTCGATACCTTAACCGCGGAGGATTTGATTCGTCTGAGAACGTTGACGCCGGCGGTAGCGGACGTATTACGCGCGATCGTGCAAGCGCGGCTCAATGTATTGATCTCAGGAGGCACAGGATCAGGTAAGACCACCCTCCTTAATGTGATGTCTGGTTTTATCCCAGAGACCGAACGAATTGTCACCATCGAAGATTCCGCAGAATTGCAATTGCGACAACCGCATGTAGTGCGACTGGAAACTCGCCAAGCCAATATCGAGGGTAAAGGCCAAGTCGTACAACGGGATCTCGTGCGTAACAGCCTGCGTATGCGCCCGGATCGTATCGTCGTCGGCGAGGTTCGCGGAGCGGAAGCGCTCGACATGCTCCAAGCTATGAATACGGGGCACGACGGCTCCTTAACGACCATCCACGCCAACTCAGCGCGAGATGCCCTAAGCCGCGTCGAGGTGATGGTCTCCATGGCGGGCGTGCAGTTTCCGATGCGAGCTCTACGCTCGCAGATCGCAGCCGCCATCAATGTGATTATTCATCTCGAGCGACATGAAGACGGCAAAAGACGCGTCACCAGTTTGCAGGAAATAAATGGTCTCGAGGGCGACATCCTGACGACTTCAGAAATCTTTGCCTTTAAGCGTGAAGGTTTAGATGAGCAAGGCAACGTGTTGGGTAGTCTGCAGCCTACCGGGATCGTTCCTGGCTTCGTCCGCCGTATCAAGCAACGCGGCATCGGCATCGCTGTGGAGACATTCCATCACGCTCACCCTAAAGCGGAGCACCAGGCATGAATTTGACATCAATTTTATTTGTAGGGCTGATTTTCTTGGCGATATTTTTGTTGGCGCAGGGCCTGATGGTGCCGGCCGTCGGTGAAAGTGCACGTACTCGCCGTCGGTTACGTCGTCGGCTTTCGACGATTGATACGGAAACTGCTGCCGATCAATCGTTGCTCCGAAATCAGTATTTGGGCAAGTTAAGGCCTATTGAACGGCGCTTTGAAAGTTGGCCCGGGATGGTTCGACTACGTCGGTTGGTAGAGCAGGCCGGCCTCGATTGGCCGGGTCACCGGATTGCCGCTCTCGCCATTGCGTTAGCAGTCACCGCGTCTGCGTTGTTGTTGATTTGGCAGAGTGATCCCTGGCTGATAGGGGGAGGCACTCTCTTGGCGACGAGCCTGCCGATCTTTGTGCTCACCGTGTTACGCCATCGACGTATTGAGCAGATCGAGCAACAGCTACCCGAAGCGCTCGACATCATTAAACGCTCTTTACGAGCGGGACACCCTTTTATCGCCTCCGTGAAATTAGTGGCCGAGGATTTGGAGGGGCCGGTTGCCCACGAATTTGAGGTGACCGCGGCAGATCTGAGCTTCGGTAGCGATCCGCGCGCGGCGCTCATGGCGCTGATTACGCGAGTGCCGAGTTTAACTTTGATGGGTTTCGTCACCGCCGTTTTAATTCAGCGTGAAACCGGCGGCAATCTTGCAGAAATATTGGACCACATCAGCACGGTGATTCGCGAGCGCGGACGTTTCCAACGCCAGCTGCGTAGCCTATCCGCAGAGGGACGTGCATCAGCTTGGGTATTGACGCTACTGCCGTTCGCCCTCGCTGCGCTATTACACCTTACAAGTCCAGACTATTTACTGGTGATGTTCGAAGAGCCGCTTGGCCAGCGAATTTTATTGGGGACCGGCGTGTTGATGGTGATCGGTATCTTTTGGATGCGCCGTCTGATTCGCATCGACGTTTAAAGGTTATAGGCAGAGGCGTTACATATGAATCCCCTCATTACCCTGATCATCGGCATGCTCGCTTTGGCTTCGTTTGTGCTGGTGTGGGCCATTGGCGGACTATGGGCGGACGTAAGCGACCCTGCCCGACGGCGCTTATCACGACTGATGAGCGCGCAACAGACCGTCATGAGTGCCACGCGTGGGAAAACACTCGAGCGATTGGCTTCAGCAGGTCGCTTCATGTTGGCAGGCTCAGGCACGGAGTTGCAGCAGGTTAGTCAACGCTTAACGATGGCCGGCTTACATCAAAACCAGGCGGCACTTATATTCTTTGGTGTCAAGCTACTGCTAGCGTTGCTCGCTACGTTACTAGGCTGGTTGATTTTTTGGCCGCTAGATTTGGGATTTACCGGGCTTTTGACTGCGATGATCGCGAGCGTTTTCTTTGGCCTGATGTTGCCTAACATATGGTTAAATCAGAAAATAAAGCATCGCCAGAAGCAGCTAAGAGATGCTTTCCCGGACGCTTTAGATCTTCTGGTGATTTGTGTCGAGGCGGGCTTGGGGCTGACAGCTGCAATTGAGAGAGTAGCCAAAGAATTAAAATTCTCACACCCTGAGCTTGCTGAGGAGCTCGCTTTGGTCAATGTTGAAATACGGGCAGGCATGGATCGCGAGACTGCATTGAAAAACCTTGCACCGCGAACTGGCCTGACGGAGATTCGTGGGTTGACAAGCCTGCTCGTACAAACGCTGCAGTTCGGCACAAGCATTGCCGAAACACTCCGGGTGTATTCGGCGGAGTTTCGCGAAGCGCGTATGCAACGCGCGCAGGAGCGCGCGGCGACTCTGGGGACTCGATTGATATTTCCGCTGATCTTTTGTGAGTTTCCGGCGTTCTTTGCCGTCGCCGTCGGGCCAGCGGTGTTGCGCATTACCGAGGCCTTACAGCAACTGTGAGCCGCGCGATGACACACTGGGTGCCGCTATTGGTGGTACCCCTGCTGCTGGTCGGTTGCACAACCGGGGCTGCGGTTAGCCAGACGACGTCCGAGCGTTTAGATGCTACCCAGCAGTCTGTTGAGCTGATATCGCTTGAGCGATTACGTGCTCTGCTTGGCCAAGGCGATGCGGCGGCGGGGACCGGCCGCTCTGAAGAGGCGATGCGCTATTACCTGCTCGCTGAACAATTATTGGCAACGGTATTTGCGACAGGCACGCCATTCCCTGAGGGGTTTCTCGGCGATGAAGTGCTCTGGCGCATTGCCTTGATCCATGAAGCGCAGCATCGCTGGCAGGCCGCACACGACACTTGGGTGCTAGCAGCAAGCCGAGCGGATCGTGACGGTGAAAATCTTCAGCGGCTTGGTTGGTCAAGGCTACAACTACGTCAATACATGGCTGCCCGCGAGGCGTTTAACGCTGCTCTGATTCATGATGCGGCCCATCTGCAGGCTCGACTTGGCTTAGCGTTGTCAAACGAGGGCTTGGGTGAGTGGTCTTTGGCGATTCAGCACCTCGAAGAGGTGTTGCACCGAGAACCCGCCCTCGAGCAAGCGCGGTTGGCGCGGGCGCGGATCGCCCTAAGACAAGACGATCTCGTCGTAGCTAAAGCCGAGTTACGTCTCGCGTTCCAGGCGCATACCCAGACTCACAGTACTTCTCAAACAGGCATCAGAGCCGCCTTAGATACCATCCCCGAACGCTATACGCTGCTGGGTGAGCTGCTCGCACGTGAAGGCGACTATGGTTCAGCGCTGCAAGTCTATGCGAAATATTTACCTTTGCACGACGCATTTTCTAATCTGGGTCAAATTGCAATGCGTGAGCGAGATTATGCATTAGCGATGCGGTATTTTGAGCAGGCGATCAAAGAATCCCCGCAGTATCGGGAAGAGCTCAACAAGCAATTCGCTGTTGCTCAGGAACTACATCTCAGCGCACTCGATGTGACGCATTAAACGGTTTTCCGGGTGTTCATACGCACAATTCCAGATACGTAAATTTCATTGAGCGTACGGTTCCGCACCGATTGCTTGGGCCCAGTGCTCGTAGCGTTACTCCTAAGTCGTGGTTGAGCCGCACTTTGTCGACTTAGTTAACTCAAGAATTCGGAGAATGTCGCATGAACTTAGTAGAAGATCTCGAACGCAACGAACTGCTTCGTCAATTACCTGAAGAAGCACGCAGAAAACTAATGCCGCGACTTGACCGTGTTGAGCTCGCCAACGGACATGTGTTGGCGGATGTCGGTCGAAAACCTGCACACGTGTATTTTCCCTTGACCACCGTGGTAACAATGCACCACGTGCTCAAGGATTGTTTTTCGGCAGAGTTTGCAATTATTGGTCGCGAAGGTGTGGTGGGTCTAGACGCTATGTTTGATGACAAACCATCGGCCGATCGCGCAGTGGTACTGCAGTCTGGGACTGCTTTGCGGGTTGATAAACGCGCCCTCAAATGGGAGTTCTTCCGTTCCCCGGAGCTACAGCAAGTTTTGATCCAGTACACGTGGGCGTTGATGGGCTTGGTCGCCCAGACCGCAGTTTGCAATCGCCACCATCGTCTCGATCAACGCTTGTGTCGCTGGCTCTTATTGGCACAGGATCGGTTGCCCACCAATCAGCTTGCGATTACGCAGGAGTTTTTATCGCATTTATTAGGTGTGCGTCGCGAAGGGGTGACGCAGGCGGCGGGTCGCTTGCAGCGAGCCGGTTTGATCCGTCACCGGCGCGGTCAAGTTACGATCATTGATCGTTCGGGTCTCGAAGCAGGCGCTTGCGAATGCTACGACACCGCGCGGCGCAGCTATGCAACTCCGCGTATGGCCCAAGCACCGACCCCAATGGCTAGTGGCATGTCGCGCCCGCGACTTCTTCTCTGATGGCTCGCGGCATTCCCTACGGCAGTCACCCTGAAACCTTGGCAGCATGTCGCCGATGGCTACATCGATGGCGAGGAGTAGGTTGCTCGCGAACGCATGGGCAGCAGTCCAGTCGCTTGGTGCGCTCCTCGTGGTTACGCTCATCTTGCTGTGGTCGATCTATCAGTCATGGCAAGAAGCGTTGTCGCAGCACCTCGCCGCAGACTTGACGGTAGAGACGGCGTTATTGGCATGGCTGCCAACTCACGCCACCTCACACGCGTTGACGGCAGTACTCTTGGCTTGGAGTGGTTGGGCGTGGTTGCGCATCGCGTACGCACAACGTCATGCAGAGCGATGGTACCGGCGCAGTATTCGTGATCCCTTAACCGGCATTGCGAACCGGCGTGGGCTGCGTCGATATGTACGCACGGTCGCACGCGAGCGTCAAATAATAAATGCACCATGGATGGTACTTGTTATTGATCTCGATAACTTCAAGGCTATCAACGATCACTACGGTCATCATATCGGTGATCAAGCCCTGAGAAGCGTCGCTGATCTTTTAAAGAGTTATTTTAAACGTCGCGACGACTGGCTCGTTGCGAGATTAGGGGGTGACGAATTTATTGTGACGATACCAGTTATGAGTGCGGAACACTCTAAGTGGCTTCGAGGGACGGTCATCAAAGACTTGGTAAAAAAACTAAATAACATGATTCTTTGTTATGGCGAAGACTCTATATTCTTTGGTGCCAGCATAGGTTATGCAGAAGGCGATTTTTCCGGAATGAATTCAATATTAAAGCTAGCAAAAAAAGCGGATCGGTCAATGCTCAGTGTCAAGCAATCGAGACACTCTCTATCTCAAAAATAAGATTTGATAAATAGGTGCGCTTTCGCACTTACTTAGGATGCATTCATATACAACATTACTGCATACCGTGTTTTTAATAACACACATTGATCATCATAAGGTCATATCAAAAAAGGAGATCGCTGATGAACGATGGCTTCCCACGACCGCCAGATTTCATGGGATGGATTCAAAACGAGTTTCCGCTTCTATATCAAAAGCGTCATCGCCGCTCACTTCGCCACCGCGAACGGCTTGATCTCTCATCAGTGACCCGAAAAAAAATATATGTTTTAGATACCGCTATCGTCTCCTTAGGTGCAGATCTTTCGGACGGTCGTAGCGCTGAGGTGGCCATACTCGGTTCGGGTGCCGTCCTCGGGGTATGTCAGTTATATGGCTGGTCGGCACCACCTTATTTCGCAACGGTTCGCCAAGCCGGTGACGTTTGGGAGCTAGATCTGGCGACGCTAAAAGCGGGATTTACGCATTCACCGGTGCTTATCGAACAACTTGGATTCGCGATGGAACATATCTTTGTACAGGCAACGCGATCTGCTGTGTGCAATCGCCTGCATCATATCGATCAACAATTAGCGAAAACCTTACTCCTTTATCAGGATCTCACAGCACGTCACGATTTGCGGGTCACCCAACAAGAACTTGCGGAATTACTGGGTGTCCGACGGGAGGGGGTGACACAGGCGATGGGCAAACTACAAGCCATGGGGGCCATTGAAACTACCCGCGGCCGTATATACGTCCATCATCGTCAGCAGCTCGAACAGCATGCCTGCGAGTGCTATCAGCCGATCTCGGCATCGCTTCACGCACAGTTCACTGCCGAGTCAATGCAGGCAAGTGCCTGCAGAGCTCCTCAGCGCCGCTTGAAAAACACCATGAGCACGGCGGATAAGGCGAAAATACCTGAAATTAATGCTGCATTGATCAGGGCATTACCGTAGCCAATACGGGGTACATCAATAAAAAAGTAGGGGTATAACCCCGTCGCCTCGCCACGCACAATGAGATATAGCAGGTAGGCGACGGGGTAAGTAAGCATACGCCACACATCACTGAAAAACAGTGTTCCCCGCGGAATGACTCGCCACCAAAAAATCATAAAGAGCGGGGGGATCACGTAATGTAGGGTGCTATTCACCCAAAAATTGATCCCTTGTGGGTTATACATGTTTCGTAAGAGTGCGAAATAAATACTGCCCACCATGACGATCGATAAGGTGGCGGCGCTCACCACCCAAGGAGCACGCAGGCTCTCCCCAAGTTTTCCAGTACTCTTTGGCCAGGCATACGCCGAAGCCACGGCCGCACAAAAAATATTCGTTAGCAGAGTGAAGTAGCCGGTGTACATAAGTACGCCAAAGGCTGCACCGCGACCCGCGCGAATTTCTGCCTCGATACTCAAGTAAAGCTGCGTCAGCACCGCCGCCCACCCCAGTATGGCAAGTACCACGGCTAAGCGCCGCATGTTAGTTTGATTTGGGGTCCAGAGCGTCACGCAGTCCATCTCCAATGAAATTGAAGGCAAACATCGTTGCTGCAAGAAATGCAGCGGGTATCAGTAGCAACCAAGGCGCCCCGTCCAAGGTGGCAGTTCCCTGCGAGATCAGAAGCCCCCAACTCGTCCCCGGCTCTTGTACGCCGAGCCCGAGAAAGCTCAAGAAGCTCTCGACTAGAATCACCGTCGGTATGAGTAAGGTGGAAAATACGATCACAGGTCCGATGACATTGGGTAGTACATGCCGGGTCACGATACGGAAAAAGGGCACTCCCAGCGCCCGCGCCGATTCGATGTATTCCATTTCTTTGACAGCTAGAGTTTGACCGCGAACGATACGCGCAATAGTTAGCCATTCAACACATCCAATCGCTAAAAATACCAATATGATATTTCGACCGAACACTGTAACCAAAATGATGATGAAAAAAATGAGAGGGAGCGCGTAAAGGATATCGACAAACCGCATCATCCATTGGTCCAAACGACCACCGACATAGCCAGCAATCGCTCCGT
>CAZSRB010000006.1:43983-49028 GCA_964609065.1 uncultured Acidibacter sp. | reverse complement strand
AGGACGACGCCGTCATTCACCACGGCCGCCACCCGATCCAACATCAGGCCGCGGTCATAAAGCGAGCGGCTTTGCGCGTGGGCAACTCCTGCCAGAGCCCAAGTGGTGCAGGCGAGAATGAGCAGCGGCAGCGCTTTGCGCCCCGTAGACGATCGCGAATTGGTCATCTGAAGGAGTATCCTCGAATTGCCTGTTCCAGAAAAGCGTCTGCGCCACTTCCGACACTGGCCAGACCGTTGAGTTCCAGTTGTAGATACAGCCCCGTTTCGCGCTCGCCACTACGACTTGAGACAAACCGCCGTGCGACGGCGCGCAGGCGCCAGCAGCAGGCGCGATACTCAATCCCGGCAAATCGATCCAGGCTACTGCGCCCATCTAGATCGTAGACAAGGCGCGAGAAAACGCCCCAATTTTTGCCGATGGGCCACGCCCCCGAGAGTTCCCCTTGCTCCAAGCGCTCGCGCTGGAAGCGATAAGTCAGATTAAGCGCGCGTTCCTCGTCAGGTCGATAGGACAGGCGTACTTGACTGCGTTCCTGACGGGATCGGCTCGTATCCCACTGGGTCGCCAAACGCAGCGTGATATTGCGCCAGGCCGTGACATCCATCTCTGCGACGAGATCCGATCGCTGCCGAGCCACCCGCTCGCCCGGCAAACGCACCTCTGAGGTTTCAAAATAATGTATCTGGCCGAGTGTCGCTGAGAGTAGTTGTCTGCCCGAGCGTAGATCAAAGATTCGACTGGTGACACCTGTGCTTAACTGGTTGGCATCGGCCACTCGATCCGCGCCGACATAACGACTGGTACGAAACAACTGTACGAAATTCAAATCCGGTAAGCCGGTGTCAAAAATGGGCAGTTGATCCTGATTGCGATAAGGCGTCCATAGATAAAGTAAGCGCGGCTCAAGGGTGACACGACGCAAGTCACCTAACTTCAGTTGTCGCTGTAGCCGCACCCCCGCATCGAGTGCCGCGTAAGGTAGCGAGCGACTTGGCTGCAGGTCGGGGGTGGCGAATTGCGCAGAAAGATCGTAACGGGTGTGTCGATAGCCTAAGCGGGGTCTGATGAAATAGGCGGGACGGTCGAAGTCGAGACTGATCTCGGGCGCGATATCGGCGCGCCATCCATCGAGCTGATCATCACGCGCAAATTGTACGAGTTCGGCATTCAAAGAATACCGGAGTGGCCATCGGCCGGCGCTTTTATAGTCGCCAATGGCGCTCAGTGCCGGCACGCGCGCAAAGGGCCGCTCGCCCTCGGCCAGACTCGGGTCGATGGTCTGAAAGTGCTGAAATTCGCCGAGCAGTCGCCAATGATCATCCCGGTAACCAATGCGCGCAACGCGTTCCAGATAGGTTGTGCTCGTCCCCTCAGCGCCTGTTGCAAAGTCTTCAAAATAAAGTGAGTCGCTTACGCTCTCTGCATTGATATCGAGTCGCCAAGCATCACTCAGATAGCCACGATGCTTAAATCGCACCCAGCTTCGATCCTGATCGCGAATGTCATCTCCAGGTAAATAGTTGAGCTCAACATCCCCGCGATGATCGCTCGTGAGGTAGCGAAATCGCGCCCCCATGTCGATACCTCGCTTTCCAAATAGCGTCGGCTGCAATGACAAGTCGTAGTTCGGTGCCAAGTTTAAATAATAGGGTACTGAGATCTCAGCGCCGCCACGCGAGCTATAGCCAAGATTCGGGAACAGGAATCCGCTTTTGCGTTGATCGCCCACCGGGAACGAGATGTAAGGCAGATATAAAATCGGGACACCTAAGAATTCAATAGCAGCATTACGTCCTTTGCCTTCTCGCTGCACGGTATCGATTTCGATGTCGCTTGCGCGGATACGCCACGCTGGATCGTCCGGGCAAGTGCTGAACCAAACCGATTCCAGTCCCAGGGTGCCATCAATGCCAATGGTCAACGTTTCTGCCGCACCTTGCGCAGGGCGTGCAGGGAGCTCGAAGCGGGCGTTATCAATTTGTGCGCCCTCGCGGCTGGAGTAACGACCGCTCTGGCCGCTCGCGATCACTTGGGCATCGCGATAGCGTACGGCGCCGCCGATGGCGAATACGCCACTTTGGCTGTCGTAATCCACCTCTTCGGCGCTGAGTTCGCGTCCACCTTGGCGGATTTCGACCCGGCCTGAGAGCAGGGCGTCGCCGTCTAAGTCGAGTGCGGCGCCATCGCTACTGACCTCCACCGTTTCATTCATCGCGGGTCGATCACTTTCGCTGCGCGCTCTCTCGCGCGGCAGTGGCTGCGGCGTCGTCTGCACCCGCGTCGGTGCAGGGCAGAGCCCTTGGGCAAAGGCCTCGCTGCCCATCATGACGAGCGATGCTATGAGCAGCCCTTGGACGTGCAGTAAGCCGCGGTGCATCGAGCGTCGAGCGCGTGGCGTAGCAGACGAGATGAGGATCGAGGCGAGCATGGGCAAGGTCATTATAATGATCGTTTACCGTGACGTTTCGGCTCCCATGAACCCATCGACCCTCCCGAGTGATGATCGTGTCCTGCAATTGCGGCAATGGCTGGCGCAGGATTTGGGCTTATTGACCGGCGAGCTGACGGTGGCGTCTGCCGATGCCAGCTTTAGGCGTTACTTCCGCTGGCAAGATCCCGAAGCGGGAACGAGCCGCATTGTGATGGACGCGCCGCCCGAGCATGAGTCGCTCGAGTCTTATCTTGAGGTCACCGAGCTATTGCGGGAGGTGGGTGTCCACGCGCCAGAAGTCTTCGCGGTGGATCGGGAGCGCGGCTATGTCTTACTTGAGGATCTGGGTATCACGCCGTATCTGACTGCGCTGCGCGAGCCTGGCCGAGCGCCGGCCCTATATGCGGGCGCACAGTTGGCTTTGTCTCGAATGCAGCAACGCTTACCCGCCGAGGTGCTCTCGCTTGCTCGCTATGATGCGGGCGTGTTGCAGCGTGAAATGGATTTGATGCCCGAGTGGTTCTGTCGACGGCACCTGGGTTTAGAGCTGACCCAGGAAGATGCGGAATTTTTGGCCAGCATGATGTCGTTACTGATCAAGACTGCCCTTGAGCAACCTAGGGTATTTGTGCATCGCGATTATCACTCGCGAAATTTGTTGGTGTTATCGCAAGATGGGCCGGGCGTGATCGACTACCAAGATGCGGTGGTGGGTCCTGTGACCTATGATTTGGTGTCCTTATTCAAAGATTGTTATATCCGTTGGCCGCGAGCAGATGTCGAGCATTGGCTACGAGATTACCGCGCACATTTACTCGCCTGCGGTCGTCACGATTTAGTCGGTTCGGAGCGCGAATTTCTACACTGGTTTGATTTCATGGGCGTGCAGCGCCACTTAAAGGTATTGGGCATTTTTGCGCGACTACATTGGCGTGATGGAAAGTCGGGTTATCTTGCCGATTTACCGTTGACGCTCGACTATTTGCTCGATACGTGTGCGCGTCATATCGCTTTGCAACCTTTGGCGCGCTGGCTGTCTTCGCGTATTGCTCCCTTACTCCAGGCCGCGAACGCTCGGGCATTAGGTGTTCTATGAGGGTTCTCATGAGGGGAGAGCAGTCATGAAAGCCATGATTTTGGCGGCAGGGCGTGGTGAGCGCATGCGCCCCTTGACTGACACGATACCGAAGCCTTTGCTGCAGGTGGGTGGTCGGGCGCTCATCGAGTGGCATCTGCAAAATCTCGCCCGCGCAGGCGTCGAGAGTGTGGTGATCAATCTCAGCTGGCTCGGATCAAAGATTTCAAGCGAGTTGGGTGATGGATCTCGATGGGGCGTGCAGATCGAGTACAGTGAGGAGGGCGACTTAGCGCTGGAGACGGGCGGCGGTATCTTTAAAGCGCTGCCGTACTTGGGGTCGCAACCCTTCTGGCTGGTCAACGGCGATGTCTTCAGTGATTTCGATTTTGCGCGTGCGCCTAAGCTCGATGAGTCCGCCTTGGCGCAGTTGGTACTAGTTCCGAACCCGCCGCATCATCCTCAGGGTGATGTCCACTTAGTCGGTGCGAGTGGTGTTCGGGGGGTCGGTCATGTCGAGTTCAGTGATGGGGGCGATGCCCGACGCTGGACGTATTCGGGGATTGGCTTGTATCGGCCTGAGTTTTTTAAGCACTGCCCGGGTGGCCGTTTTCCGCTTCTACCTTGGCTAGAGCGCGCTGCCGCGACGCGCCAACTCAAGGGTGTCGTACATCCAGGTTTGTGGTGCGATGTGGGCACGCCCGAGCGTCTCCAGGCGCTCGATGAGCGCCTTGCAGCGGGCGCAGTGGGCTAGCGAAGCGCGGCCGAGCGCGTACACTTTAGGGATGAGCAAAGATCGTTCTGACAAGGATCGTCTAGGCGCACCCTCGGCTATCGTCCAAACCATCGCGGCTGACTCGATCAGGGTCCGCAGCGGTGAGAAGTACCGGACGTCGCAGGGGTTCAATGCGATTCGTGATGGGGTCAAAGCCAGCCAGCAGGCCGGTCAGACACTACGTGTGCTCGGCGGTAAGCCGCGTTGGCTGAAAGCGCCCATGGCCTCAGGCAGTCACTATGAGTTCGTGCGTCGCACCGTACGCGAACACCGCTTGGCCACCGTGTGCGAGGAAGCCAAGTGCCCCAACATCGGCGAGTGTTGGAACGCGGGTACCGCGACGATCATGCTCATGGGCGAAGTCTGTACGCGTACTTGCCGTTTTTGTTCGGTAGATACCGGTAACCCTCGCGGTTGGCTTGATCCGCAAGAACCTAGCAATGCGGCACGGACGGTATCTTTGATGCAGCTACAGTACGTGGTTCTCACATCGGTTAATCGTGACGACCTACCCGATGGCGGTGCTGAGCATTTTGCGGCGACCGTCAGGGCAATCAAAGAACTCTCGCCACAGACGGCTGTCGAGGCGCTGACGCCGGATTTTCAAGGCGTCTTGCGCGATGTGGAAACCGTCGTGGATTCGGGGTTGCAGGTTTTTGCTCAGAACGTGGAGACCGTTCGGCGCTTGACGCACCCGGTTCGAGACCCGCGCGCAGGCTATGAACAAACATTACGTGTACTCGCGCATGCCAAGCAACATC
>CAZSRB010000006.1:37246-43883 GCA_964609065.1 uncultured Acidibacter sp. | reverse complement strand
CCGCGCGCAGGCTATGAACAAACATTACGTGTACTCGCGCATGCCAAGCAACATCGACCTGAAGTGCTGACCAAGACCAGTTTGATGCTGGGTCTTAGTGAAACGGAAGCTGAAATCATTGAAGCGATGGATGACATGCGCGCCCATCAAGTGGATATTTTGACGCTAGGGCAGTACTTGCGCCCAACGCCCAATCACTTGCCCGTCGCGCGATTCGTGACGCCGGAGGAATTTGATCGCTACCGCCAGTGGGCGCTGGAACGTGGCTTTCGCGAATGCGTCTCGGGTCCTCTCGTGAGGTCAAGTTATCGCGCTGAACAGGCCTTGCAGGGTAACAATGCAGGTCTTGATAACCAGGCACTAATGGGTGTCGTTTCCTGAGTTTGAATCTTTGACGTCTCAGTTTCTCAGCGTGTCGCCCCTGATCCGCCGCCTTGGTCGGGTGGACTACCAGGCGACCTGGCAGGCCATGCAAGATTTCACAGATCAGCGTACCGTCGATACGCCTGATGAGTTATGGGTGCTCGAGCACGAACCCGTTTTTACTTTGGGTATGAATGCTGAGGCATCGCATCTGCTTGATCCCGGAGCGATTCCTGTGATCAAAGTAGACCGAGGTGGACAAGTCACTTATCACGGGCCCGGTCAGTTAGTACTCTATCCGTTACTGGACCTACGAAGATCAGGCTTGGGCGTCCGTAATTTGATCACCGCGCTTGAGCAAAGCGTGATCGGCTGCTTGGCGCGATACGCGATCACGGCCACTACGCGGCCCGGCGCACCGGGTGTTTATGTGGATGAGGCCAAAATCGCCAGTTTAGGTATCCGAGTCCGCCGCGGAGCCAGCTATCATGGGCTCTCCCTTAACATTAATATGGATTTGGAGCCCTTTTCGCGTATCAATCCTTGTGGTTACGCTGGGCTCGCGATGACTCAAGTGGCCTCACTCGGGGGTCCGGATAACGTAGGCATGGTGGCCGACGTCTTAATCTCCGAGTTCCTGAGGCGCCTCAAGGAGGAATACTCATGACTGATACGCGTCACGATGGAGCTGATCACGAAGATCGTGATTTACAGATGGTACGAGATCTACTCGCCTATATCGGCGAGGATCCTGCCCGCGAGGGTTTGTTAGAGACGCCGAGCCGTTTCTTGAAAGCCTGGCGTGAATATACCCGGGGTTACCTTGAGAAGCCCGAAGAGATCTTGAAGTCTTTTGAGGATGGTGCTGAGCGTGTCGATGAGATGGTCATCGTACGGGATATTCCGGTTTACTCGCTTTGTGAGCACCACTTGGCACCTTTTTTTGGTAAGGCGTATGTCGGTTACATACCAGATCAAAAGATATTAGGCCTATCAAAGATTTCGCGTCTAGTCGAAGTATTTGCGCGCCGGCTTCAAGTGCAAGAGCGTTTGACTAACCAGATTGCCGATGCGCTACATACCCACCTGCAGCCGCTCGGCGTGGCGGTAGTTATTGAGTGTCGACATATGTGCATGGAATCGCGCGGTGTACGTCACACCGGCACGGCGACGGTGACGTCCGCTTTGCGCGGCAGCATTAAGAATGACCCTGATTCTCGGCGCGAGTTTTTGTCGCTGATCGGCCGCTGAAGAGGCTATAACACCATCACCACACCGTCAGCTTGCAGGAGCGCGCTGACGAGTGCAGTCACTTGTTCACGGCTTTCGGCAATGATGAGGTAGGTGATCGACACGAAAGTCCCGGCGCCACTCTCTCGCTCTTGGATCTGACCCTCGTGCAGGGTCGGTACATGGTGGCGCACCAAATAGTCGATATGGGTACGCGATAGACTATCGCGACGGCCTAATACTTTGATCGGATACTCAGTTGGGAAGACCAGTAAGCTTTCTGCGGATGGCTCACTCATAGGGTTTACCAAGGGGTTGCCGCCAGCCGTTGCTGTAAATCCTGAAAGCCCTGCCACATTTTTTGCCAGAGGGGGCCCGGTACGCCCCGGCCAACCGCTTGGCCATCCAGTTGTGTGACCGCGGTGACATTGCGCGTAGAAGAGGCCAGCCAAATTTCATCTGCACTGCGTAGTTCTTGCTCGGTCACGGGCCGTGATTCCCGGGGGATCATGAGATCATCCGCCAATTCTTCGACCACGCTACGCGTCATGCCGGGCAGGATATGTTGAGAGTTCGGAGGCGTCAGCAGGCGCCCATCACGCACCACATGCACCGTACAGGCGCTGGCTTCGCGCAGCATACCCTCGTGTAGCAAGATGGTCTCCTGCGCACCCACATCAATCGATTGTTGTCGCAACAAGACATTACCGAGCAGTGATACCGACTTGATGTCACAACGATTCCATCGGATATCCTCGGCTGTAATACAGGCTGAGCCGCGCGCCATGAGTTCGGCGTTCGGTGTAGGGAACGGTGAGCAAAACGCAAAGACTAAAGGCGGTACAGCCGGTAGTGGCGCGTGATTTCTACCCCACTCGGCACCGCGTGACACTTGGATGTACACATAGCTATCGCCTTGAGTTCGCGCGTTACGCTCCAAGAGTTCGCGTATCAAGTTACGCCAACCGGCCCGATCGAAAGGGTCAGTCATCCGAATGGCCGTCAGGCTGTTAGCTAAGCGTTGCAGGTGTTCTGGGAAGCGAAAGGGCCGACCCGAGAAGACGGGGATGACTTCGTACACCCCATCTGCAAACAGGAAGCTACGATCGAGCGGGGAGATACGCGCATCGCGTAGCGCCGGCCACTCGCCGTCAAGGAAACACACGTCACACGGCGCTGCCATGACTACCTCATCATTAAGGCTACGGTATCTCGAATTTGTGGCCAGACGCCGCCCGCTTCCACACTATCGGCGCTGACGAGAGCGGTGCGAGCAATGACCTGATCGCCTTGCATCACCCGCAACTCGCCGAGTTTTTGACCCACTTCCACAGGCGCCATCAGGGGTTCATCTAGTTGCGTGCTGACGCGCAAGTTTCGTGCGGCGCCTCGCGGGATGGTGACATCGACATTACGCGCAGGTGTGACCACTAAAAATTGTTCAGCGCCCTTATAGAGGCGTGGTTCAAGGATTTTTTCGCCTGCTTTGCGCAAGGTGACCGTTTCATAGAATGCAAAGCCATAGTTGAGCAAGCTCGCGCTCGCTTGTTCGCGACTCGTAACCGAGGGGCTGCCGAACACGGCTGCAATGAGTCGCGTTTGACCGCGCAATGCCGAACTGACTAAGCAATAACCCGCACTGCTGGTGTGCCCTGTCTTGATGCCATCGACACTGGAGTCTTTGGATAACAGGCCATTTCGGTTTCTTTGGCGGATATTGTTCCAAACAAATTCACGTTCCGAGTACCACGAGTAGTACTGCGGAAACTCGCGGATCATCGCTCTGGAGAGCAGCGCGATATCCGACGGCGTGGTGTAGTGATCGGCATCGGGTAGGCCGGTGGCGTTACGAAACTGTGAGTTACGCATACCAAGACGTTTCGCTTCGCGCGTCATGAGCTCGGCAAAGGTCGCTTCGCTGCCGCCAAGATGCTCAGCTAAGGCAATCGCGGCATCGTTCCCAGATTGGATGATCATCCCGCGAAGCAGGACTTCGACCGGGACTTGACTGCCCACGCGTAGGAAGGTTCGCGAGCCCTCTGCGCGCCAGGCTCGCTCACTAATGGTAACCGGTTCATCCAGTGATAGGCGGCCATCCGCCAAGGCGCGAAAGGCGAGATAACCGGTCATGAGTTTTGTGATGCTCGCAGGCTCCACGCGATCGTTGGCACGCTCAGAGGCCAACACACGTCCGTTCGCCTGATCCACCAGAATATAAGCGCTGGCGTCTACCTTCGGAGCCGATGGGACCTGAGCTTGGATCGGGACGGCGACCAAGCAAAGAAAAGCGAGTAGCCACGAGAAACACGTAAACAGGGAGCGAAAATTCAATACGGGCATAAGAGGTACGGACTTAGGTTGAAGGACGACAAACCATGTTAGAGCAAAACGCCCTCGCACTCGTAGCGATTAATCGAGCATCACTCTCGCATCGGGAATGCCTGCTCGGCGCAGCGCTTCTCGCAAGCGTTCTGCCGACTCCTCAGAGTCGATCGGTCCGACTTGTACGCGAAAAATACGCCGTCCCGATACGCGTGCTTCGCGGATGAGACCGTTATTAAGACCAGCGGCTTGTAGTTGCGCGAGTAATCCTTGGGCATTGTCCCGACTCGAGAAGGCACCGGCTTGCAGATAGCGTTTCGTCGCGCCGCTCGAGGTGGTGACCTGATCCGCCGCAGCGGTGCGTACGGCGGGCGCGCGCGCGGGCGGCGGCGGTGGCGTATCACGTCGCCACCAGCGCTTCGGTTCGACCGTACGGATTTCAACGCGTGCCGTTCCCGTTTTAATCATGTCGAGCTTCCAAGCGGCGGTATACGACAGATCAATGATTCGCCCGCGCACGAAGGGCCCACGATCATTGACGCGCACCACCACGGATCGTCCATTCTCAAGATTCGTGACGCGCAAATAGGTGGGGATCGGTAAGGTTTTATGGGCGGCCGTCATCGCATACATGTCGTAGGGCTCGCCGCTCGACGTCCGCTCACTATGAAAGCCAGGGCCATACCATGAGGCTAAGCCGCGCTCCTTATGCCCCTTCGCGCTCTTCTTGACGCGATAGCGCTTACCAAAGACCTCGTAGGTTTCTGGATTGCCGTAGCGACTTCGCGGTTCCTCACGCGGCACGGCATCCGGTATGGAGGCGAGGTCACGTGGCGGCTTGGGGACACTCGCGGGCGCCCGTGACCGACTGTCATCACCAAAGGGCCAAAGACTACAGCCGCCTAGCGCCAGCAGCAGCATGCTTAACGCTGCGCGAGAGGCGATCCGCATTATTCAGCGCCCTCGCGAATGGACATGGCTAGATCATGTACGGCCATCGCGTACAAAATACTGCGGTTATAGCGAGTGATGACTTCAAAGTTTTTGAAGCCTACCCGTACCTGTTCAGCATCCTCAAGTTCCGCAGGTAGCAGCATCACTGGCGTCTCGGGCGATAACGGTGAGTCGCTGCCTGCCTCGATCACAACGCCTTGGGCGGCAAGCTCGCCTACAGTACTGTTGAGACGCAAGTTGCCCCGTTCCAATCCTGCCATGGTGCCCGTCGGGGCTTTGGCTTCGGCGAGGACGGGGCCACCTGTTTGCCAGCCATGCTCAAGGAAATAATTGGCGATACTCGCCATGACGTCCGCCCAGTCGTTAAACAAATCGCGGGTACCCGGATTTTTGCTCATGTCGTAATTGACGGCAAAACGACGATAGCTACTTGGCATGAATTGCGGAGCGCCCATCGCGCCGGCATAAGAGCCTTGTATCGCGAGCGGATCCAAGCCTTCTTCACGACTCAGCAATAAAAAGTGCTCGAGCTCGGAACGGAAAAATCGGCCGCGTGGGGGGTAGTCAAAGCCGAGGGTCATCAGCGCATCCAGTACGCGCCAAGACCCCTTGTTTCGCCCAAAGTTGGTCTCGACACCGATGATTGCCGCAATGTAATGCGCGGGTACTCCGCTACGAGCTTCGGTGTCGGTGAGTAACTGACGATGCTCCTGCCAGAATTCGCGACCCATTTTGATGCGCTGCTCGGAGACGAGTCGAGCGCGATATTCCCACCACGTCAGCACCTTCTCGGCTGGGCGTGTCATCGCTTCAATAATCCGCGGTTGGTAGCGACCCTCGGCCAGCGTTGCCCGGACCGCTTGCTCATCAAATTTGTATTCGCTGACGAGCTCATCGACGAAGTTACGAATATCTTCGCGCTCGAGGTCGAAGGCCCGTACGTCCTCGCCCGCACTTAAGGGTGTATCAGCGAGTGCCCGATCAGGTAAGGCGAGAAGCGCGTTCGCCAAGATCAGTAATCCGGTCCCGAGCGTAATCTTTGATCGAAGGTATCTGGATGACATCAGGTTCATTAAGCGGCAAGTTTCCGGTTGGCGTACAACGACATCAGAATACCGAAGCCTGCGAGCAGGGTCACCATGGATGTACCGCCATAACTGATCAAGGGTAAGGGTACGCCCACCACGGGTAAGAGCCCTGAGACCATCCCGGCGTTAATAAAGACATAGACGAAAAAGAGGGCAGCGAAACTGCCTGCTAAGAGTCGTGCATAGGTATCACGCATTTGGTTGGCAAGCCACAGCGAGCGTGCGACCACGTATAGGTACAGGCTGAGCAAAATCAAGATACCCAGTAACCCGAATTCCTCACCGATGACTGCAAACACGAAATCGGTCGAGCGCTCGGGTAAAAACTCCAGCTGGCTTTGACTGCCACGCAAGTACCCCTTACCGAATACACCGCCTGAACCGATGGCAATCGTCGATTGAATGATGTGATAGCCCGAACCCAAGGGGTCGGCTTCGGGGTTGAGGAAGGTAAGCACCCGTTGGCGCTGATACTCGCGTAGTAAAAACTCCCAACCCGCCCAGGCAGCGGCGACGGCTAAGACCATCAAAGAAAGAATCAAGCGCAAGGATAATCCCGCCAAGAACACGACGGTCAAACCAGCCATCGCGATCAACAACGAGGTGCCAAGATCAGGTTGGATCATGACGAGCCCTGTCGGCAACACAATCAATGCCGCAAGCATCACTAAGCTCGAAGG
>CAZSRB010000006.1:0-37146 GCA_964609065.1 uncultured Acidibacter sp. | reverse complement strand
CCGCGCAACACCACCGCCCAATTGCCACCCGATGCGCTGTAGAGGACAAGTAAGCCGATCAGCGCGATGCTTGAGAGCGCGAGCACCAACGGCCCATCGATCCGCAGGGTGCCAAGTACGCGCGCGGTCAACGTCAATGCGCGGGTGCTCGTGCTTTCAACGTTCTCGCGAATCACGTGCCGCTTACCTCATCGATCTGCGGGAGCAGATAGGCATCCATCACTTGTCTCGCGACCGGTGCTGCGACGCCACTGCCGCCGCCGCCATTTTCGACCAGCACCGCCACAACGATTCGTGGCGCTTCAATGGGTGCAAACGCCACAAACCAGGCGTGATCACGTAAGCGTTCATCGAGCGCATCGGCATCGTATTGCTCGCCTTGGGCAATGGCGACGACTTGCGCGGTACCGCTCTTTCCGGCGATAGAGTAGCGAGCACCCCGTGCGGCTGCACTGGCCGTACCGCCTTCCATCACTGCACGCATACCGTCGATGGCGATTTCCCAAAAATTATTATCTTTGAGTGTCACGACAGGCATGGCCTCAGGCGCTAATTCTTGGCGCTCGCCAGTGCGAGGATCGCGAAGTGCGGCGACCAGTCGTGGTCGCCACGCCGCACCCCGCATGGCGAGTGTCGCGGTCATTTGCGCGACCTGTAGCGGTGTGCTCGTCATGTAGCCTTGGCCAATTCCAAAAATTACGGTCTCGCCTGGGAACCAGACTTGCTCTTGGGGATTGCGGAAGGCAGACCGCTTCCATTCACGCGAGGGCAAGATCCCAGACTTTTCGCCGCCGATATCGATACCGCTGGGTGCTTCTAAGCTAAATTGACCCAAAAAATCATGTAGTCGATCTACGCCCAGTCGATCCGCCAAAGAATAGAAGTAAGGGTCGCAGGAACGCGCAATCGCCGCGCGCATGTTGACGGGGCCGTGGCCGCGTCGCTGCCAGTCGCGAAATCGCCGCGAGCTTCCTGGTAGCGTGAAATAGCCCACGCAGTAATGAACATCCTCGGGCGTGATCACCCCATACTGCAGACCCGCTAGCGCGACGAGTGGCTTGATAGTCGAGCCCGGCGGATATGTGCCACGCAGTGCTCGATTGAATAGGGGTCGATCGGGGTCCGTATTGAGCGCCGAAAATTCCTGATTGCTGAGGCCGCGCGCGAAGAGATTAGGGTCGAAACCAGGGTGACTGACCAGCGCCAGCACATCACCATTGTTAGGGTCGAGGGCGATGAGCGCACCACGGCGATTAGCCATGGCCTTCTCGGCCGTATTTTGAACATTGAGATCAAGCGTGAGAAAGAGATCCTGACCGCGGCGACTTGGGCGAAAGATCAGTTCACGCTCTAGCGCCTGCAAATTTTCGATCGGTCGACCGCGGGCATTCACCAATTGCTCACGTCGACCATTCTCGCCGCGTAAGTCCTGCTCGTAGGCAGACTCGATACCCAGCTTGCCGATGGTACCGGTTCCGGCATAAGCCTCGCGATCGATATTTTTGAGATCTGCTTCTGAAATCGCTCCGACATAGCCGAGCGCATGGACCCCAATCTCTCCAAGCGGATAGTTACGGGCGAGGCGCGTTTGAATATCGACACCTGGAAATCGAAACCGATTGACAGCAAAGCGAGCAATTTCCTGATCGTCGAGTCGCAGACGCACAGGGATGCTTTCAAAAGATCGACGCGAGCGAATGAGCTTTTTTAGATCTTCGATGGCGGCCGCATCAATGAGCCCAATACGCGCGAGGCCCGCTAGCGTCGTCTCTACACCGGGCACTTCCTCAGGGATGAGTTCGAGCTGATAGGTGGGTTGATTATCCGCGAGTACCTGGCCGCGACGGTCATAAATGATGCCGCGTGCAGCAGGTAGAGGCTCGACGCGTACTCGATTGCCTTGTGAGAGTTGCGTGTAGTGATCGTATCGCAGCACTTGCAGCCACAAGAGACGACCGAGGAGCAAGCTACTCAGTAAGCCAATGAAGATGACGACAACGATACTGCGTTGCTCAAAGAGACGTCTTTCACGCCAGGAATCTTTGATACGTCCCCGCACGCTCATGCGCTCAGGTTCTCTCGGGTAAGCGACCGGTGGGTAAACGTGCGAGCAACGGCCACACGATCGCACCGACGATCGCGCCTAGCCAGCGCGTCCAATCGCCTCGGATCTGACCTAGCCAACCTTCAATCAGCCAGATGAGGGCTTCGTAGCCAAGAAGTGCCGCACCCACCAACAAGGCCTGTTCAAAAAGCGGCTTGGTCCGTAACAGTAGATGCTGACGGCCGATCACGTAGGCAAGTATTGCGGCGGCCAATGCATGTTGTCCGAGGACTGAGCCGCGATAGACATCAAGGGCGAGGCCCACCGCAAAGCCACTCCCAATCCCTGCAAGGCGCGGCGCCATGAGGGCCCAGAAGATGACCATGAGAATGGCGAAGGGTGGGCGAATCGCGGCGAGCGCCGCGGGTAAGGGTAATAGCTGTAGGAGCACGCCGAGCGCCAGGCTTAGCCCGATTCGCCATCGACCCTCAAGACGTAGCCGATACATCATGGTGATTTCGTCTCTGTCCAAGGTGCCGCCGCATGATCTTCTTTGAACCATATGAGGGCGATATGGCGAGTGGCGTTGATTCGCGCAACGCTACGAGCTTCGACCTGCGCAAGAAGCGAGCTATTACTTTTGACGACCCGGGTCACGATGGCGACGGGATAGCCCGTTGGGAAAATGCCACCTAAGCCCGAAGACACGAGTAAGTCTCCCTCAATAATATCGCTTTGCAACGGAAGTGAGGGCAGGTTCAATAAATTAGTACGCCCCGTCCCGATGGCCACGGTGCGCACGCCAGTACGTTGAATTTCCACCGGGATCGCATGCTCTGGGTCGGTGAGCAAAATAATCTCGCTACTTCTACGTCCCACCCGCATCGTTTGGCCGACGATGCCGCCGTCTGCCACCGCAGTCTGACCGACGTAGACGCCAACGTTGCTCCCTTGATCAACCGTTACGCGTCTTCGCAGACGCGAAAATTCCTGCGCGACGATCCGCGCAGGCAGTGCGCGTTCTGCGACATCGGCTGTCGTTTCGGTGAGATTACGCAGACGCACGTTTTCCAGTTCGAGATCTGCGCGGCGCATCGCTTCAATTTGAAGTTGCGCTACCGTTTCTTTGAGGGCTGAATTTTCGCGCTGTAACTCGCTACGCTCAGCCAGCATTTCTCCAAGCGAATGCCACGCTTCGATGGGTGAGTACAGCGCGACTTTGATGGGGTAAGCGATCGCCTGCAGAGTCCCGCGTACTCCCTCGAGCCAGTTGCCCCGCTGATCTGCAAACATCAGCAGGACACAGATCAAGCCGTAAGCGGCCAATCGCGTGGCGCTGCTAGCCGCCCGACGCGGCGAGACGTTGCTCGATAGGCTATTCAAGCCCGAAATTGCCGGGCCCGAGTTCGTCCATGAGTTCAAGAATGCGACCGCCGCCGCGTGCGACGCAGGTTAGCGGATCGTCGGCAATCACCACCGGCACGCCCGTTTCTTCGGTGATCAATTTGTCGATGTCACGCAGCAACGCGCCACCCCCGGTGACGACAATGCCCCGGTCGGCCACGTCAGAGCCGAGCTCTGGTGGCGTCTGTTCTAGCGCTTGCTTGACCGCGCCCACAATGCCCTGCAGGGGTTCTTGTAGGGCTTCAAGGATTTCATTGCTATTTAGCGTAAAGCTACGGGGGACACCTTCTGACAGATTGCGTCCACGTACTGAAATTTCACGCACCGTCTGGCCAGGGTAGGCCGAGCCAATTTCAATTTTGATGCGCTCGGCTGTGGTCTCGCCAATCAAAATACCGTAGTTACGGCGAACATAATTGGTGATGGCTTCATCGAAGCGATCGCCGCCGATACGCGCTGATTGTGCATAGACGATACCATTCAAAGAAATCACTGCGACTTCTGAGGTACCGCCACCAATATCGAGCACCATCGAGCCACGCGCTTCTTGCACCGGCAGGCCCGCGCCGACGGCTGCTGCCATCGGTTCGCTCACGATGGCAACGGTTCTCGCCCCAGCGCCTTCAGCAGATTCGCGAATGGCGCGTCGTTCCACTTGAGTCGACCCCACCGGTACGCACACCAACACGCGGGGTGAGGGTTTGAGCAGGCGCGTGTCGTGTACCTTGCCGATGAAGTACTGCAGCATCTTCTCGGTGTAGGTGAAATCTGCGATCACACCATCTTTCATTGGGCGCACGGCAGTGATGTGCCCAGGTGTTCTGCCGAGCATGTTTTTGGCTTCGGCGCCGACGGCGACGATGACCTTGCCACCGCGGCTGTAGTCCTCTTGAACGGCGACCACCGAGGGTTCATTGAGGACGATGCCACGATCACGGACGTAAATGAGCGTGTTGGCTGTACCCAGGTCGATCGATAAATCGCTGGAAAAATATCCGCGCAGGCGTTTGAACATTAGTGTGTGACCCGGTCGCTGCCGAGATAGTAAAAGTGTCGGCAATTTAACAACCTGCGCGCTCTTAAACAAGGTAAGGGTGATATGATTCGCGGCCGTTTTGTGCTGCCAATTCAGGTTGCCACATGAGCCTTACTCGCGCCGATATCGAAAAAATTGCTGAGCTGTCCCGTTTGGAGCTCACTGAGACAGAGATCCCCGTGTACGTGGATTCGCTTTCGCGCATCCTCAATTTCGTCGGGGAGTTAGAAGGGGCCCCCACCACGGATATTCAACCCATGGCGCATCCGCTGCCGGGTCTTGCTCAGCGCTTACGTGCGGATGAGGTCACCGAGGCGGATCGTCGCGATCACTATCAGCAGAATGCGCCGAGTGTGGAAGCCGGTTTGTACCTCGTGCCGAAGGTGATCGAATGAACGCTAAGACGACGTTGCCTTCCTTGCCAGCGGAGTCAGTCGCTGCGCTGTCGCGGGGTCTAGCAAGCGGTGAGTTTTCGAGTGTCGAGCTAACGCGCGCCTATCTGGCGCGCATCGCAGCCGCGCAGCCTGAGCTCAATGCCTTTGTCACCCTGACGGCCGATGCCGCTTTGGCGGATGCAGCCTTAGCGGATGCAGCGCGTGCAGCGGGCTCTGCGGGGGCGCTGACCGGTATCCCGCTTGCGCACAAGGATATTTTTTGTACGGCGGGAGTCCGCACCACCTGTGGCTCGCGGATGCTCGAGAATTTCATTTCGCCGTATGACGCGACCGTGGTGTCGGGTCTGCAGTCGGCGGGCATGGTGATGCTGGGCAAGCTCAACATGGATGAGTTTGCGATGGGCTCATCGAACGAGACCAGCTACTTCGGCCCCGTGCGTAATCCTTGGGATCTTAATCGAGTGCCCGGTGGCTCATCGGGGGGGTCGGCCGCAGCGGTGGCTGCCCGTATTGCACCCGCAGCGACCGCGACCGATACGGGTGGGTCGATCCGTCAGCCGGCGGCACTTTGTGGCGTGACCGGGATTAAGCCGACTTATGGGCGAGCGAGTCGCTACGGCATGATCGCCTTCGCGTCGAGTCTTGATCAGGCAGGGCTGATTACCGTCAGTGCGGAGGATGCCGCCTTATTGCTCGGGCCGATGTCAGGCTTTGATCCTCGAGATTCGACCAGCGTGGATCAGCCTGTCCCCGATTACACCGCGGCTCTTAATGATTCTCTTGAGGGCTTAACGCTCGGAGTCGTCACCGAATTCTTTGATAAAGGTCTCGATTCGGAGTGCGAGGCGCGGGTACGCGAAGCAATCGCCGTTTATCAGAAATTAGGCGCCAAAATTAAAGAGATCAGCTGCCCCAATCTGCCGCTCTCCGTGCCGACCTATTATGTCGTCGCGCCAGCAGAGTGCTCATCAAATCTCGCGCGGTTTGACGGGGTTCGCTTCGGACATCGTTGCGAGAATCCAAAAAATCTCGCCGATCTTTATCGCCGTTCGCGCGGTGAAGGTTTTGGCGCAGAGGTTAAGCGCCGCATCATGACCGGAACCTACGTACTCTCAGCCGGTTACTACGATGCGTACTACCTTAAGGCACAACAAGTTCGTCAATTGATCAGTGCGGATTTCGCTCGCGCGTTCTCAGAGGTCGATATGTTGATCGGACCCACAGCGCCCACCACGGCGTTTGCCTTGGGCGCTAAGAGCGACGATCCGATCACGATGTATTTGAACGACATCTACACCATCGGCGCCAATTTGGCGGGTTTGCCCGCCATGTCTTTGCCGTGTGGCTTTGCCGAAGGTTTGCCTGTGGGCTTGCAATTGATCGGGCCCCATTTTTCAGAGGCGCGCATGCTGAATATCGCGCATCGCTACCAGCAAGAGACCGCATGGCATCTTGAACGCCCTGCGGCATTCGCCTGAGGTCGCTGTCATGGAGTGGGAAACGGTCATTGGCCTTGAGATCCACGCGCAGTTGGCCACGCGCTCAAAGATATTCTCGGGTTCTGCGACGGCCTACGGCGCCGAGCCAAATACGCAAGCCAACCTCGTGGATTTGGGTTATCCCGGTGTGCTTCCGGTACTCAATGGCGAAGCGGTCCGGATGGCGGTGCGTTTTGGTTTGGCGATCGGTGCAAAGATTGCCTCGCATTCTGTGTTTGCGCGAAAAAATTACTTCTACCCAGATCTGCCCAAGGGGTATCAGATCAGTCAGTATGAGTTACCGATCGTTGCCGAAGGGACGCTCGATATTTTGTTAGACGATGGCTCGCGCAAGCGAGTCGGTATTACGCGCGCTCATCTCGAAGAAGACGCCGGTAAGTCCCTGCATGAGGGTCTGCCAGGATTGACCGGGATTGATCTCAATCGCGCGGGTACCCCCCTGATTGAGATCGTTAGCGAGCCCGATTTACGCTCAGCCAAAGAAGCGGTGGCCTACATGAAAAAGGTTCACACGCTAGTGCGTTATCTCGATATCTGTGATGGCAACATGCAAGAGGGTTCGTTCCGGTGTGATGCCAACGTATCGATCCGCCCCAAGGGCAGTGATCGCTTTGGTACGCGAGCCGAAATCAAGAACCTCAATTCGTTTCGTTACGTCGAAAAAGCCATCAACTATGAGATCGCTCGCCAAATCGATGTGATCGAAGGTGGCGGGAAGGTCGTTCAGGAAACGCGACTCTATGACCCGGATAAGGGTGAGACGCGTTCGATGCGCTCCAAAGAAGAAGCGAACGACTACCGCTATTTTCCGGACCCAGACCTGTTACCTGTGGTGCTCGAGTCGGACTATATCGAGGCGGTACGAGCGGCCTTACCGGAGTTGCCGGACGACAAGGCTGCGCGTTTTGTGCGCGATTATGGTTTGTCGGAGTATGACGCGGGTGTGCTGACCGCCAGTCGTGAGCTCGCAGAATTCTATGAGCAGGTGGTACGTGAAGTCGGCAGCGAGCCGAAGTTGTGCGCCAACTGGGTCATGGGCGATCTGTCGGGATTCCTCAACAAGGACGGGTTGGACATCGAGCATACGCGGGTCGATACCGCGGCGTTAGCGGGACTCATTCGTCGCATCGTCGATGCGACCATTTCGGGCAAGATCGCGAAAGAAGTCTTTGAGGCGATGTGGCAGTCCGGTGATAGCGCCGATGCCATTATTGAGCAGCGCGGTTTGCGTCAGATCACCGACACGTCGGCAATCGAAGCAGCCATTGAGGACGTGATGAATCGCAACCCTCAACAGCTGGCTGATTATCGGGGTGGCAAAGATAAGCTGTTTGGTTTCTTTGTGGGTCAGGTCATGAAGGCCACACAAGGTAAAGCCAATCCAGCTCAGCTCAACGAACTCCTTAAGAAAAAGCTTGCGGGCTGATGTTTGAAGTTGACTGCGTCCGTCGATTTACCGTCGAGGGCGAGGCCTTGCGAGGCGAGTTTGTGCGCCTCGGTCCTGCGTGGCTCGCACTGCGTGAATATGCGGATTACCCGCCGCCGGTGCGGCAACTCTTGGGCGAAGCGGCTACCGCCGCGGTGCTACTGGCAGCGAGCTTGAAATTTGAGGGCGAGCTCACCTTGCAGCTGCAGGGAGACGGGCCTGTCAGCTTATTAGTGGCGCAATGTACTCACGATTTTCGGTTGCGTGCCGTGGCGCGCTTTAAAGCTGAGCGGGTCGAGCCCGAGCACGGCTTTCGAGAGTTGGCCGGTGATGGTCGGATTATAGTGTCGATTGAATCCGCGCGAGCGCCCACCTATCAGGGTATTGTCGCGCTGACCGGAAAGACATTAGCAGAGTCCCTAGAGCATTATTTTGATTCATCCGAACAACTGCAGACCGCCGTGCGTTTGACAGCGGATGAGATGGGTACGGCTGGCTTACTGGTGCAACGACTGCCGTTGACCCGTGAGGTGACTCGCGATCCGACGGCGAGACTAGCGGCTGCCCGCGTGAGTATGGCGAGTATTGGCGCCGATGAATTGCTGGCCCGACGAGTCCCCGATATTTTGCAGCGCGCGGTGGTAGGCGTAGATCTTCGCTTATTTGATTCGCAGGCTGTGAGCTTCCAATGCCGATGTAGTCTCGAACGGGTTCAAGGCATGCTGAAAGTATTGGGCGAAGCCGAGTGCCGTGATTTATTGGCCGAGCGTGGAGGTATCGATATTACCTGTGAATTTTGTCACCGGCCGTGGCACTTTGACCCGGTCGATGTCGAACAAATCTTTGCGCCCGCTCTCGGTATGCCGCCGGGATCGACGGTCGTTAATTGAGTTTTTTGATTACGCTAGGTGTTCGCTAGCGAGATAACTTTCGCTTTGCATTTCGATTAGACGGCTTACGGTCCGTTCAAACTCAAACTTTAAACGTTCGCCTCGGTAAAGTTCGCTCGGCTCAGCCGCTGCCGAGAGGATCAAATTGACGCGTCGATCATAAAATTCATCGACCAAGGCGATGAATCGTCGCGCAGCATTCTCATCCTGCATGCTCATGATCGGTACATCCGATAACAGAATCGTTTGAAACTCTTTCGCGAGACTCACATAGTCGTTCTGGCTGCGAGGGCCCTCGCAGAGCGCAGAAAAATCAAACCAAGCGACGGTATCGGCGAGCGCGCGACAGGGGATACTGCGACCTTCTACCTGCACGGGAACGTCGTATCGACCATCACCATCGCTGAGGTCATTAAAAAAAGCGCGTAGCGGCTCATCGCGGTCTTCGTCGGCACCCACCAGATACACCGGTCGCCGAATGAGATGACGTAAGCGGTAGTCGATCGGACCGTCGACGCAGACCACCTGACAATGCTGCTCGAGCAGGGCGATCGCCGGTAAAAATCGTTGTCTTTGTAAGCCATCGCGATAAAGACTCGCGGGCGGTAAATTGGATGTAAAGACCAATGCAGTTCCGCAGGCTAGTAGATGTTCAAAGAGACCGCCTAGCAGCATCGCATCGGCGATATCACTGACATAGAGCTCATCCAGACAGATGACATCGGCCTGACCCGCCAGCGATTCCGCGACGATGGCCAAGGGGTCGGCTTGCTGTTGCTGTGTCTTGAGCTCAGCGTGCACGCTTTGCATAAAGCGATGGAAATGCGCGCGAATTTTCGGTGTGTCGTGCAGAGAGTCAAAAAACAAATCCATTAACCAGGTTTTTCCACGACCGACGCCTCCCCAAAGATAGACCCCTTGAGGTGGGATTCGATAACGCCGTCGACGCGGGAGCAAAGTGCGCAGCCAGTTAACGCGTTTTGCTGAGTCTTGTTGCTCGGCGAGCTCGCGACGTAAGCGTTCGAGTGAATCGAGCGCAAGGCTTTGATGAGGGTCAGCGGTATGGTTACCCGTGAGCGCGGCCGCATAGCGCTCAGGCAGCGTGGTAGCGTGCGCACTGGATGTGTGGATGGTAGGCACAGACGTTAGGAGGCAAGTTCCGGACGGTTACGAAATTCTTCGAGTGCGGCGGGATTCGCAAGGGCATCCGTGCGCGCGACAACTCGACCATGAATGACATCGCTCACTGCGAGTTCCACGATTTTTCCGCTCAAGGTTCGCGGGATGTCATTGACCGCTAATATCTTGGAGGGTACGTGTCGTGGGCTCGTTTGTTCGCGGATACTTTGACGGATCGTCGCTTGCAGCGAATCATTGAGCGCAAGACCTGGTCGTAGTTTGACAAAGAGCACCACCCGAACATCATCTTCCCAACGCTGCCCGACACAGACCGACTCCAATATTTCCGGGAGTGTATCCACCACTCGATAGATTTCCGCGGTGCCGATTCGTACACCACCTGGGTTCAAGACCGCATCCGAACGGCCATGAATGAGAAAGCCCCCGTGCACCGTGCGCTCGGCGTAATCGCCGTGGTGCCAGAGTCCCGGATAGCGCGCAAAGTAAGCGCGGTGCAGACGGGTGCCGTCCGTATCATTCCAAAAGCCCAGCGGGACGGAGGGAAAGCTTTGTCGGCAGACAAGTTCACCTTTTTCACCTGGAGGCAAAGATTGACCGTCTGCATCCACGACATCCACCGCCATCCCGAGCGCGGCGCATTGCAGTTCGCCGGCATAGACCGGCGCGAGTGGGTTGCCGATGATAAAGCAGCCAAGTAAATCGGTTCCGCCTGAGATCGAGGCGAGATGCACATCGCGCTTAATCGATTCATAGACGAAATGAAAGCTCGACGCGGGCAGCGGCGAGCCCGTGCTGAGCAGCATTCTCAAGGCGGGTAGGGCGGCCTCTTGGGCGGGGTGGAAATCCGCTTTCTCCAAGCTTGCCAGGTACTTGGGGCTCGTTCCGAAATGCGTGACACCTAAAGATTCTGCCATGCGCCAAAGCACCCCCTCATCCGGATGGAAGGGCGAGCCGTCAAAGAGCACGAGCGTCGCTCCACTCGCTAGAGCACTCACCAACCAATTCCACATCATCCAACCACAGGTGGTGAAATAGAACAGTCGGTCATCGCGATGCAGATCCGCGTGCAGCTGATGCTCTTTGAGATGCATGAGTAGCGCGCCGCCTGCAGCGTGCACGATACATTTTGGTACCCCGGTAGTACCTGACGAATAGAGAATAAAGAGCGGGTGATCAAAGGGCAGGCGATTAAATTCGAGCTTGGCTTGCGCGTTACCAAAGTTTTGCCAAGCGATACTCTGTCGTCCGTCGTTCGAGAGACTCTCGATCCAAGAGTCGAGCTCGGCTGCGGGTTCGAGCAAGGGGATGATCAGCACCTGACGCACTGAGGGCAGTTCCGTCAACATATTCTGGACCGCGGCGCGTGAGTCAATCCGTTTGCCGGCGTAACGATAGCCATCCACGGCCAGCAACATCGTCGGCTCAATCTGACCAAACCGATCAATGACGCCGCGCAAGCCAAAGTCAGGGGAGCAGGATGACCAAATGGCGCCGATGCTGCTCGCAGCTAACATCGCCACCACCGTCTCGGCGAGGTTCGGTAGAAAAGCGGCGACTCGATCGCCGGGTTGGAGTCCCGCCGCACGCATGCCCGCAGCGATACGCGCGACTTCTTGGCGCAATTGTCGATGTGAGAGCGTGCGCTCATGACCTTGTTCATCGCAGGCGATCAGTGCAGGGTGATCGTCATCGTGCCTGAGCAAATTCTCAGCATAATTGAGCCGCGCGCCCGGAAACCATTTGGCACCTGGTAGGCGCTCTCCGTGCTGTAGCACGGGCGCATCGGCCCAATCCGCGAGCACATGCGTGAAGTGCGCGACTTCGAACCAGAACCGATCGGGCTCTTCGATCGACCACTGATGCAGCTCGGCATAATCTTTGAATTCACGACCTTGTCGAGCTCGCAGACACTCCATAAAGCGATACAGGTGGCTGCGCGCTTGGCGCTCGGCGCTTGGCTGCCAGAGAGGCTGCTCGGGTGAGTGCTCAGCTGCCATAGCGATGATAGGTTACGCGACCGTCGAGTGAGCTTAGAGCGATTGGTAAATCGGCCCTGAGCCACCTTCGGGAGTTGTCCAGTCAATCACCTGGTACGGGTCTTTGATATCACAGGCTTTACAGTGCACGCAGTTGGCAGAGTTAATCTGCAGCCGTTTGCCGCCCGCGCCATCGTCCACCATTTCATATACGTTGGCGGGACAGAAATTTTGACAGGGATTGCCATATTCCTCAGCGCAGCGGGTCGCGCATAAATCGGGTTCGCGTACCTTGAGGTGGATGGGTTGATTTTCCTCATGGGAATTATTGGCGTAAAAAACCGACGCCAGTCGATCGCGCGGCGGTAGCTCGCGTTCAACCCACTGACGATCCGGTGACTCAAATTCTTTGAGACGGCGCGTTTCGGCGTAGGCGGCGCGATTACGCAGAGTCCATGGGGTGCGCCCACCTAACGCGGTCTCGAGTGCCCCATTCAATAGGGCAAACCACAGACCTCGCTTGAAGCCAGGCTTGATGTTGCGCACCGCTTTAAGTTCTTGGCCACCTGCGGAGGCGCGCCATTTGGCATCGAAGCCTGCAGGTGAGCCTGTTTCGGCAAGGTGCTCAGCTGCGAGCATGCCAGAGCGCATCGCTTGGTGGATGCCTTTAATTTTGGCGACGTTGAGCGTGCCGGCCGAATCGCCGATCAACATCGCGCCCGGCATCTCCATCTTCGGTAGCGATTGCCAGCCACCGGCGGCGATGGTGCGCGCGCCAGCCGCCACGATCTCGCCGCCTTCGAGCAGACGTTTGATGCTTGGATGATGCTTAAATTGTTGGAACGCCTCGAATGGCTTCAATCGGGGGTCTTGGTAGTCAAGGCCCACGACATAGCCGACATACACCCGATCATCATTCAAATGATAAAGAAAGCTGCCGCCGTAAGTATGGGCATCAAGCGGCCAGCCAATGCTGTGCTGAATGAGGCCTGGCTCCGTACGCCCTGGCGGTAGCTGCCATAATTCTTTGAATCCGAGGCCGTACGTCTGCGGATCGCAATCAGCATCTAGTGAAAACTCTTTGATCAGCTGCTTTGAGACACTGCCGCGGCAGCCTTCGGCGAGGATGGTGGTCTTAGCCAGTACCTGTGGGCCTGGGGCAAAGTTAGGACCGGGTTCGCCTGATTTTTCGATCCCCATGTCGCCAATCTGCACGCCGATCACGGCGCCATCTTCACCCAGTAGCGGTTTCGCAGCCGCAAATCCAGCGAATACATCGACCCCTAAGTTTTCGGCCTCTTGCGCGAGCAGCGGCATCAATTGACCGAGCGATACAATCAAGTTGCCGTCATTATGCTGCTGCGGCGGTACGGGTAGACGCCATCGGCCGGTGGCGGTCAGTAGTGCAAACTCATCGCGTTTTGCGGGCACACAGATCGCGGGCGCGCGTTCACGCCAAGCGGGCATTAGGGTGTCAAGCGGGCCGGGCTCGAGGACCGCACCCGAGAGCGAGTGCGCGCCGATTTCTGAGGCTTTCTCCAATACACAGACATTGAGCTCTGCATTGATTTGTTTGAGACGGATGGCGCAGGCGAGACCCGCCGGGCCACCCCCCACAATCACCACGTCGTATTCCATGACATCGCGCTCAATGTCGCTCGACATTTGCTCTTCCCCCTAACAGTTATCGATTGCGGATTACGATGGCTGCGTGCAACGGCTCAGAGCCGCTCACAGCATCTCAATGGCGATGGCCGTCGCCTCGCCACCGCCAATACACAGTGCCGCAATCCCCCGACGCAATCCGCGCGCCTTCAGGGCGTGAGCGAGGGTTGCGACAATACGCGCACCCGTGGCGCCAACTGGATGACCGAGTGCACACGCACCGCCGTTCACGTTCAGCTTATCGCGTGGGATACCGATATCGTGCGCGGCTGCCATCGCCACCGTGGCGAAGGCTTCGTTGACTTCAAAGAGATCAACCTCCGCCGCTGACCAGCCGCTTTTCTCGAGTACTTTTTGAATGGCACCCACGGGTGCGATGGTGAACCACTCTGGCTCCTGCGAGTGACTAGCATAGGCGACGATACGGGCGAGTGGTTGCAGACCACGGCTCGCCGCTACCGACTCACGCGCCAAGACCACTGCTGCCGCACCATCGGAAATCGAGGACGAGCTTGCTGCGGTGACCGTGCCGTCTTTGCGGAACGCCGCTTTGAGTTGCGGGATTTTTTCAATATTGCAGGTAAAGGGCGTCTCATCCCGCTCAAGCACACTCTCGCCTTTACGAGTCTTGATCGTGACCGGCGCGATTTCTTGGGTGAACGCACCGGATTCCACAGCCGCGAGTGCCCGACGCACTGACTCGGTGGCAAATTCATCCTGAGCTTGGCGACTAAATTGGTAGCGATCGGCCGTATTCTCGGCAAAGCAACCCATGAGTTGACCGTCCCAAGGGCTCTGCAGACCGTCGTAAAACATATGATCGAGCACTTCGCCGTGGCCCATGCGATAGCCGCTGCGCGCTTTTAAGAGCAGGTAGGGCGCGTTACTCATGGACTCGAGCCCCCCTGCGACCGCCAGGTCCGTGTCACCGGCGCGCAGTTGATCCGCGGCCATCATGATGGCTTTCAGACCCGAGCCACACATTTTATTGATCGTCGTTGCGGGGGTGGCTGTTGGAATACCTGCACCGATTGCAGCCTGTCGAGCGGGCGCTTGTCCAAGCCCCGCGGGCAACACGCAACCCATGATGACTTCATCGATATCACTCGGCGTGAGTTTTGCCGATTCAATCGCAGCGGCAATCGCCGCGCTGCCGAGGGCCGTCGCACTCACCGATGACAGCGCACCTTGGAATGCCCCGATCGGGGTTCGACGGGCCGAGAGGAGAACTACAGATTCGCTCATGGGGAGGGTCCTTGGATCATCACGTCGTCAGAAGAACACCGAAGTGTAGCCAAGGCCCTGCCACCTCGCATCTTTCAGCGCAGGTTTTCTTCAGACCCGTTTTCGTTACGCTCGATCGGGCTCTCCGAGCTGCTCGAGGATGCGCTGGCGCGTGATATCGCGCAGGGCTCTGGCTGAGTTTTCCTCTTCCTTACCCGCTTCAACGGTTACGGGCTCAAGCAGAATGACCTCGATTCGCCCCGGCTGTGGGAAAAAACGCGGAGTGGGCAGGATGTCCCGAGTGCCGCGGATGATGCAGGGAACCACGGGGCAGCCAGCGTGTACCGCACTTTTGAAAGCACCCGTATGAAAGCGCAGCAGTCCTGGTTCGGCTTCAAATGTCCCCTCGGGAAAAAACAGCAGCGATTCGCCGTTTGAGGCCGTACGTAGCACGCGACGGGTATCCAAGGCGCCGCGGTGGCGATTAAAGCGCTCGACAAACTGCGTGCCGAGTCGACGCAAGAGCAAGCCTGCCAGCGGCACCTCGGCCATCTCGCGTTTGACCACATAGGCGAACTGCTCAGGCAAGACAGCCTTGATCACGAGCGCATCGATGTAGCTCGCGTGGTTGGCGGCCACGACGCATTGGCGATCAGGCAGATGCTCGCGACCGACGATGTGCAAGGGCATGCCGAGTATTCTTAAAATGGCACGTGAGGCGACCGCGGCCAGTCGACGGCGTCGATGCATCCCTGGGATCAGGATCAAACCCAGCAGCGTGAGCAACGCTATGACAGTGAACACCGCCCAGGCATAGCTGCCGTAGACCACTCTCTTCAGCAGGCCCAGCGGGTCTTCACCAACGGAGTGGTGGCTAAGCGGTGGCATCTTCTGCGACATCTTGAGCGCGGTATCCTTGTGGCCCCTACTGTGAAAGTCAATCACCGATCGTCAACGTCGCCAGCCCTTCATCATGACCGCCGTGCCCCCTGATATCGATCCACTGATCAGTCGTTTTCTCGACGTGTTGTGGATGGAGCGTGGCTTATCGGCGCATACGCTGGCGGCCTACCGCGCCGATCTTTTGCTGTTGCAACGTTGGCTGTGGGTACAGAAAAAGACCCTACAGGATGCGACTCGTGCCGATGTGCTGGCATTCATGGCCGAGCGGGTCGCGCAGGGTGCAAAACCGCGCTCCACGGCGCGTCAATTGTCTTCCCTGCGACGTTTTTATCGACAACTCCATCGGGACGGCACTCGTCAGGACGATCCGAGTGCGGACATCGCGACCCCTCGCATCGGTCGCGGGTTGCCGAAGTCCTTAACCGAGGAAGAAGTAGAGCGTCTCCTTGCGGCGCCTTCGCGTGATACCCCGCTCGGTTTGCGCGATCGAGCGATGCTCGAAGTGTTATACGCAACGGGCGTGCGAGTCTCGGAACTTGTGACGCTACGTTTCACTGAGATCAATCTTAATCAGGGAGTTCTACGTGTGACAGGTAAGGGGAATCGCCAAAGATTAGTCCCCTTGGGAGCCGCGGCGATCGAGGCTCTGCAGCTTTTCTTACGCGGCGCGCGAGATGAGATCCTAGGTCCCAAGGCCTGCGATGAGTTGTTTCCCACCCAGCGCGGCGCCCATATGACTCGACAGGCTTTTTGGCATCTCATCAAGCGTTATGCAAGACAGGTGGGGATCACGAAGTCACTCTCTCCCCATACACTGCGACATGCCTTCGCCACCCATTTGCTCAATCATGGCGCGGATTTACGGGTGGTGCAGATGCTCTTGGGACATAGCGATTTATCCACTACCCAGATTTACACGCATGTGGCGCGGGAGCGACTAAAAAGCCTGCATGCGGCACATCACCCGCGCGGTTGATTCGCTCTGCTACCATCCATCCCATGAAAAATCGTTATCGCTTGCACGGCTTTCTTGTGTTGTTCGCGTTGTTCGCGCTCTTTAACTATGTGCAGGCGACAAATGCTCGAGAGGATGCCAAGGCCCCAGCGAAGAGCGCCTCCGAGGCGGGGTCAATTTCGGCCGCTTTGTTGGAACGTTGGCCGGGCAGCACCGCCAAAGATTTTAAGCCGACTCCGATGCCCGGAATCTTTGAGTATGCGCAGGGCGCCGATATCATTTATGTGACGGCGGACGGGCGCTACGCTTTTGATGGTGATCTTTATGACCTGGAGGGCGAGCGCAATGTGACCGATGCGCGTCGGCGAGAGCAGCGTTTGGCAATGCTCGCCAGCATCCCTGAAAAAGATATGCTGATCTATGGGCCTAGCAAGGCGAAGTACACCGTCACAGTTTTCACGGACGTTGATTGCACTTATTGCCGCAAGCTGCATTCTGAAATGAAGGACTACAACGCCCGCGGTATTCGGGTGCGGTATCTTTTGTATCCGCGCATGGGTCCCGATAGCGAAGGCTGGGAGAAGGCCGTGTCAGTCGCCTGCTCGCCCAATCGCAATGCGGCGCTGGATCGCGCCAAACGCGGCGAAATCATTGATAAGCGCAAATGCGCCTCCAAAGTGCCGCGTGATTTTGAGATCGGCCAGCAAATGGGCCTGCGTGGCACGCCCGCGATTATCTTGCCCGACGGAGAATTGCTCGGCGGCTATCTGCCGCCTGCCATGTTGGCGCAGCGTCTCGACAATCGGGGGCGTTAGCCCCCTCGATATGACGCGTGTTATCTGACTTGGCCGTCAGATTAACGTTCTAAAAGCGCGCGCTTACCCGGTTTGCCGTCCCATTCTTTGGCGTCGGCGGGTGACTCGCGTTTTTCTGTCAACACCGGCCATTGACGAGAGAGCTCCGCATTGAGGGCTTTGAAGTCTTCTTGACCCGGCGGCAGCTCGTCTTCGGAATAAATGGCCTCGGCCGGGCACTCCGGTTCGCAAAGCGTGCAATCGATGCACTCATCCGGATCAATGACCAGAAAGTTAGGGCCCTCGTGGAAGCAGTCGACCGGACACACTTCCACGCAATCCATGTATTTGCACTTGATGCAGTTTTCAGTGACGACGAACGTCATGCGCTTCCCCGTGATGAAGTTCCCGCTGACTCTAGCGCGCTACGCTTATGATCGCCAGCCTCGGCGCTCATAGCTCGTCATATGATAGGTCTCTTGGCCCGCATGTCGGTCTGCTAGAAAAACCCGCAGGGCATATTCGGTGCTGGCAAATGCGACCTCATCCCAAGGAATCTCCTCTTCCTCGACGAGCTTGACCTCCAAGCTTTCGGGGCCTGCACCGTAACGATTATTTAGAAGACGCGCCCGAAAAAAGACGTGCACCTGCTGCGCGTGCAGAATATTGACGATCGCGAGCAGCGAACCCATTTCCACTTCTGCAAGGGCTTCTTCGTAGCATTCGCGTGCCGCACCTTGCTCCAAGCTTTCGTTGTTTTCCATGAAGCCAGCGGGAATGGTCCAAAACCCGTGGCGAGGCTCGATCGCGCGTTTGCAGATCAATATTCTGCCTTGCTCGTCGACAGGTATGCAGCCAACTACGATCTTGGGATTTTGGTAATGGACCGTATGGCAAGCCGGACACACGTGCCTAGGCAGATGTTCGCCTTCCGGCACGCGCAGCACTACGTTGCTGCCACATTCACTGCAATATTTCATGCGATTAGATCATTGGTGCCGGGAGAGGGAATCGAACCCACACTCTGTCGCCAGAACCGGATTTTGAGTCCGGCGCGTCTACCAGTTCCGCCATCCCGGCCGGTCCATCAAGACTGCTAAGCGGGTAAGTATACGTGATATCGGGATAGGTTCTAACATGCGCGCCCATGTCGACCTTGACCGCCCACGACTTTGAGTTCGCGCTGCCTGTCGAACTGATCGCGCAGTACCCCCTAGCCGAGCGGAGTGCCTCGCGTCTTTTGGTGGTCGAGCCCGGGGCTTGTGTCGATAGCGGGATGCAGTCCTTCCCAGACTGGTTGCAGCCCCGCGATTTGCTCGTCTTCAATGACACTCGGGTCATCCCCGCGCGTCTTAAGGGCCGCAAACCCAGTGGTGGCGCGGTCGAGATGCTGCTTGAGCGGGCGCTGGATCAAGATCAGGCGCTCTTGCATATGCGCGCGAGTAAAGCGCTACGACCTGGCCAAGCGATCCTGACTGAGGGCGGGGTGGTGACGGTGCTTGGGCGTGAGGAGGATCTTTTCCGGGTGCAATTACCCGCCCCAGCCCTCGCGTTTTTTACCGCGCACGGGCAAATCCCCTTGCCGCCGTACATTGATCGGGAACTCGATGCGAGTGATTCAGAGCGGTATCAGAGCGTGCTCGCTCGCCACCCCGGAGCCGTGGCAGCTCCAACGGCCAGCCTTCACTTCGATACGGCATTGCTGTCTGCGCTCGACGCGCGCGGCATTGAGCGCACGACGCTCACCTTGCATGTGGGCGCGGGGACTTTTCAGCCGCTCAGAAGCGCGGATATCGAGTCTCATATCATGCATGCCGAATGGGCCGAAGTACCGGCTTCCACGATTGAGCGCATCAACGCCACTCGCGAGCGAGGGGGTCGAGTGATTGCGGTGGGTACCACCGTGGTACGCGCGTTGGAGTCGGCCGCCGGTGCCGCGCAACCGTCATCGCCCGATGCACCGACAGCGCTATCGGCCTGGTCGGGGGAGACCCGAATCTTTATTCGACCCGGGTATCGTTGGCAGGTTGTGGATGCCTTGCTGACCAACTTCCATTTGCCACGGTCGACGCTTTTGATGTTGGTGGCGGCCTTTGCGGGCCGAGAGCGTATTTTGTCGGCCTATGAACATGCGGTGGCGCAGCGATATCGATTTTTTAGCTATGGCGATGCGATGTTTTTGACCACGAGGATGAGCGGGTGCGACTGACTTTTGAATGTTTGGCCGTGAACGGCGCGGCAAGACGCGGACGCGTCCAAGCCCGTCATGGCAGTTTTGAAACGCCGGCGTTCATGCCTGTTGGGACCTATGGCACGGTCAAAGCGATGACCCCTGAGGAACTCGTGGGGATCGGCGCGGAAATCATTCTGGGCAACACCTTCCATTTGATGTTGCGACCGGGCGAGGAGCTGATCGCAGAGCTCGGTGGGCTTCATGGCTTCATGCATTGGTCGCGCCCGATCCTGACCGACTCGGGCGGTTTTCAGGTTTTTAGTCTCGCAAAGATGCGCAAAATTACGGAAGAGGGCGTGCGTTTTCGCTCGCCCGTCGATGGCAGTGAGGTACATCTCACGCCAGAGCGCTCTATGCAGGTGCAGCGCGCACTAGGCTCGGATATCGCGATGGCCTTTGATGATTGTACCGCCTGGCCTGCGACCCATGCTGAGGCCGAGGCGTCCATGCTGCGCTCGATGCGTTGGGCCCGACGTTGTCGCGACGCGTATTACGGCGAGGAGCCGTCGGTCGCCTTCGAGCCGCCCGGCGATCTCTTTGGCATTGTACAAGGCGGGATGTATGCCGATCTACGTCAAAGATCGCTCGACGCATTATTGGAGCTGGATTTACCGGGACTTGCTGTCGGGGGGCTGGCGGTGGGCGAGCCTGAGCCCGAACGCTTAGCGGTGCTTGATGCGTTGATGCCGCAAATGCCGCAGGATCGACCGCGCTACTTAATGGGTGTGGGACGCCCCGAGGACATCGTGCGCGCGGTACAGCGCGGGATCGATATGTTTGATTGCGTGATGCCGACCCGACACGCGCGTAATGGTCATCTCTTTACGTCAACCGGGGTGATTAACATTCGTAACGCGCGCCACCAACGCGACCCGTCGCCGGTTGATCCGGCCTGCGATTGCTACACCTGTCGCCACTATTCCCGCGCCTACCTGCGGCATCTCGATCGCTGCAACGAGATTTTGGGCGCGCGTCTCAACACCATCCATAACCTGCATTTTTACCTGGATTTAATGCGTCAACTGCGCGAGGCCATCGCCGAGGGCCGTCTGGACGCGTTCGCCGAGGACTTTTTCGCCCGCCGGGCGGCCGTTGAGCCTGTGGCATAATTGCGCACCTTTTTCCCCGTGGACTTTTCCCTTGGAGATGAGCTGATGAACGGATTGATTCCCGAGGCCTATGCACAGGCAGGTGGAGCCGCTCCCGGTGGGCAGCTGGCGCCGCTGTTGATGATGGTGCTCTTTATCGTGATTTTTTACTTTTTGCTGATTCGTCCTCAGCAGAAAAAAGCCAAGGAGCATCAGGCCATGCTCGGCAACCTTTCCAATGGCGATGAAGTTCTCACAGCCGGTGGACTCGTCGGTAAGGTGGTCGAAATCTCCGAAGGCTTTGTCACGCTTGAGATCGCGGAAAATGTACGTGTCAAAGTTCAAAAATTTCAGGTGAGCTCGCTCGTTCCGAAGGGCACGCTCAAAGGTTGATCCATGCTCGAGTTCGCACGCTGGAAATATTGGTTGGTGGCTGTGGTGCTGGTGGCGGGCGCCATTCTCGCGTTACCGAATGTCTTCGGTGAGGATGCCGCACTGCAGGTGGTTCGCAAAGACCGCTCGGCCATGACTGAGGATGGCGAGCGTGCCGTACTCGATTTGCTGCGCGGTGAGGAAGTCGCTTACTCGCGAGCCTATGTGGATGACGGGCGTTTGATGGTGCACTTTGATGCGGTACCCGAGCAGCTCAAGGCACGCGATATCGTCAATGAAAACTTGGGGCGGGATTACCTCACCGCGTTGTCCTTTGCATCGCGCGCACCGGATATCATCCGTAATCTTGGCTTGCGTCCGATGCCGCTGGGACTTGATTTGCGTGGCGGCTTGTATCTGCTCTACCAAGTCGATATCAACGGCGCCGTCAACCAAATTCTTGAGGTCTACGAGCAAGATCTGCGTCGTGCACTGACCCAAGCCAATGTGGTGTTCGGTGATGTCGCGGTGATTGCCGACGAGAGCGTCATCAACAATGGGTTACGGATTGCCCTGCCGGCGCAGAGCGATGCGGATGCGGCGCGCGATGTGGTTCGACGCATTCTGCCGGATCTCACCGTCACCATGCTTGAAACCGGATCGGGCAGCGCGTTGCAGGTTGTTTTGCCGCCCGCGCTCATCCGCGAGCGTCAAGACTACGCCATTCAGCAAAACCTCACGACCTTGCGTAATCGCGTCAATGAATTAGGCGTTGCCGAGCCGGTCGTTCAACGTCAGGGTCTTGATCGGATCGTGGTGCAGCTGCCGGGTGTGCAAAACTCAGCCGAAGTCAAAGATATTTTAGGCAAAGTTGCGACCCTGGAATTCCGACTCGTCGATACGCAAAACAGCATTAGCGAGGCGGTACAGCGGGGTCGTGCGCCCCTTGGCTCTAAGTTGTATGAAACCCGTGAGGGGCAGCCAACGCTACTCAAGCGCGACATCATCGTGACCGGTGATCAATTAATTGATGCGGTCACCGCAGCGACTGAGCAGGGCCCGGGCGTATCAGTCACGCTGGATGCAGCGGGCGGCGAAGAAATGCTGCGTACCACTCGCAGTAATCTCGGTAAGCCCATGGGGGTCGTGTTCATCGAGCAGCGACGCGAAGAGATTGAGGTGGCGGGCGAGAAGGTTCTCCGCGACATCAAAGATGAAGTGGTCATTAATACGGCCACCATTCAAGGCGTATTTTCCAACAAGTTTCAGATCACCGGGCTCGGTGTGAACGAAGCGCGTGATTTGGCTTTGCTGCTACGCGCAGGCGCCTTGGCGGCGCCGATTTTTGTGATCGAAGAGCGCGTGATTGGTCCGGCGCTGGGTAAAGAAAATATCCGTATGGGTATCACGGCGCTGACTATTGGTATGGCCTTATTGTTTGTTTTCATGATGGCGTACTACCGCGTCTTTGGCGTGGTCGCGAATGTGATTTTGCTGGCCAATATCATGCTGCTGGCGGCCTTATTGACGCTCTTTAAGGCGTCTTTGTCGTTGCCGGGTATTGCGGGCATGATTTTGACGGTCGGTATGGCGGTCGATGCGAATGTGCTTATTTATGAGCGTATTCGCGAGGAGCTGCGAAACGGGGTGACGCCGCAGACGGCGATCGCCAAGGGCTTTGATAAGGCGTTCTCCGCCATCGCCGATGCGAACATCACCACCTTGATCGCGGGCATTGTGTTGTGGGCGTTTGGCACAGGCCCCATTCGCGGCTTCGCGGTGGTGCTCTCACTGGGCATTCTTACCTCTATGTTCACGGCGGTACTGGGCGGACGCGCCATCTTGACGGCTATGTATGGCGGAACCCGTCGACCAGAGCGGCTGGCAATCTGAGCAGCGGCTAGGGTTACACCGAGTAGGATCACACGATGGAATTTTTTAAAACTCAAAGTCGAATCGGTTTCATGCGGGTGCGCAAAGCCGCCTATGTGCTATCGACTGCGCTATTTGTGATTTCCTTGGGAGCCATTATTTTTAAAGGCTTGAATTTGGGCGTGGATTTCACCGGTGGGGTGACGATCGAAGCCAAATTTTCGGCTGAGGCGGATCTCGATCGATTACGGCGCGATTTGGCAGCCGATGGCTTCACCGATGTGCAGGTACAAAACTTTGGCTCCTCGCGCGATGTGGCGATCCGCCTGCCGCCACCAGACACTCAAACTGCGGATGAAATTCGCGCCAAAGTAGAGGCCGTACTGCGTAGCGAAGATTCGGCGGTCGTGATCAGTCGGGTGGATGTCGTGGGGCCACAGGTCGGCGCAGAGCTGCGTAATTCTGCGATCGTGGCGCTCGCGAGCACGCTGGTACTGATCTTCATTTACGTATTCATCCGTTTTCATGCCTGGCAGCTCTCGGTGGGAGCGATCATGGCGGCGATCCATGACCCTATCATCGTAATTGGTTTCTTTGCCGTGACCGGTGTGGTGTTTGATTTGTCGGTCATTGCCGCGACCTTGGCGGTCATCGGCTATTCGCTGAATGACACCGTGGTGGTGTTCGATCGCATTCGTGAGCGCTTTGAGGCCAATAAGCGTCTCGCGCCTACGGAGGTGCTCGATCAGTCCGTTAATCAGACGCTCTCGCGCACCATTATGACGAGCGGCACGACGTTGATCGTGGTGTTGACGCTGCTGTTGATTGGCGGTCCCGCGTTACAAGGCTTTTCGATCGCGTTGGTCGTCGGTATTTTGGTTGGTACTTATTCGTCTATCTATATCGCGAGTGCCTCGGCGCTCGATTCGGGCCTGACCGCAGAGAGCCTGTTTCCGCCACGTAAAAAACTCGCGATCGACGACTTACCCTAAGGGGGGCGTTCACCCATGGCCGATTTTGATCCCAGGCTTGCGAATCGAATTCTTTGGGGTCTAGTGTTCGGCGCAGTCGCCGGCGCACTCGTGTTGTTGGTGGGTGCGGCCGCTCCGCAGGTGCTCGATGCCGCCCGTTGGCTGTCGGTACAGGTCCTTGATCCACTCGGGCAAGTCTTTTTGCGCTTGCTCTTCTTCGTGGTCATGCCTTTGGTCTTTGCCTCGCTGGCCTTAGGCGTTGCGCAGCTGAGTGATCTATCCCGACTCGGACCCTTAGCGGGGAAGACCTTTGGTCTCTTTGCGGTCAATATGTCGATCGGCGTCGCGCTGGGGCTGCTCATGATGAACGTGGTCCAGCCAGGCGCCACGTTAGATACGGGGACCAAAGATCGTTTGATCGAAGAGTATGGTGGGCTCTCGGCCGGGCACATTGAGCGTCAGGCACAGCAACCGGACATGAACTTGCAGACTTTGGTCGACATGTTCATGCCGCGCAATTTGCTGGGGGCTGTGGCGGGTTTTGATCGAGGCGGACTCGGTGAGGTCTTGCCGCTGATTCTATTTTCGATTTTGGTGGGGGCGGCGGCGCTGCGCCTGACCGACACCCGTCGCGCTCGTCTGCACGACGGACTCGAGGTCATCTCTGAGCTCATGACCGGCATCGTACGCTTTGCTCTCAAGCTTGCGCCCTATGCGGTGCCTGCCATGATTTTCAGTGTGGTCGTCAAGATCGGTTGGGATATTTTGATTGCCCTCGGTGTGTTCGTTGTCGGCTGCATCACCGTGATGCTGCTACATCTCTTTGGCGTCATGAGTCTTTGGGTGAAGCTTTTTTCCAAGGTATCCGTCAAAGATTTTTGGCAGGCGATACGGCCGGCGATGATTACCGCTTTCTCAACGAGTTCCAGTAGCGCCACCTTGCCCACCTCGCTGGCGGCTGCGCGAATGGGATTGGGGGTGAGTGCGCCGACAGCGGGGTTTGTCTTGCCGCTAGGGGCCACCATGAACATGGCTGGGACTGCGCTCTATGAGGGCTGTGTCGTGCTCTTTGTCGCGCAAGTATTTGGTGTGCCGCTCGATTTATTCCAGCAGCTGACGTTGCTGGTCTTAGCCGTACTCGGCGCGGTCGCAGTCGCCAGTATTCCGGGCGGCTCGTTGCCCATCATTGCAGGCCTCTTGATTACCTTTGGTGTCCCCGCTGAAGGGATCGGTATCGTGCTCGGTGCAGATCGATTACTCGATATGACGCGCACGATGGTGAACGTCGGTGCGGATCTGGCGATCTGTACGGTTGTCGATCAAGACGAGCGAGTCAGTCCCGAAGTGCAGGGGTAAGGTGCGGCGCCAATAATTGTACGAGCGCAGAATGCACTCGCGGCGTGCCGGCGATGATGTTTCCACCTTGTTTATAGTCGTCGCCCGCGAGCGTGCTCACAATCCCACCGGCTTCTTCGATCAGGAGTGATCCCGCGGCCGTGTCCCAAGGCCCAAGTCCGATCTCAAAGAAACCATCCGTGCGACCAGCGGCTACATAGGCCAAATCCAGCGCGGCAGAGCCTGGGCGACGGACGCCCGCAGTGCTCAGCATGACATCTCGTAGCATCGCCATGTAAGCATCGATGTGATCGGTATTGGCGCGATAGGGGAAGCCCGTGCCGATCAACGAACCCTCAAGTCCGCGTTGTTGGGTGACGCGGATGCGTCGATTTTCGAGCTGCGCCCCCTCGCCACGGGAGGCCGTAAAGACTTCCTGGCGCATGGGGTCATAGATCACGCCATGCTCGATCCGTCCGCGAATGCTGCAAGCGATCGAGACGGAAAACTGTGGAAAGCCGTGCAGAAAGTTGGTGGTGCCATCAAGTGGATCAATGATCCATTGAAAGGGGCTGTCGCCGATGGCGCCGCTTTCCTCACCGAGGAAGGCGTGATCAGGATAGGCCCGACGAATGATTTGGATAATTTCGGCTTCGGCTGTTCGATCGATTTCCGTCACAAAGTCATTACGACCCTTACTCGTGACTTCCAAGGAGTCGAGGCGATTGAGGCTACGGACGATCACGTCTGCGGCGCGGCGTGCGGCGCGCACGGCGATATTGAGAAGTGCTTGCATGCTGTCAAAGAGCGAAACCGAAAGAGGGCTAGAATATCACGCGCCATGACTACACCCACTGACATTCATCCCCCCGCGCAGATTCGGATCGTGTTGGTGGAAACCTCTCACCCCGGCAACATCGGGGCGGTAGCCCGTGCGATGAAGAATATGGGGCTACGGGACTTAAGCCTGGTCCGACCGAAAAGCTTTCCGCACAGTGAGGCAAGCGCCCGTGCTTCGGGTGCGACGGATCTGTTGGCCAGCGCCCGAGTGGTCGATTCAGTCGAGGCCGCAATCGCCGATTGCGCCTTAGTGATCGGGACGACCTCGCGCGAGCGTGAGCATAATTTCCGCATCTGGGACGTCAGGGAGGCTGCGGAACGCGCCCACGATGTGGGGCGTCAAAGTCCAGTGGCTTTTTTGTTTGGTAACGAACGCGCGGGGTTATCAAATGACGAGTTAGCGCAAGCGCATGCGCTATTACGCATTCCCACTAGCGAGGAATATCCTTCCTTGAATCTAGCCATGGCGGTGCAGATTGTGAGCTACGAAATATTACGCGCACGAGGCATTGAGATTCCCTCCGCGCCTTCGGTCGTTCCACCGGCGACCGCCGAACAGATTGAACATTTCTATGTCCACCTGCAAGAAGTGATGGACGAAGTGGGCTTTCGTGATCGCACGCAAGGCGGCACCAGTCTCATGACGCGATTGCGTCGGCTTTTTGGTCGCACGGATATGGATCAAAACGAGGTCAATATTTTGCGTGGCTTCTTGACGGCGGTGCAGCAAAAACGACGCATGGCCGGTCAACGCACGACGGAGCCGCACCGAACGCGGGGTGATGCCCCGTGATTTATCTTGATCATGCGGCGAGTACGCCGCTGGACCCGGAGGTCATCACCGCGATGCAAGCCTGTTGGGCGAGTCCAGCGGGCATCGGCAATCCTTCGGCGGTGACCCACGCTTATGGTCGCGCAGCCGCCGAGGCGATTGAGGAAGCGAGGGTTGAACTCGCTGCGCTCATTGGGGTGGATCCACAAGGCATCATTTTTACTTCCGGTGCGACGGAGGCGAATAACCTCGCCTTACAGGGCCTTGCGCGCGGCAGAGCGGATTTTGGTCGCCATGGCATCAGTTCGCGCACCGAACACAAAGCGGTGCTCGAAGTCTTGCAATCTTTGAGTAAACAGGGGCATACCATTAGTTGGATTGAGCCGCAGCGCGACGGGCGGATCAGTTCCATGGATCTTGTGTCGCGTTTGCGAGCCGATACCCAGTGGGTGTCGATCATGCATGCCAACAACGAGACAGGTGTGGTGCAGGATATTGCGCAATTCGCGACGCTCTGTCGCGAGCGCGACATTTTTTTTCATTGTGATGCCGCTCAGTCGGTCGGCAAGATCCCGATCGAAGCGGGGAAATGGGGGGTCGATTTATTATCGATCTCGGCGCACAAGTTTTACGGCCCTAAAGGCATTGGTGCGCTCTATGTGTCTGAGCGAGTGCGGCCTTGGCTCGTTCCGCTCATGCGCGGCGGTAGCCAAGAGCGTGGACTACGCCCCGGTACGCTACCCACCGCGCAGATTGTCGGGCTGGGAGTGGCGGCGCGTCGAGCACGATCGTTGCGCGAGACTGATGCTGCGCATCTCAAGATGCTCGTCAAAGAATTCAAACAAGCCTTAGCCGCACTCGCGGGCTTACAGTTCAATGATCATCCCTTATACGCGCTACCGGGCTTAGTCTCTTTGACCGTGGAGGGCGTGCAGGGAGAAAGCTTACTCGCCGCCTTACCGCAGCTCGCCCTCAGCACAGGAGCGGCCTGCGATTCGACAAGCGGTGAGCCATCCTATGTCTTGCGGGCGCAGGGCATCGCCCCAGAGTGGGCGCAATCGACCTTGAGAGTGAGTTTTGGTCGCGGTAACACCCGAGAAGAGGCGCTCGAGGCCGCTCGCGTAATCACTGAGGTCGTGCCCCGTCTGCGCGAGCGGGATCAGCCCGGCGAGCCTCCGGCGCGCGGATCTATCCCGTGGCAGGCGGGTGAGGCCGGTTCCATCCGCGAGGGTTGTCGGGTGCGCTGCTACGTCCAGCGCGATGTGGCGGGGAAAGTCCACGCGATCGAATTTCGCGCCTTCGTGTGTCCCGATGTGCAGCGCGTGCTCGATGAGCTCACCGAGGTCTTACCGGGTCAATGGGTCGAGTCGCTTAAAGTGGGCACGCCGGCCGACTGGGCCGAGCGCCATCACATCCCCGCCGAGAAGCTTGGGCGGCTATTACGGGTGGAAGATGCGTTGCGCCAAGCCTGCAAGCAAGCCTGATCTTGCGGTATTCTTCGCCCATCACCGCAAAGGAGTTGAGAGACAGCCGATGGCCATTTCCCTGACCGACAGTGCCGCCGCCCGAGTCCGCAGTCACCTGCAGGCCCGTGGTCATGGCGAGGGCTTGCGGCTCGGGGTACGTAAGACCGGTTGCTCGGGCTTTGCCTACGTGATCGACTACGCCGATGAGGCCAGAGCGGACGATCAGGTGTTTGAGGATCGCGGGGTCAAGGTGTTTGTCGATCCCGACAGTCTGACCCTGATTGATGGCACCGAGGTGGATTTCATCAAGCAGGGCCTCAACGAGGCGTTCAAGTTCCGTAATCCGAATGTCACCGGCGAATGCGGCTGTGGCGAGAGTTTCACGGTCGACTCCAGCGCCTGACCCCACCGCCCGAGTTTTTGCCCGGGGCCTATCCGGCTCGTTACAATAGAGGGCTTTACTTTTTTCACCCAACGGAAGGATGACTGCCATGGCGCTCGAGCGCACTTTTTCAATTGTTAAGCCTGATGGTGTGGCCCGTAATTTGATTGGCGAGGTGTACCGTCGCTTTGAGCAAGCCGGCCTACGTATCGTGGCGGCCCGGATGGTTCACCTATCTAAAGCCGAAGCCGAGGGCTTCTATGCGGTGCATCGTGAGCGTCCGTTCTTCAACGATCTCGTGACCTACATGACTTCGGGTCCTGTGATGTTGCAAGTGCTCGAAGGCGATAACGCCATCGCCAAAAATCGCGAAATCATGGGTGCCACCGATCCTAAGAAAGCCGATCCGGGTACGATTCGCGCGGATCTCGCCGAGAGCATCGAAGCGAACACCGTGCATGGTTCGGATGGTCCCGAGACGGCGGCCGCCGAGATCGCGTATTTCTTCCGTGGCATCGAGATCTGCCCGCGCAGCGACGCATGAGGCATGACGGCCCCCGCCTCGACTGACGCGCGTACCAATCTTCTCGGGCTCGAGCGGCCGGAGTTGGAGGCGTTTGTCGTGGCGCGGGGTAACAAACCCTTTCGCGCGCGCCAGTTAATGCACTGGTTGTACAAGCGTGGCGAGGGTGATTTCAACGCGATGACAGATCTTGCGCGCGATTTTCGGGCGCAACTTTTGACGACGGCGGATGTGCGTTTGCCGGAGGTGTTAAGTCGACACGACTCCGCTGACGGTACGCGTAAGTGGCTTTTGCGCGCGGACGCATCGCAAGCCTTTGAGATGGTGTTTATCCCGGAGACGGAGCGGGGAACACTTTGTATTTCTTCGCAAGTCGGTTGCGCGCTCGATTGTGCATTTTGCTCAACGGCACAACAGGGGTTTAATCGCAATCTCACCACTGCCGAAATCATTGGTCAGGTCTGGCTTGCGCAACGTGAGCTGGGCTTTACGCCAGGTGGTGATCGCCCAATCACCAATGTCGTTTTTATGGGCATGGGTGAGCCACTCGCGAACTTCCGTCAAGTCGTGCCGGCCATCCGGATTTTGATGGACGATCTCGGCTTTGATATTTCGCGGCGTCGGGTCACGCTGTCGACTTCAGGCTTGGTGCCGCAGATGTATAAGTTAGCCGAGGAGGTCAATTGCGCCTTGGCGGTTTCTTTGCACGCACCGAATGATGCGCTGCGCGATGAGTTAGTACCCATCAATCGTTTGCACCCGATCGCCGAGTTGCTTGAGGCCTGCTGGCATTACATTGATGAGCAGAACGGGCGCAGCGTGACCTTTGAGTACGTCATGTTGGACGGCGTCAATGATCAGCGCGCCCATGCACGCGAGCTCGTTCGCCTGTTGAAGGGTCGACCCGCCAAACTGAATCTTATCCCCTTCAATCCTTTCCCCGGCACGCGCTACCAGCGTTCGCCTCAGCCGGTGGTACAGGCTTTTCGCGACGAATTACTACGAGGTGGCTTGATGGCGACCATTCGTCGCACCCGGGGCGATGACATTGATGCGGCCTGTGGCCAGCTCGCTGGTCGCGTCAATGATCGGACTCGCATACGATTGGGTCATAAGCTGGCGCAGGCCGTGGCCGTTGCATCGGTCACGCCTGAGCCGCGAGCCAGTCGGTAACAGGCACATCCTCGAGGGGGCAGGCGCATGAGCACCGAAGAGGGCGGATTAGAGGGTTCAACGGAGACCACCGAGGTCTCGGTGGGCGCACGCTTGGTCGCAGCGCGTAGCGCCTCTGGCTTGACCGTGGCGCAGGTTGCCCAGCGCCTGCATTGCGGCCGCGATTTGATCGAGGCTTTAGAGGCTGATCGCTTTGCCGACCTCGGCGCTCCGGTATTTTCTCGAGGTCATTTGCGCCGTTATGCGGAGCTCTTGGGCTTATCGGTCGAGGACATGCTGGCGCATTTGGCCCGCCAAGAAACCCGCGAGCCACCGTTGCCCGATCTCACACAAGTGCCGCGTGCTGAGTCTCGGCCCTTCGATTGGCGTGCCTTACAGCCGATGGCCTTGGGCGCCGCCGCGGTGGCGGTATTTGCACTCGCGATTTGGCTGGTACTGACCCGCACCGCATCGGTGGATGAGTCATCGAGCGTCACCTCTGCCTCAAATGTCGTTGCGCCAACGCCCGCATCGTCAGGCACCGCGTCATCGACCCCAGCCGCATCGCCGCGTGCTGTATCGCCAAGTACTGCGTCGCCAAGCGTGACTCAAGCTGCGCCCGCGACACCGACGCCCCTCGTATCCGAGGACGCTAAGCCGACTGATACGGCGGTCGCAAATGCAGAGACAATCACCGAGTCGCGCTGGCCGGCACGACCGACCGTGATCTCGCAACGTGGCGGTTTTTCTTTGGCGATGAGCGTCGATGAGGCCTGCTGGGTTGAGATCTACGATAAAGATGGCAACGCACTTTTTTATGATATGGCGCAGCCAGAGCGTCGTATCCAGGTGTCGGGTGCTGCGCCCGTGCGAGTGCGGCTGGGTTTAGCGCCCGCCGTGACTTTGGAATTTTTGGGTCGGCGGATGCCTGTGCCCCCTGAGTTGATTCGAGAATCTTTGGCGCATTTCACGCTGTCGGCAGACGGGCGATTTACGCGCTACCGTCCCCCACCCACCACGCGATCGCCGAGCGAGACACGCGCTTCCGGAACCTAATATGCAGATGATTGCTCCCATACGCGGCATGAACGACGTGCTGCCGAACGAGATTGGGCGTTGGCAACGCTTGGAGTCCGTCGCGCGCGAACTTCTGCACGCGTACGGCTATGACGAGATGCGCGTGCCGATCGTGGAGCAGACAGATCTTTTTAAACGCGCGATCGGTGAATACACCGATGTCGTCGAAAAAGAAATGTATAGCTTCGAGGATAAAGGCGGCGAACGTCTGACGCTGCGTCCGGAAGCGACCGCTGGATTAGTGCGAGCAGTGATCTCTAACGGGATGTTACGAGGTGCTCGTCATAAATTGTGGTGCGTCGGGCCGATGTTTCGCCACGAGAAGCCGCAGAAAGGGCGCTTTCGTCAGTTTCATCAGATTGATGTCGAGGCCGTCGGTTTTGCAGGGCCAGATATTGATGCAGAGTTGATCGCCTTATCGGCATCCTTTTGGCGCCGGCTCAACATTGATCGTGTGCGACTGCAAATCAATTCTTTGGGAACCGCGGAATCACGACGCGAATACCGAGCGCAGTTGACGGAGTACTTCCGCGCGCATTACGACTTGCTTGATGAAGATAGCCGACGACGCTTGGAGGGTAATCCGCTACGTATCTTGGATAGTAAGAACCCCGAGCTACAATCTTTGATCGCAGCGGCGCCTTCGTTGCCAGATTATCTGGATGAGGAGTCTCGAGCCCACTTCGCGGGCCTCTGTGATCGGTTGCAGGCGCTCGGTATCTCCTACGAGATCAATCCGCGCTTAGTGCGCGGACTCGATTATTACTCGCGTACCGTTTTTGAGTGGGTGACCGATGCGCTGGGTGCGCAAGATGCCGTGTGTTCTGGAGGGCGTTATGACGGCCTTATCAGCCAACTCGGTGGTGAGGCGACCCCAGCGATCGGCTTTGCCATGGGCGTTGAGCGAGTGGTGGCGCTCCTTGAGCAACAAGCGGCTGAGGCCGATGGTCCAGCAGCCGATGTGTACCTCATTGCCCAAGGCGAGGCGGCGCAGCGCGCCGCGCTGGTATTGGCCGAATCGATCCGCGAGCATGCGCCCGGCCGACGGATCGAACTCAACCTAGGGGGCGGTAATTTCAAAGCACAATTTCGTCGTGCAGATCGTAGCGGAGCGGCACTGGCGGTCGTCATCGGCGAAGATGAGTTCACCCGCGGCGTGGCGCAGATCAAGCCGCTCAGAGAGGGTACCGGCGAGACTTGCGAGCAAACACTCGCCACCGCGGCGGCCAGCGTCGCACAATGGTTCAAGAACTCCGGTCAGTAATGATCAGAGCCTCAGGATTGCCAAGGAGACTGCAGCGTGATTGATGACTTCTACAACGAAGAAGAACAGTGGCAACGTGTTAAACGTTGGCTGCGGGAGAACGGTCCGTGGCTCGTCGCGGGCGTCCTCATTGGACTGGCAGGGCTCTATGGTTGGCGTTGGTGGGAGGCGCGCGTTCAAGGCCAAGCCGTCGCGGCGAGCGAAGCCTACCAAGGCATTATCACGAGCTTAGAGAGCAATGAACTGGATGCGGCCATCGCAGCCGCAGATGCCCTGCGCAGTGAGCACGCAGGCTCCGCCTACGCGCAGCAAGCCGATCTGCTAGCGGCTCGGATCGAAGTCGATCGAGGCAATCTGGGTGAGGCGTCGACACGCCTTGAGCGAGTGATGGGAGCCGCCTCAGATCCTCAATTGCAACTGATCGCGCGCCAGCGCTTGGCGCGGGTACAGATCGCTCAGGGCAATGCCGATGCCGCCTTGGCGACACTCGCCGCGGCGGAGCCCGGTGCATTTGCCGCCCGCTTTGCCGAAGTTAGGGGCGATGCGCTCTATGCCAAGGGGGATTTACCCGCTGCGCTGTCTGCATGGCGTGAGGCTGAAGCAGGTGGCACAGCCTTTGGTGGGGCGCCGACCGTCGATTATGCGGGCCTGCGTCTTAAGATCGCAGACCTCGTCGCTAACGGCGTCCAAGAGGTCGTCGAGCCCGCCGCCGATGAGTCAGTCGCTGAGCCGGCTACCCGCGAGTCCGAAGCGGTTGCCACGGAGAATGCCGAATGAAATCTTTGATCTCTAGGCCAAAGGTATGGGGAACCCTCGCTTTATCTTTGTTGCTCGTAGCCTGTTCTAAGGACAAAGATATCGAGCCGCCTGCTGAGTTAGTGGATTTCCCAGCAACCCTGCAGGTCGATCGCGTTTGGAATGTATCCTTGGGTGGTGGTGAGCCCGAGTTACGCGTCGGTCTTTCACCTGCCAGTGATGGCGAGCGCGTATACGCCGCATCGCGCGACGGTGATGTGGTGGCGATTGATCCCAATTCGGGAAGTGTCTTATGGCGTTCGCGGACCCGCGCGCAACTCGCGGGTGGACCTGGCGCCGGGGCAGGTGCGGTCGCCTTAGGTACGACCAATGGAGATGTCATCCTGCTCGATGCTCAAACCGGTGAGCGTAAATGGCAAGTTCCGGTCGGGGGTGAGGTGCTGGCAGCGCCTGCGATCTCGGCTGAAGTGGTCGTTGTGCGTACCGTCGCGGGGGTATTGATCGGTCTTTCGACCCCTGATGGACGTCAATTGTGGCGTGAGGATCAACAAATCCCGCGTTTGACCTTGCGTGGCACGGGTTCGCCACTCATTGTCGATAGCACCGTGGTCTGTGGTTTTGATAACGGCCGAGTCGTAGCGGTCGATTTACGCAGCGGCGATATTCTTTGGGATCAGTTGGTCGCGCCTGCGAGAGGTCGAACGGAGCTTGAGCGTCTGGTCGATATTGATTCGGCCATCAAAATCTCGGGCGCTGATTTATTTGTGGTGAGTTTCCAGGGTAAGGCGGCGATGTTAGCGCTCGATACCGGGCAGGCTTGGTGGTCGCGCGATATTTCGAGCCATCGTGGTCTGGATCTTGATGAAGATCGGATGTTCGTCGCGGGCGCAGAGGGTGCCGTGATCGCCTTGGCGCGTCGCTCGGGCACTGAGCTTTGGAGACAAGAAGGCTTGCGACTACGTCGTTTGTCGGCGCCCGCCGTCATCGGGACCCATGTCGTCGTCGGGGACTTCGAGGGTTACTTGCACTGGCTCGACGTGACCGATGGTCGATTTGCAGCGCGCGTCCGCGCGGGCGATCGCTTAAGTAACCCACCTTTGGTTGTGGGTGAGACGGTCATCGTGCAGGATGACAAGGGACGCGTGTCGGCTTTCCGACCGCGCTCCTGATCATCACCGCGTTACCGCTCGAGGATTCATAGCCGTGTTGCCCGTGGTGGTGTTGGTCGGTCGGCCCAATGTGGGCAAGTCGACCTTATTCAATCGCCTGACAGGCACACAGGATGCCATCGTCGCGGATCTACCCGGCGTCACGCGTGATCGCCAATATGGCTATGGCCGTATGGGGCCTGTGCCCTACGTGGTGGTGGACACCGGTGGGCTTGTGGAACAGCCCGCGGGGATCGAATCCCCCATGCGCTTGCAAACCGAAAGAGCCGTCGCTGAAGCCGACGTACTTATTTTTTTGGCGGATGCCCGCAGCGGATTAACCCCGCAGGATCACTGGGTCGCGCGCGAGTTACGTCGCTCCGGTAAGCCCGTGTGGCTCGCGATCAATAAAGCCGAAGGTTTAGATCCCTCCACGGCGACAGCAGACTTTCATTCTTTGGGCTTGGGCGATCCCTTGGCGATTGCAGCGGCTCACGGCGAAGGCTGTCGCGAGCTTATGGAGCAAGCGCTCAGCGCCTACGATCCTGAAGAGGTTGCAGCCGATACGCCTGACGATGGTCGTATCCGAATTGCGGTGATCGGTCGCCCCAATGTGGGTAAGTCCACCTTGGTTAATCGACTGATCGGTGAAGAGCGGGTAATCGCGAGCGATCTACCCGGCACCACCCGCGACAGCGTTTTTGTGCCCTTTGAGCGCGATGATCGTGAGTTTACTTTGATCGATACCGCAGGCGTTCGGCGTCGGGGTAAAGTCGTTGATGCCATTGAGCGGGCGAGTGTCTCACGGACCTTGCAAGCGATCGATACCGCGCATGTCGTTATTTTTGTGGTCGATGCTCATGACAGTATTGGGGAGCAGGACGCAAGCGTCTTAGGTTTGGCTCTACAGCGTGGCCGCGCGTTACTCATTGCCGTCAATAAATGGGACGGTATTCCGAGCGAGCAGCGCGATGAGATCCGTCGGCAGCTTGAGGTGAAACTCGATTTTGTGCCCTATGCGCCCGTACATTTTATTTCGGCGCGGCATGGCACGGGCGTGGGCGAGCTCGTCGCTGCGACGATCCACGCTTACGATGCGGCGATGACAGAAATCCCGACCGCGCGACTCACTCAAACCTTAGAGTGGGCGATGTCGCGCCATCAGCCGCCGCTGATTCGGGGTCGGCGCATTAAATTACGCTATGCCCATCAGGGCGGACGCAATCCACCGCGGATCATTATTCACGGTAATCAAACGTCTCAAGTACCGGATGCCTACACGCGCTATCTGGCAAACGTGTTTCGCAAAGAATTCGAATTATTCGCCTCACCGGTAGCGATTGAGTATCGCACCTCAAGCAACCCTTACTCTCGAGCGGACAAGCGACCGTCTGTGGTCAAAACACGCGCGATCGTTAAGTCGAAGGCTCAAGGAAGAGCGCCGGGTCCACGTAAGCGCGGTTGAGTGACACCCCCCAGTGCAGATGCGGACCGGTTACGCGACCGGTGGCGCCAACTTGGCCGAGTCGATCGCCGGTGTTGACCGTTTGACCGGCTGTCACCTCTATTTCGCTCAAGTGGCAGTAGAGCGTGATGAGGCCACTGCCATGGTCAATAAAAACGGATTTGCCATTGAAGAAGTAATCGCCGGTATCCAGCACGACCCCCGGGGCTGGAGCGACGATCGGCGTGCCCGTCGGGGCGGCGATATCCATACCTGAGTGTGGGTTACGAGGTTGGTTGTTGAAGACACGCCGCAGTCCAAATGAGCTCGACTTCGGGCCTTTGACGGGGGAGATGAAGCGCAAGCTCTGCGGCGGTTGATCGGTGAATGTCGACATCACGGCACGGATATGCGGTGTTTCTTTGGCTACGCGCGCTGCATCGGGCTCGGAGAGATTGACTTTGCCAGGCGCCACACTCAAGCGCTGTGTGGAGTAGCTTTTACCCTCCACGATAAATTCGATTCGTTCGGATGAGTCCCCTCGACGCACGTCAATTTCGGCAGCTCCGGGTGTTTGCGATAAAGGGATTCCGACAACAGCCAGCCAGCTATCCGCACCGGGTAAGACCATGACCCGCTTACCTTCAAAGGTGACCGCTGGAGCGCGCTCGGCATCACCCGGCACCGGCAGGATCACCACACCACCTGGTGCAGCAAGCGCCTGCGGGAGTTCGAGGCTGTTGGCGTGTGAGATCGTTATGCCGAGCGCATACAGGACACCGGCGACTGTCAGTCGGCTTGCAATATCTTTGATGCTCATCACGAATTCTCCTTTGATTCATCCTCGGGAGTGCAGAGGGTCAGTACCTGAGCGGTAAAGCGCCCGTGAGCGACCCTCGCTTCGATCACTTCGCCTGCCTGCAACTCATTTACCGCGCGAACGACCTGCTCCTGATCGCGGGTGATAATCGCATAGCCTCGGTCCAAGGTCGCAAGCGGACTTACGGCATGTAGCGTTCGGCGTACTGCATCAAATCGTTGACGCCGTGCGCGGCTGGCATGACGCCAATATTGACGTAGTCGTTGCTCAAGATCATCCA
>CAZSRB010000005.1:46056-50813 GCA_964609065.1 uncultured Acidibacter sp. | reverse complement strand
TCCAAATACCGCTTGAACGCGATGTAATTGTTGTACGCGTTTTCGTGATACACCTCTTTTGACCAAGGGTGCGGCGCCGAAAACGGGCCGTCAGTGGGCCGATCGGGAAAAGGCAAGCCGTACGTGGTGTATATGACCGCGACTTCACTACCCGGCGGAATCCGATCGAAATGGGTCTTCGCAATATGCAAGAGCGCTAAATTGTACTCAGGGGTTCGACCCACTTGGCGCGACTGCTCAAACGTAAATCCAGACGTAAAACCCTCAAGACACAACGCCCGTTGGATATACCCTCGAGTCATGAAATTATTGGCATAGTTATTGTTGTCGGTGGTCTCACGAACGAGCACAAAACGACGGAACCCTTCGCGAGCAAAATCGAGAGCGACCTCCTCTTCAAACCGGGTGATACCTTGCGTTGGAGCGTAAGCGCCAAAACGCACATCGATCTGCTGACCAAATAAATCGTTCAAAAGTCGAGCTGTTTCAGTCTCAACCGTGACGGAGGCCGGAGATAACTCAGGCCGTAAGCTGTCGTGCAAAATACTGAAATCGGTAATCGCTGCGGCCCAAGACCATTCGTCGGCATCACGAATACCATTTGGCATCGCCAGAGGATTGGGCCCGGGCCCGCGGGAGGGCTGACCGATCATCACGACTCCTTGTAGATAGTCGCGACCATCGCGCGGATCGATGGCCCAAAACGAGCGTTGCAGCGGCTTTGGGACCCGGTGCGCCGGCGTGATCAGTTCCGGCCGCTGGGCGACAGCCTCGATCGGCAATGAAACCGTCTTGTCGTATATCGAGACATAGCGCTTTCCATCCGCTGACAGGCGATAAAGCCCCATCGCATCGTGGACCGTCTCCAAGCCAGGGACTGGAAACCCGACGGCGAAGGGCGTTAACCCGAGCTGCACCCGAAACGGGAATTCACCCACGAAATCATCCGTACAGGGCTCGTTTGGGCGCGAAGCCCGCGCGCCAAAGCTGCGTTTCACAACCTCTCGGCGATATAGAGGATCAAAGCCTTGAGGCTCGGCCCAATCGGTCAACAACACGGCCACCCGTGAGGCGTTATCGGCAGCCCCTGCCAAGGTCACGGCGGAAAACGCTAGCCATAGAGCCCAAAGATGCATCTGACACCCCCAAAGCTAAGGACTACATGTTGATCGGCTAACATTTAGGTTAGCCTCAACCCCCGCTCAAACCCTTGGAGATGATGACCTCATGACCGAAAACATCGCAGAGAACCTAGCCACACTACAAAGCAAGTTAGGCCAGGAAGTCCATGTGAGCGAATGGTTGACCGTGTCGCAAGAGCGCATCAACGCGTTTGCAGCCGCGACAGACGATGAACAGTGGATCCATGTGGACGTAGAGCGTGCTCAGCGTGAATCTCCCTACGGTGGCCCCATTGCCCACGGTTATTTGACGCTATCTTTGCTCGTTCCCTTACGTGGACTCGTCGATGCCTCGCAGCCCTATCTGCCGGGTGCCAAACAAGTCATTAACTATGGACTCAATAAGCTTCGCTTTCCGAATGCCGTACGAGCCGGTGCGCGTATTCGAGGCCGCTTTACGCTGCTCGCAGCCGAACAAGTCGGACCCAATGTTTTGCAGGTCACCGAGAGCTACGCGGTCGAGGTAGAGGGCGAAGCCAAGCCGGCTTGTATCGCCGAGAGCATCATGCGTGTCAGCTTCTGATAGGACGAGCGATCAGTTTAAATTGCTATGAAATCAGTTTTTCTCGACTACGCCACGGTCAGCGTAGGTGATCTGGATCCCGCATCGCTATTAGCGGCTGCGCCTAATTTGCAGTTACGCGAACTGACTCGACAAGATGAAGTTGCTCAATACATTGATGGCTGCGACATTATTTTGCTTAATAAACTGCAGATCACTCGCGAAATTATATTCAACTCTAAAGAGTTGAAGTTAATTGCTCTAGCGGCCACGGGTACCAATAATATTGACCTTGAGGCAGCTAAAGAACGCGGTGTCGCTGTCTGTAATATCCGCGATTACTGCAGCCCGTCCGTCGTCCAACACGTACTCGGCGTCATGCTGTCACTGACCCATCGCCTAAGTGCGTATTCGCGTGATGCAATCGATGGCACCTGGGCCAAAAGTCGCCACTTCACCATTCTCAGTCATCCCATCAGAGAGTTAAAAGGTCGCTTACTCGGTATTGTGGGCTGGGGCGTTCTGGGTCAAGCGGTCGCCAAAGCCTGCGAAACGGCTCTGGGGATGGAGGTCCGTATCGCCCAACGCGAACAAGGCGAAAGACAACCGGGTCGAGTGCCTTTGGATGAACTTTTGGCGACCGCCGATGTCATCAGCCTGCATTGCCCGCTAAACGATCAGACCCGCAACCTACTGGATGCTCGACGTTTATCCCTCATGAAATCTGACGCGCTGCTGATCAATACCGCTCGAGGCGCACTGGTAGACCCGGCTGCGCTCGCCGATGCGTTGCGGAAAGGTCGGCTCGGCGGTGCTGCGATTGATGTGCTGAGCCAAGAGCCCCCCACAGACGGGAACCCATTACTAGATTCGACCATTCCCAACTTAATCGTCACCCCTCATACGGCGTGGGCTGCTATCGAAGCCCGTCAACGATGTCTCGATGAGATGGCGGCCAATATTCGTGACTGGCGTGACGGTGGGCGCCGAGGGCGCGTGGTTTAGCATCTCCCGTCAGGCTAGGGGAGAACGCAATCTGCGGGATTTTTTCGGTTAAGATTCGCGGCCCTCAAAAACGCAATGCAACTATGCTCACCACTCATTCCCATAGCCGTGTTAGTTCCCACACTGTGATTAGAGTGGCAATAGTGGCCTCAGGGCTGCTGCTACTAGCCGCGTGCTCCGAGAACGGTACGGGTCCAGCGGCTGGGCAGAGAGGGCCCGCCGGCGCGACGCCAGTCGTCACAGCGATCGCGGAAACACGCGCGTTCGCCGAAGCGATTGAAGCGGTGGGTACCGCGCTTGCCAAAGAATCAATTGAGGTCACCTCAAAAACCAGCAATACGGTGACGGCGATTCGATTCGAGGAAGGACAGCAGGTCAAAGCGGGCACGGTGTTAGTCGAGCTTGATCAGGCCCAAGCACGCGCCGCTCTGGTGGAAGCCGAAGCAAATCTCTTGGAGAGTCGCAACCAGCTCGGCCGCGGGCGGGACTTATCAGTCACACAAGCTTTATCACGCGCCCAACTCGACCAGTTGGAAACAGCGGTCAAAACTGCCGAAGCGCGGGTCAGCGCAGCGCGGGCGCGTCTTGATGATCTCGTGATTCGTGCGCCCTTCACTGGAACCACTGGATTCAGACGCGTCAGCTTAGGGGGGCTAGTCAACCCAGGGTCGGTGATTACGACGCTCGATGACACCTCCTCCATCAAGCTCGAATTCACGGTACCTCAATCATTTTTGACTCACTTAAAACCAGGCCTCGCCGTGACGGCCTCTGCTGATGGTCTTGGCGATCAAAAGTTTACGGGTGTGGTAACAACGATTGATTCACGCGTGGACCCCATCAGCCGAGCGGTAGCAGTGCGTGCAGAGCTCCCTAATACATCGGGCCTTTTGCGTCCTGGCCTCTTTATGAGCGTGCGATTACAAGCGACTGCGGAACAAAGTATTCTGATTCCGGAGTCCGCTCTGGTCCCGGTCGAGGGTAAAACGTACGTCTATGTTGTCGAAGAGGGTGTCGCTCAACGACGCGAAGTCAAGACAGCAGGCCGCGAACCCGGTTGGGTTGTAATTACTTCTGGCGTTTCGAGCGGTGATCAAATCATTGTAGAGGGCATGCAGCGCGTCAGAGTCGGAAGCCCCGTGCAAGCTGAACCGCGCGCATAAAATATCAGGCATGAATATCTCCGAATTTTGTGTCAGGCGCCCCGTCTTCGCAGCTGTTCTCAGTGCGCTGCTGGTTATTTTTGGACTAGTGTCGCTTGAGCGACTACCCCTGCGCGAGTACCCCGATATCAATCGCCCGGTGGTATCCATTAATACGATCTACCGCGGCGCGTCGGCCAACATTATCGAAAATAAGATTACTCAGGTTATCGAAGATCGTATAGCGGGCGTCGAGGGTATCCTCAAAATCGAGTCCGATAGCGAAGACGAGCGTTCAAATATTCGTATCGAGTTTGATGTTGAACGCGACATCGACGATGCGGCCAATGATATCCGTGACAGAATCTCCCGCGTAGTTTCGCAGCTCCCCCCAGAAGCTGATGCACCGCAGATCGCCAAAGCCGACTCGACTGCTGAAGCGGTGATGTATCTAGCCTTCAACTCGGAAAATATGAACGAGTTGGAAGTCACAGACTATGCTGAGCGCTACATCCTGGATCGATTCTCAACGATCCCAGGGGTAGCGCGTGCCTCGCTTGGCGGGGCACGTCGGGCTGCTATGCGGATCTGGATCGATCGGCAGGCATTGGCCGCCCGCGCGCTAACGGTGGGCGATATCGAAAATGCTTTACGCCGTGAAAACGTACAACTTCCGGCTGGCCGACTTGAGTCGGTCGAGCGAGAGTTTTCGCTGCGTACAGAAGTCGGCCTCGACTCCGTCGAAGATTTCCGCAATCTCGTGATTGGCCGTGGAACCGGCGGACATTTAGTTCGCTTGGGAGAAGTCGCGGATATACAGCTGGCGGCAGAAAACAATCGCAGCCTGATGCGCACCAATGGTAAAGCCGGCGTGGGCATTGGTATCGAAGCGCAATCGAAAGCGAATGTGCTCGATGTCGTGCGTGG
>CAZSRB010000005.1:26094-45956 GCA_964609065.1 uncultured Acidibacter sp. | reverse complement strand
GTTATCGCTCGCCTATGAAAAGCGACTACGTCAATTCATCCGTCGTCCGTGGTTGATTGTCGGCTCTGTGCTCGGTCTTACCTTCCTAGGGATGCTGACGTTCCGCGCATTACCGGAAGAGTTTGCGCCTCGCGGCGATGCCGGCCGAATATTCATCACGCTACAGGCACCGGAAGGCGCGAGCTTTGAGTACACCTCGGACTATGGCCGACGCCTCGAAGAAATCGCTATGCGGGAGATGCAATCGGGCGATATTCGACGCGTCACGCTGCGAGTCCCCGGAGGCTGGGGTGGTGGCACAGGCTCGGTGAACTCGGCGCGAGTCATTATTACGCTCGTCGATTGGAGCGAACGTGATCGCTCCGCCCAACAAATTGCAGCAGCGCTACAGCGCGAATTAGTGACTCTGCCCGGCGTACGCGCGATCGCGCTGACACCCGGCGGCTTGCGTCGTGGTTTTGGCTCACCTGTTCAAGCGGTGATCGGTGGCCCCGATTACGAGAGCCTTGCCCGCTGGTCCGATCAAATGGTGGCACTCGCCGAGCAAAACCCGGGTCTAACGGGTGTTGAATCGAACTACGAACCCAGCAAGCCCCAAATTCGTGTCGCGATCGATCGTAACCGTGCCGCTGATCTTGGCGTATCTCTGCAAACGGTAGGTCGAACGCTAGAGACGATGCTCGGATCGCGAATCGTCACCACGTTTATTGATCGGGGTCGCGAGTACAACGTCGTTTTACAAGCGCGTCCCGATGAGCGCGCGACCACCACCGATCTCACCAACCTACAGGTACGCTCGGATCGCTCAGGCGAGCTGATTCCTTTGACGAGTATTGTTCGCTTGACCGAAACCGGCGGGGCCACTGAACTCAGTCGGTTCAATCGTCTTCGCGCGATCGAAATTCGAGCCAATCTCGCTGAAGGCTATACCATGGGTGAAGCGATCAAATGGTTTGAAGATACCGTCAGGAGTGAGTTACCGACTGGTGCGACACTCATGTGGGATGGTGAATCGGGTGACTATGTCCGTAGCGGTGGCCAATTGTGGACCACCTTACTATTTGCCGTCATCATCGTATTTTTGGTCCTAGCAGCTCAATTTGAGAGCTTTATTCATCCGGCTATTATCATGGTGACCGTACCGCTTGCCTTACTGGGTGCTGTTTTTGGACTGAAACTACACGGCATGAGTATCAATATATTCAGCCAGATTGCCGTGATCATGCTGATTGGCATCGCCGCTAAAAATGGCGTCCTAATCGTAGAATTTGCCAATCAGTTACGCGACCGAGGCGAGGCGTTTGGCGAAGCAATCATTAAAGCGGCTGCTATTCGCTTGCGCCCTGTGTTGATGACTAGCCTATGCACGGCTTTTGGCGCCATTCCTTTCTTACTCGCCTCCGGAGCCGGGGCGGAACAGCGTCAGCCCGTAGGCGTGGTCGTATTCTACGGCACGATGATTTCGGTATTTTTGACCCTGCTCGTCGTGCCCGCGGTGTATTCTTTGGTGGCTAAAGGCACGAAGCCAAGCTCGTACATGAGCCAGCTTGTAGATCGGCTACTCGGTGCGCGCGATCAGAGCTCGGGGTTGGGCAGAGCGTGAAAGGCGTGACGCAAACTATCGCTCCAGCCGGAGCGAATCATACTGAAGTAAGCATCATCTGCCGTGATGTTGCGATGCAGTAGCACTCTTAACTCATCGCGACGAAGACACAATAAGTCCAGCGGCGGACCCACTGATAAATTCGAGCGAATACTCGAATCCATTGAAATGAGTGCGCACTTGGCGGCCTCAGCCAAACTCGAAGATCGGGTGATGACTCGATCGAGTATGGGCTTACCGTACTTAGATTCCCCGATCTGAAAATATGGCGTGTCTAACGTCGCCTCAATGAAATTACCGGGCGCATAAATATTAAATAGGCGAGGCTCCTCACCATGGATCTGTCCGCCCAAAATAAATGACGCAGAAAAATCGATCCTGTGCTCTTTTAACGCTGCTGCGTCGCGTTGATGGACAGTTCTTAGCGCTTCTCCTACCTGCACAGCGGCATCAAATAAATTATCGACGGTGTGGAGATTGTCGCTATCGGGATCGCTTGCCTGCTGTCGCAGTAGATGTACGACTGCCTGGGTAATCGCTAAATTACCGGCCGTCATGAGCACCATCACCCGATTCCCTGGGCGTTCGAAAACATGCATTTTGCGGAAAGTGTTCACATGATCGACCCCCGCGTTGGTGCGGGAATCCGCGAGAAATACCATCCCGGTATCGAGCAAGGTTGCAACGCAGTAAGTCATGGCGACAGTTTACTGCTGACTCTGCTCGTGCTGCGAGGTGGCCTGCCTTGCTTGCACTTGCTGTAAGAGTCGCGAGCGCCCTCCGGTCGGCGATCGAGGAAGCGCGTCAGCCGATACTCGGACCTGCGCTTGCATCGACTCAGCGCCGCCCCCTCGGCGCACCCCGCGGATGGGACACGCATCAAGATAGTCACGGCCCACGGCGAGTCGACAATGCTGCGCGCCGCCGAGCACGCGATTAGTCACATCGATCGCAAGCCACCGACGCTCATTCGCCAACCAAACGTCGACCCACGCGTGGCTGGCGATATGATCATCGTGCTCCGATAACAAATAGCCGCTCACATATCGCGCAGGCACCCCTTGCAGACGACAACAAGCGATCATGACATGGGCGTGGTCCTGACAAACGCCGCGACCTAAGCCAAAAGCGTGTGCGGCTGTATCGGATACGGCTGTTGCCCCAGGTACATAATCCATCGAATCACGTATTGCGCCAGCGAGCCGCATCGCTTGATATTCGTCCATCTCGGCGACCGCGTAGCCCATCGCAAAATCCTTAAGACCCTCATCCACACTCGTCAATGAGGTCTCTAGGGCATAGACGAGCGGTGATAAGCCTGCGCGTGCCGACGGTGACGAATCCTCCACAACTTCCGTATCCACCACACCGGTTGCTGAAATACGAATTTCTTCGTGTGGTGTGTCTAGCGTCAATAAATGAACTAAGTTTCCGTGTGCATCCAATTGCTCACTACGACGACCTGGCGCCTGTAATTCCCATGACAACACTTTTTGCCCGGCTTCCGTTCGTGGAGTCAAACGTAAGCACTGAACGCTATGTTTCACTTGCCGATCGTAGCGGTAGATAGTCTCGTGGCGTATATGCAATCGCATCAAGAAGCCTCCGAGACTAAGAAATCATTAGCGATACGAGAACCCAAATCTGCCGTGCGAGCCAAGAATCCATGTAAATAAGATCTGGGTCCTTGCGCTAATACGTCTTCGATACGGCCATAGCGCAGCATCGCGTCGACTTCTCCTGCTCGGCGTTGAGTTTCGACGGAGCGTGTATTGGCTAATTCTTCGAGTGTGTGCTGTACGGCGCTCATGCAGTGTCGCAAGGAACGAGGCATGGGCTCGTGCAGAATCAATAATTCTGCAACCCGTCGCGGGGTAATACGATCGCGATACACCTTACGGTAAATGGCAAACGCAGAGACAGATCGTAACAGTGCACCCCAGTCGTAATAATCACCGACATCGTCAAATTTAATGGTCTGGTGGGCCAACATCTCAAAGTGAGCATCGAGTATGCGAGCGGTATTATCAGCGCGCTCAAGGTAAGCCCCGAGCTGAGTGAACTTCAGTGCGTCATCATGCAACATTGTGCCGCCCAGCACGCCCCTAGCTAAGTGCGAACGAAATTTTACCCACTCAAAGAATTCGCCCGATACCTCAGCGGCAAGGGGGTGGTTTCTGAAACGTCGCACCTCAAGCCAGGTCGTATTAAGCGTTTCCCAAGTTTCAGTACTGATTGACCCGCGAACCGCTCGAGCATTTTCCCGAGCCGAATCAAAACACTGCTGGATACTGCCCGGATTACTCCCCTCAAACGAAATCCACTGAATCGCAGCAGGCTCAGACACATCGCCGTGCGCGGCTAGAAAGGGCTCAAGCTGCCCGACGGTCGATAACATCGCTGTCCAGCGCCGACGCACCGCATCCTCATCTTGTCGAAGTAGCGTCATACGACAGTTCACATCTAACATACGAGCGAGATTTTCAGCGCGCTCGGTATAACGCGCCATCCAGTAGAGGTGATCGGCGGTGCGGCTCAGCATGATCAGCGCTCCAACACCCAGGTATCTTTGGTGCCGCCACCTTGTGACGAGTTCACGACCAAAGAACCCTCGCGTAAAGCCACACGTGTCAACCCACCGGGTACCAAAGTGATATCGGATCCCGAAAGCACGAAAGGCCGAAGATCAAGATGACGCGGCGCCAAGCCACTCTCCACAAAAGTTGGGCAGGACGATAGCGCCAGAGTCGGCTGAGCGATGTATCGGGCAGGATCTGCTTTGATCCGTAGCCGGAACTCTTCGATTTCTTGTTTGGAGGCTCGCGGACCAATCAACATGCCGTAGCCTCCAGCACCATGTACTTCTTTGACAACTAACTCATCTAAATGCGCCAAAGCATAAGCAAGATCGTCAGGACGACGCAGTACATAGGTTGGAACATTGGATAGGACTGGCTCTTCGCCTAAGTAAAAACGGATAATTTCTGGTACGTAGGGATAAGTGGACTTATCGTCGGCAATGCCGGTGCCCACAGCATTAGCAATGTTGACGCGCCCGGCACGATACGCCATCAGAAGTCCCGGCACGCCGAGCATCGAATCGGGACGAAAAGCCAAAGGATCAATGAAATCGTCATCGATACGACGATAAATCACATCGACACGACGCGGCCCTTGGGTGGTACGCATGTAGACCACCTCATCATCAACAAATAGATCTTGCCCTTCGACCAGCTCAACGCCCATTTGCTGGGCCAGAAACGCATGCTCAAAATAAGCACTGTTATAAGCACCCGGCGTCAGTAAGACGATTGTGGGGTCGCGTACCCCGGCGGGAGCCACGCTACGCAAGCAATCGAGTAGCAAATCAGGATAGTGTTCAACCGGCGCGACTGAACAATTGGCGAATAGCTCTGGAAACAGCCGCATCATCGCTTGGCGATTTTCTAGCATGTAGGACACGCCCGACGGAACGCGTAAATTATCCTCCAGCACGTAGTACTCACCCTCGCCAGCACGGACGAGATCGACCCCTGCGATATGGGCGTACACATCCATCGGGACATTGATGTCCTGCATTTCCGGTCGATACTGCAAATTGCGAAAGACCTGTTCAGCGGGAATCACGCCCGCTCGAAGAATTTCCTGCTCGTGATAAATATCCTGCAAAAACGCGTTCAATGCGGTCACGCGCTGCTTTAAGCCACGTTGTAGCCAGTCCCATTCCGCCGCAGGGATGATGCGCGGCACCAGATCAAAGGGAATCAGCCGCTCGGTACCCGTCGCCTCCCCATGGACGGCAAAAGTGATACCCGCTCGACGGAACAAGGAGTCCGCCTCAGCGCGCTTTTCGTCGAGGCGCTGCGACGGCATGGCGGCCAGCCACTCGGCATAAGCCCGGTAATGCGGACGGACCGTACCATCCGTTTCAAACATTTCATTGAGTGCCATGCTGCCCGCCTCCCGAGCAGCATCATAACCGAGCAATCACCAAATCTTGCCGCCGATATAACGTCCTGCTGCAGGCAGATGCGGGAAGTACTCCACCGATGCGAAAGCGCCATGTTTGAAGTAGGGGTCGCTCTCGATGATCTCCCGAGCGCGTTGCAGACTTTTGGTGTGCAGACAGTAGAGACTGCCAATCGGCGCGCTATCGGCGTGATCGGCGCCATTGTCATAGAGCGGCCCAGCGACATTAAGCTCGTCCATCACCGTCTCGACATACGCCATATGCTCAGGCGTGTAGGTCGCCCGCACGAGCGGCCCGTTTGGACCATCACGACAGACCACCACAAAGGCTGTTTTTTCGTATTGGGACATGGTGACAACGAGCATAGCAGGCCGGACAAGCCGGTCTGTGGTAGCGAGCGCATCAGAGCCAACTCCTTCCGCGCGAAACACTCGACTTCACTATCAATTGATGTGAATATTTCGATAGATTTTGTATATCTCGATGAGAAGGACCTTGGTCGATATCAAACTCAAAGACCTACGATACCTCGTCGCGGTGGCGGATACGGGGCACTTTGGCAAGGCGGCAGAGCGCTGTTTTGTGAGTCAGCCAACGCTATCGGCGCAGCTAAAAAAACTGGAAGAGTATCTGGGCGTCACCCTGATCGAACGCCAAACCAAAGGGGCCATGCTGACCCCGGCCGGCGAAGATATCGTGCTACGCGCGCGACGCATCATCGAAGCGAGCGACGAGGTGATGGAAATCGCCAGCGGTCATCGCGATCCCCTCGCGGGCAAGTTACGGATCGCCTTTCTACCGACGATCGGTCCCTACTTGTTGCCGCATATTGCGGTGGCCCTGCGTGCTGCCCTGCCCCGACTGGAGTTGATGCTCTACGAGTACCAGACCGCGACCATGCTGCAAAAATTGCGCGCAGGTGACATTGACCTCGGTGTACTGGCGCTGCCGATTGAAGATGACAGCCTCGCCGTTGAGTCGCTGTACGACGAGGCCTTTGTGGTCGCGATCCCTGAAAATCATGACCTTGCCCAACGGTCACAGATTCAGGTCTCAGATCTAGAGGGTGCGACGCTATTGTTGCTGGAGGATGGGCATTGCCTCCGTGATCAAGCCTTAGATGTGTGTAACCGCGTTGAGGTCCATGAGAAACAGGATTTTCGCGCGACAAGCATCGAGACCTTACGCCAAATGGTCGCAGCCGGTACTGGGTTAACGCTGCTACCGGAATTAGCTGCGCGCGGTAACTATGCCCATACCCAAGGACTTGCGCTACGCCCCTTTGCTCAACCGATACCGACACGTCATGTGGGTGCGATATGGCGCAAGAGCAACCCCCGCCATGCAGCCATCCATGCTGTCAATGAAATCATCAAGCAGCATGCGCTATGAGCACCGGGACTCGCCCCACACTACTGTGGCTACGATTAGATTTACGTCTCGCCGATCATGCAGCCTTGCAAGCCGCTATCGAACGCGGCGGCCCCATCATTCCCGTATTTATTTGGGCACCTGACGAAGAGGGTGAGTGGGCGCCGGGGGCAGCCTCACGGTGGTGGCTACACCAGTCATTACAGCGACTCGACGAGTCTCTGAGAAAGCGTGGATCGCAGCTGATATTTCGCATTGCGGGCCATCGCCCCAACGCTGACGCGGCCGACTCGTTTTCAGTATTGCAAAACTTGGTAGTTGAGACAGGTGCGACGGCTATTTATTGGAGCCGACGCTACGAACCTTTAGTCATCGCCCGCGATCAACAGATCAAAAGTCGTTTACGCGAAACAGGGCTGGAAGTCCGATCCTTCAATTCCGCTCTACTCGCTGAACCTTGGGATATACGTAACTTAAGCGGTAAACCCTTTCAGGTATTTACCCCGTTTTGGAAAAAGACGCGTGCTGTCATCGCACCTGAGTCCCCGATACCAGCGCCCAAAAAAATATCGCCACCAGAAGCCTGGCCGTCCTCGCAGGCGCTATCAGCCTTGGGTTTAATGCCTACAATAAACTGGTATGAAGGTATGGCCGAGCGCTGGCAACCCGGCGAAGCGGGAGCCATAAGCCGATTCAAAGAATTCTCGAAAGATCCTATTGAGCACTATTCCGAGCAACGCAATTTACCCGCTGTGCCGGGGACGTCGCGTCTATCTGCGCATCTACACTTCGGTGAAATTTCTCCGCGACAAATATGGCATGGCGCCTACGCGCATCGTGATGGGACATTCATGGCGGAGATCGGCTGGCGAGAGTTTGCTCATCACTTGCTATATCACTTCCCGCACACCACAAATTCTCCTCTGCGCAAAGAATACGAAGGCTTTGCTTGGCGAGAAAGCGATGAAGATCTACAGGCGTGGCAACGTGGCTCAACGGGGATACCGCTTGTCGATGCTGGCATGCGTCAGCTTTGGGTAGAAGGCTGGATGCATAACCGGGTACGCATGGTAGTCGCTTCATTTCTTGTCAAAAATTTGCGCCTGCATTGGCTACATGGCGCACGGTGGTTTTGGGATACACTGGTCGATGCGGACTTGGCGAGCAATACCCTCGGGTGGCAGTGGGCGGCGGGCTGTGGCGCCGATGCAGCACCGTATTTCCGCGTCTTCAACCCCCAATCACAGGCGGAAAAGTTTGACCCGGAAGGACGGTATTGCCGGCAATGGAACCAAGATCGCCGCGCACCGGGCGTGCCACCTCTAACACCGATCGTCGATCTAAAAGCTTCCCGTGAAGCGGCTATTGCCGCATGGAAAGATCTTCGCAATCCGATTCGTTCATCTTAAGGAAAGCAATCCATGATTAAGCACATCGTGATGTGGCGTATCAACGAGACTCTCGATAAATCGGCATCTGCACAACGTGCCAAAGAATTACTGGAAGGCATGGCCGGAAAAATCCCGGGCCTGCAGCAGATTGAGGTCGGCATTAACTTCGCAAACGAAGCTAATACGGCTGATGTGGTGCTGTACACCGTGTTTAATGATCTGGCAGCCTTGCAAAGCTACCAGACACACCCCGTACACGAGGCCATCAAGCCGCTCATCAAAGAAATGATGCAAGAACGCCGAGTCGTCGACTACCTTACCGACTAAGGGCGGCTTCTCCCACATCCAGCACGCCGTCTGCGCCAGTTGCTACCACACGCGCCAAAGCAGTCGCCTGCGGCAGTACTTGTGATGCATAAAAGCGTGCCGAGTCGATCTTGCCCTGCAAAAAGTCGCGATCGGTAGCGCCATTGGCTAATCGGTGTGCGGCGATCGCGGCTGAAAAGGTCAGCAGCCACCCACCGATCACATACCCCGCTAAACGCACCATCGGCACAGAGACCGCCAGCGCGCGCTCTGGACCCTGCGCATAAGACTGAAGCAGACTGCGAGTCGCCTGCTCGAGCTCCTCGACACCCGCCAAACTCGCATCACGAGCGCTCATCACGGCGGGGTGATCGATCTGCAAAGCTTGTAACTCCGCACGCATATTGGCAATCAAGGCCCCCATGGATTCGCCGCGATCACGGGCCAATTTGCGGCCAGCGAAATCATTGGACTGAATGGCGGTCGTGCCTTCATAGATGGTCGTGATACGTACATCGCGGTAAGCCTGCGCGGCGCCCGTCTCTTCGACGTAACCCATACCGCCATGAATCTGAATGCCGAGCGATGCAAGCTCGATCCCCGTCTCAGTGCTGCAGGCTTTGACCACAGGAATCAACAGGTCGCCACGCGCCTGGGCGCGTGCCCTCGCGAGCTCATCAGGGTGCTGCGCACCCAGATCAAGCTGCCAAGCGGTGTATAACGTGAGCGCTCGCAACGCTTCGGTTTGCGATTTCATGCTGAGCAGCATGCGCTTAACGTCGGGGTGATGAACGATAGGCGCCGGCCCCTCTTGTCGCACGCCAGGTGGCTTTCCTTGGATACGCGTGCATGCCCAATCAAGCGCCTGTTGATAGGCCCGCTCCGCAACGGCGTATCCCTCTAGGCCGACAGACAATCGGGCGGCATTCATCATCACGAACATGTACTCAAGGCCGCGATTCGGCTCACCGACGAGATAACCCACTGCGCCTTCCGACTGGCCGTAAGCCATGACGCAAGTCGGACTCGCGTGAATACCGAGCTTGTGCTCGATCGACAGGCATTGCACATCGTTAGGCGCACCCAGTGAACCATCTTCGTTCACCAGCACTTTGGGTACGACGAACATCGAGATCCCTTTGACACCAGCGGGCGCGCCATCGATGCGCGCTAACACCAGATGGATCGTATTCGGCGTGAAATCGTGGTCACCGTAAGTGATGAAGATTTTTTGGCCAAAGATTCGGTAATGATCCCCTTGGGGCTGAGCCCGGGTACGAATCGCCGCTAGGTCCGAGCCTGCCTGTGGCTCGGTCAGGTTCATGGTGCCGGTCCACTCGCCACTGACCATTTTGGGTAAATAGAGCGCTTTTTGGGCAGCCGAACCGTAGTGCTCCAACGCCTCTACAGCGCCCTGGGTCAACATGGGACAAAGCTTAAAAGCGAGATTAGATGAGGCCCATAACTCTTCAACGGCAGTCCCAAGTACGGTTGGGACACCCTGCCCACCATGCTCAGGAGACGCTCGCAAACTGGCCCAGCCGCCCTCGACAAATTGCTCGTAAGCGGCTTTAAAGCCGGGCGCACCAATTACGCCTTCAGGGGTCCAAGTTGCACCCTGCTGATCGCCTGATTTGTACAGAGGATCTAGAACGTTTTCCGCAAATTTGCCGGCTTCCTCAAGGACCGCATCGGCCAAATCCAATGAATACTCGGCGTATGCCGGACAGGCCTGTAACGCCTGCTCACCAATGAGCTCATGCAAGACAAACCGTAAATCTTTGAGAGGGGCTCGGTACATCTCGTGTCCTTTCGATCGGCAATGCGGTGCACGGCGCAAGTCGCCTTCGACTGCGGCTTGGACGCATTCTAACCCGTGAAACCGCCTCTCAACAGACCGATATATCGCGATTTAACGCGCCAGCGCCGAGACCATATGCGCCGCCAAAAAGTCGATGAGCGCTCGGACTCGATGATCTTCGGCGAGTCGCGCGGGATAAACGGCACAAAGCGGCGGCTGAGGCGGTAGCTGCCAATCTCCGAGCACCTGCTGCAGACGTCGAGTCGCCAATCCCTGACGACAAAGAAATTCGGGCAGTAACCCTATACCAAGCCCCGCCGCCACCGACGCGTGCAATAAAGCCGGGTCATTCACGGCAAGCTTTGGACGCAGGTGAACCTCCTCGCGACGCTGCCCCTGTGTCAATCGCAAGGCCGCCCCAGTCGGACCGGCATCAGGGAGCAACACGTCAAAACGCTCAAGCTCCGCCGGCGCTTGTGGGATACCCACCTTCTGAAGGTAGCTCGGCGTGGCGCAGAGGAGCGTTGGTGGGGACCCCAACTCTTGTGCAGAGTGCTCAGCGCCAAGCTCAGTCGACCGACCGCTCTGGATAACGAGTTCGTGCTCAGCGCTGTCGCTGCGCTCATCTCCCAGCGCGAGCTCAAGTGGAATATCGGGAAACTGCTCCATGAAGCGCGGTACGAGCGGCGCGAGCAATAATCGTCCGAGCGTGGCGTCCGCCCGCACCCTGAGGGGCCCCATATGGCGCTCAGCGAGCAGGGCCGCTTTAGTCTCCACCGCTTCGACGGTTTGCAGGATCAAACGGCATTGAGGTAACAATTGTTCGCCGGCCGGGGTCAAGGCTAGACGACGTGTAGTCCGAGTTAAGAGCTTTAGTCCTAATTCGGCTTCCAGCTCAGCGACCGCACGACTGACAGCCGCTTTAGGGACCTTTAACGCCCGCGCTGCGGCCGAGAATCCGTTGAGATCAACCACCTTAGCGAAGGTCGCCATATGCGCAGGAGACCAGATCTGGGACATTGTGGAACTCTCGGTAGTTCGTTATTCGAATAATCAGATTGTTACACGGGGGAATCAAAATGGCATCAAAATTCATTCATCACGTCGCAGGTGAGAAAAAGGCCATCGTCATCACCGCGTTAATGTGTCTATTGCCAGCAGCGATGGCGACTGACGATCTGCTGGGTCCCGCCGAAGAGCGCGAGGGCGCCGCTGCGCTACGCTGGAATCAAAAGCTCACCTGCGGCACGACCGAGGCAGGCGTCACCCGCTACGGCATGTGGGAAGGCAAGCTCTACAGTCGCGCCCCAGGGGAGCGAGACCGCCACCTTTTCAACGTGCTCGGAATCAATGTACGCCAGTGCGAGGCCCATAAGGACGCCGCCCGTGGCAAAGGATTTCGGAGTATCTCCCGCGAGATCATGGTGTATCTCGACCCCAAGACGAACGAAATCATCGACGATTGGGAAAACCCCTGGACCGGACGCACCGTGGAAGTCATCCACGTCGCCAACGATCCGGTGAACATGCGAGTACCCACCTATGAACGCAAGGCCGATGGCTCACCTTTAAAAGTCAGTCTGCGTCGCTACGACGATACCCTGGTCTCCTCCGCTGAGATTCCGCTTTTTTACACTAACCCCTTAGGCGGCAATTATCAGGAGTACATAGGCGGCACCTATCACGCGATGGAGATTTTCAATACCTACTATCGGGCTGATGATTTCCTCGATGAGCAGCGCACCCGTATCGGCGAATCGCGTATCTCCTGGCAACGCATCTCTGGCTGGCTGCCATGGATGCAGATGGGAGATCGACCCGGCGTCATGATTTTCAATGCGACAGGCTATTCAAGCTTTGATCGGGCAAGAATCCCGCCAAGACTCATGAGCGTCTTACAGGACCGATTCTCAAGCTACCTCGAAGCGCCAGCGCTCGGCGACCCGCGATCCAACGAAACAACCTGGACCGTCACCAAAAAATATATTGATGCGCAACGCAGTCAGCAAAGCGCAGACGGAGCGAAAAAGTGATGCAGCGGCGACGATTGGGCGGTCAGGGTCTTGAGGTATCGGCCATCGGGCTCGGCACCATGGGTATGACTGGGGTGGCCGGTATGCCGCTGATGTACGGTCCACCGGATGAAGCTGAGGGTATCGCGACGATCCACCGAGCGTTAGAACTAGGTATCGATTTCTTTGATACTGCCGAGGTCTACGGCCCCTATATCAACGAAGAATTACTTGCTAAAGCACTTGGGAGTCGACGACCCGAGGTCATTATCGCAACCAAGTTTGGCTTTGCACTCGATGCTGCAGGCAAGATGGTGGGAGTGGATGGTCGACCCGAAAATGTCCGCCGCGCACTCGATGGTTGCTTACAACGCTTAGGTACCGATTACATTGATCTTTGGTATCAACACCGACGTGATCGATCAGTTCCCATTGAAGATACGGTCGGCGTGATGGCCGAGCAGGTCAAAGCCGGAAAAGTACGTTTCCTAGGTTTATCGGAAATGAGCGCGGCCACCATCCGACGTGCACATAGCGTTCACCCCATCACCGCTCTACAAAGCGAGTACTCCTTGTGGGAGCGCAATATTGAGCACCCAGCGGACGATGGTGGTCCAAGCATCCTCGATACTTGTCGCGAACTCGATATCGGTATCGTCCCCTATAGCCCGCTCGGTCGCGGCTTTTTGAGTGGCAAGCTACCGGCACCGGAAACTCTATCGGACACCGACTATCGCCGACTCGACCCGCGATTCAGCATCGAGCACTACGCACAAAATCTGCAACGTTTAGAGATTGTCAAAGATATTGCGGCAGGTCTCGAGGCAGAGCCGGCGCAAGTCGCCTTAGCCTGGTTACTGGCGAGAGGCCCGGATGTGATACCGATTCCTGGCACCAAGCGTCGCAGCTATCTGGAAATCAACGCAGCGGCGACCGAGCTTTCGTTGTCAGCCGAGGACCTGAAACGTCTTGATGACGTGCAAGAGGCGAGCGGCCCCCGTTACACACCACGCGCGATGGACATGATCGAGCGTTGAGGGTGCGAGCGTGCCGGGATCACGCGCGTCGCTGCTGATCCCGATCTCCCGTCGTCGTGCGATCAACCACTGCCGGCACGTCACCATCGATGACCCGTAACCCCATGCGCGGAGCGGTAGTCGCTCGCTCGCGCGGTACAGGTTGATCAACCACCACACCACTTTCAATGTAGATCCGCCGCTGACAACGCTCCGCCAGCTCGCGGTCGTGCGTAGAGAGTAAGAACGTCGTTCCGGTCTCGCGTTGAATCTCTGTCATCAGATCAAAGGCCTGATTTGCATTTTCGCGATCAAGATTACCGGTTGGTTCATCAGCTAATACGAGTGCTGGTTGATTCATCAAAGCCCGGGCGATCGCCACGCGCTGCTTTTGACCACCCGACAAGCGCGTCGCCTTGTAACTCATCCGATCTTTGAGTCCGACACGCTCGAGCAACATCGCAGCTCGCTCTCGTCCCGCACGAGTCTCGCGCCAAAGACGCCCAGCATGCGGGAACATCACGTTCTCGAGCGCCGTGAAGTCAGGCAATAGGTGGTGATACTGAAAGATGAAACCGATTTCCTGATTGCGAAAGTTAGATAGCTCTTTTTCTTTGAGTGTCGTCAGTTCTCGACCTAGCATTTTAAAACTACCCGAACTCGGACGCATCAAGGTACCGAGGATCGTCAGCAGGGTGCTCTTGCCACTACCTGACGGGCCGAGTAGGGCTACCATCTCCGCTTTCTGGAGGGTGAAATTGACGCCCTTTAATACGGGGGTCTGAAAGTCTCGATCAATGAAAACTTTACGTAGGTCTTTGACCTCGAGCAAAGCGATATTGTCGGTCGAGGGGGTAATGGAAGGACTAATCATTGTGAAATCGCCTCTACTGGATCAATGCGCGAGGCTGCGCGTGCAGGCCATAAGGCCGCCGCGATACTGGCTGCGGCAGCCAATAGCAACGCGACGTCATACTGTCCTAGACTCGGATCAACGGGCAAAGTTCGCCCAGAGCCGGTCGAAATATTAGCCAACAAGGTGCTAAACCCGAAACCCAGGATACAGCCGACAAGAGAACCCAACACGCCGATGAGTGCGCCTTGGATCATGAATACCGACAATACAAAACGTTGCGAAATGCCGAAACTGCGCATGATGCCAATCTCTGGACGACGCCGGAATGTCGTCAATAACAACGCACTGGCAACTCCCACCACAATGGTGATGAGCGTAAACATTTTGATGATGTTTCCGGAGCTGCCCTGTCCCTCTAGGGCCTGGCGTAAGTTTTGATTCTTATCCATCCACGCGGTGGCTTCGAGACCCGTGGACTCGGCGAGCTGTTCAGCGACCTGCCGCGCGACATAAATGTCGGCGAGCTTGATTTCAATTTCACTCAAGCCCTCGGGCAAATCGAACATCACCCGAGCCGTGTCTAAATTCACGTATGCCAAGCGGGCATCAAGGCTATCGATGCCGGTCGCGTAGAGTCCTCGCACCGTTAACGTGCGCTCTCGCCCCTGATCACTCGTGATAAAGAATGGCTGCCCAACACGGATGCCGAGGTTCTCAGCAAGCTTACGTCCAATCAGGACATCATTGAGCCCGAGGCGAGCGTCACCCGCGACGATGTTGCGATCGATTGGCGCGATGGCTGCAAGACGAGAGGGCTCAACCCCCTTGATCGTGACAGGCAAGGTCTGCTGACCCCGCGAGACGAGACCCGTGCCTAAAATGTTGTAGGACACACCGGTCACGCCCGGTAGCGTATTGATGGTGCGCTCAACGGATCGCCATTGTTTGATCTGTTCGCGACGCTCTAAAGTCACCTGCGACGCGGTTAATCGATCGGTGTTATCTCTGGCAGGCAATACGGCTGGTCTTAGCTGGGCGGGTTCAATCGTGACGTGAGCGGAGCTGCCCACGACACGATCGATCTGAAATTCGGCGAGGCCGTTGATGAGCGCGGCGTTAAAGGTAAACACCGTCACGGCCACCGCGACACCACCGATCAGTAATGCCGACTGCAGCCGGTTTGACAGTAAGTAGCGCAGGGCAACTTTGAGATCGAAACGCATGGAGTACTCCGAAGCGGGCCGCGGTAAGGCGCTACAGCGCCTTGCGCGCCTCCGATCCTCTTGGCCGTTGACCGGGGGGCAAGGCAGCAAAGTCAGTGGTCGGCAACACCTTTTCGCCAACTAAATCGGGACGAGGGCTTGCCAATAGTTGCTCACCCGGCTCGATGCCTGAGAGCACGATCACCCTTTCGCTCGGCCATTCAATGAATTCGACGGGTGATACCTCGACCTGTCCATCTCGCACACGCAGTACTCGACCCGAACCATCGCGACCCAGAATGGCGCTACGCGTGACCGTCAAGGCCTGCTCGCGTCGCTCAATAATAAGATTAACGTCGGCGGTTAAGCCTGAGCGCAGTCCTGTCGGTTGTTCCTCGAGCTCGAGGCGCACCTTTGCGCCTCCGGTGCGCGGATCTACCTTTGGAGATACATAGTAGAGGCGAGCATTGACGGCACTATCCTGTCCTGCGATTTTAATCTCAGCCTGTTGGCCGACTTTGATCTCGGCAAGATACTGCTCGTCGATGTCGGCCTCGATTTCAACATTCGAGAGAGGAGCGATTTCATAGATGACGGTCTGCGCGCCCACGACTTGCCCAGGATCAACGGGGCGAGCAAGCACGACACCGGAGACCGGCGCTTGCAGACTACTGTCACGCAAGCGCGCGGCCACCTCGCGACGAGTGGCCTCAACCGAGTTGAGTTCAAGGCGAGCCTGATCGAGTGCAAAGCGAGCGTCATCAAATTCTTTGAGAGTTGCTAAGCCCTGCTGCTTAAGTTGGTCGATGCGAGCGTAGTTACGCTCAGCCTCCGCGACAGCACGCTGTTGCAAGGTGATTCGGGCCGCGGCCTCGTCCAATGCCGCGCGTGGGGCCGAGGCTTCGAGTTCGACTAATAATTCACCGGCCACCACCGAGTCACCCTCGGCCTTGGTTAAGCGAAGTATCTGGCCAGCGACCTTCGGGGCGACAGTCACAGTCACCTGGGGGCGGGTACGGCCTGATACCGCAAGCACCCGCTCGGCGGGCCCTTCACGAGCTTCGACCACCCCGACGGGCAAGGGCTGATTGTTGCGATATACGTAATACCCTGCGAAGCCGACCACCAACACCGCCAGTATCGGGTACCGAAAGCGGGTCAGAAAGCTGGGTTTTTCCTCATCAAATGCCATCGTCCATGCCCATCCTGTGCCACGGCGCGGGTTGCGCCGATTTCCTACTTGCGATTAATTATATCATCTGATTTAATTTATTCAAGTTAGCCCTCTGTGAGTATTTGCACCTACACGAGGTATCGAGATGGCCAGAACAAGCGGTGCGCGCAACGCTGATTTCGAACAACGCCGCGGCGAATTGCTGCAACGGGCACGTGCCCGACTCGCCCTGCAGACAGGTGAGCCGCCGAGCTTCCGCGAATTAGCCCTCGCCACCGGCGTCAGTGTGGCCACTCTGAGACATTATTTTGGGTCGAGAGAGGGTCTTATCAAGGCGCTCTTCAATTATTTCCTGCAAGAGGGTCAGCATCACTTAGCGAGAGCGCGTAGCGCTGAAGTCGAAGGACTCGATCTGGAACAAACTATCAAAGTATTCATGCAGCGCGTAGTACGTGGTTGGACCCAAGGTTATGTGGGGACCTTACATCGTATCGGGCTCGCTGAAGGGCTACGTCATCACGGCACCGCACTCGACTATTTATTAGATGTGCTAGAGCCGACCTTGCAGGCACTCGAAGTTCGGCTACAGGCGTATGCATCCCGTGGGCTGATGGCGGAATGCGACCCTCGTCACGCCGCGCTGATGCTGATTTCGCCGCTACTGATGGTTCTGCTACACCAGCACGATCTCGGCGGTACACGTTGCCGGCCGCTCAGTCTCGAGAGCTTCGTCGATGAGCACGTCAAAGTATTTTTGCGTGCCTATCAGCCTATTGACCGCGCAAACTCCGAGCAGGTGGCTCACTAAGCACTGAACGGGTTGCGAGCCAACCGCTACCCGCTACCAAAAGCGCTCCGCCCGCTAGACCATAGACCCATACCCAAGGGTCCAAACGGTAATCGATTTGCAAAACTGTATTGGCGAGTAGCACGCCAGCGATCGAGGCCCCAACCGCCGCTAGCAAGCCGGACAACATACCGAGCGCTGCGAACTCCGCGACAATGCCCCGTGCGACGACACCGCGAGCTGCACCTAGCGTACGCAACATGGCGCTCTCGTAACGGCGCTCGTCTCGGCTGGCTTGCACAGCCGCCAACAACACGGTCAAACCTGCCAAGAGCGTGAACACGAAAACACTCTGAACAGCCAACACGGCTTTATCGATGACGGCCCGGACCTGTTCCAACAAATCATCTAAATCAAAAACCGATACGCTCGGAAAGCGTCTAACCAGTTGACTAATCGATGTGGTGTCCTCGGGCTTGAAGTAGGCACTTGTCATCCAAGTTCCCGCCAAGTCATCCAGCAATTTTGGCGGGAAGACCAAAAAGAAATTTGGCTGAAAACTATCCCACTCGATTTTTCGCACGCTGGCAACACTTGCTTCGATTCGCTCGCCCGCCACATCAAAGGTCATGCGATCGCCGATCTGCAAGCCCAGACCCTGTTGATACTCATCAGAGATCGATACTAAGGGCTGACCGTGATCGTCAGCCGTCCACCAGCGCCCCGCAATCACCCGATTGTCTTCACCCAAATCTGCCTGCCAAGTGATATTTTGATCACGACGTACATAACCCTCCCCGCGAGGGTCGGCAAACTGCAAGGTTTCTACTGATGCGCCGTTAATTTCGGTTAATCGCGCACGAATCATGGGTAACGCGCGTGAACTGCTCGCGCCGCGTTGCTCGATAAACTCGAAGAATTCTGTGCGTTCCGACGGCGGAATGTTAATGAAAAAGAAGTTAGGCAAATCGGTGGGCAGACTACGTCGCCAATCCGATAGCAAATCATTTCGCACCACCGCCAGTAGCAGCAACACCATGATACCTAAACCGAAAGCCATGATTTGCACGATGCTTTCGCTACGACGCCGACCCAAGTTGGCGATGCCATAGCGCCAGGACACGCCCACCCCACCGCGCAGACTCGAAGCGAAACGGACTAACCCATAGCCCGCGAGGTATAACAGGGCTGCAAATAGGCTAAGGCCCACCACAAATCCAAAGAAAAGTAAGGGCTCGCGTAGCACCCAAAATATAAGCAACACGACAGCTAAAATCGCAGGCCCAAATGCGAGTAACGCTCCCGCAGTCGGCGCAGTCATGTCTCGCCTCAATACGCGCATGGCGGGAACTTTTGAGAGCTGCATCAGCGGGGGCAAGGCAAATCCCGCTAAAAGCGCGAGCGCCGTCACCACACCCAAGAACAATGGCGTCATATCGGGTGAAGGTAGATCCGCTCGTACGAGACCTTGCAAGGCCTGTAATAGCCAAGTCTGCGCAAGATACCCCACGCCCGCACCGAGTATCGCCGCTACCAAGGCAATCACGCTTAGCTGCAAAACACTCACAGCTAAGGTCGTCTGACGGCTTGCCCCCAAAGTCTTCATCAAAGCAACCGAGTCGAGGTGTCGCTGCACATAGCGACGCGCCGCCATCGCGACCGCGATGGCGCACAACAACACGGCAACAAGACTCGCCAGACTCAGGAATCGACCCGCACGTTCAATGGCGGTTTGAATTTGCGGGCTCGCTTCACTGATATCGCGCAAGCGTTCCCCTGGCTGCTTTGCTTGCTCCAACCAGCCTTTGAATTGCGCGATCTGCTCGCGCGGCCCCGCAAAAAGCAGTGCATGGCTGGAGCGTGAGCCGGGCTGTAATAAACGGGTCGCGGGCAAGTCCGCAGCATTGAGAATCAAATTTGGGGCGAGCTCGCTGAACCCACCACCCTGATCTGGGCGAGTAATTAAAACGCGGGCGATACGAAAGCGGCTAGAACCGATCGAGACTTCATCACCCGGCTTTGACTCTAATGCTGCCAATACTTTGGAGTCCGGCCAAATCTCGCCACGAGCCGGCACCCCGATCACTGTCTCAGGCGTACCGAAGGCTTGATCGGCAAGCCCGAGACTACCGCGCAGTGGGTACCCTTCGCTGACGGCACGGACATTAGTCAATTGTTCAAAGTTGTCATTGAACACGACGCTTAATAAGGACGTTGAGCGCGCCACCTGTAACCCGCGTTGGCGCGCCTCATCCGCATAGCGTTCGTCAAGCGGCGCGGTCGCTTCAAGGCGTAAATCAGCCGCTAATACTTCATTGGCCTGTAACGCCACTGACTGACTGATACGGTTGACCAAAAATCCAACCCCCGTCA
>CAZSRB010000005.1:14347-25994 GCA_964609065.1 uncultured Acidibacter sp. | reverse complement strand
GCCTGTAACGCCACTGACTGACTGATACGGTTGACCAAAAATCCAACCCCCGTCAGGGCTGCGACCGCGACAATCAGCGCCAAAAGCAATACACCCATTTCGCCCGAGCGCCACTCACGCCCGAGTAAGCGCATCGCGAGCGCAAGCGTCCGTGGCTGTAGCGCGCGCGCTGGCGGCATCGATTGGCTCATATCGAAGTCGAGGCCAAACGCCCCGCCTCCATCACACACATCCGCTCGCACCGTGCGGCAAGCGTGCGGTCATGGGTCACGAGTACCAAAGTCGTGCCATCGGATTGATTGAGATCAAATAGCAAATCAGCGATCCGATTTCCGGTCACCGTGTCGAGATTCCCGGTCGGCTCATCAGCGAACAGCACCGCCGGCCGAGTCACAAACGCGCGCGCGATGGCCACGCGCTGCTGCTCTCCACCCGATAACTGGCGCGGATAATGTTCCCTGCGATCGTGCAAACCCATGCGCCCGAGCGCCTCGGTGGCTGCAGCCCGCGCATCCTCTCGGCCAGCGAGCTCTAGCGGCAGCATCACGTTTTCAAGCGCCGTTAACGCTGGGACGAGGTGAAAAGATTGAAATACGAACCCCACTCGCTCGGCACGGATACGAGCACGCCCGTCCTCGTCTAATGCAGAAAGATCAGCGCCCGCCAGTATCACCTTGCCACGGCTTGGCACATCAAGACCTGCCAGTAATGCCAGCAGCGTAGACTTACCCGCTCCCGACGTGCCGACGATTGCCAATGATTCACCCGCGTGGACTTGTAATGAAACCTCATCAACAATAGTCAGCAGGCCTTCTGGGCTGCTAACCTCTTTGCTCAGTTGCTGTGCCTCGAGGACAATATCTTTGATCACGAAACGTTCCCTGTTGTGTCTATGGTGCATATGCGCCACGTTGCTCGCACCTAGCGGCCTCACCGCCACGCCATCATCGCGTCCTGTGGCATCGGCGGCGCCTGCGATCCTCGTGCTGGGCGACAGCGTCAGCGCTGGGTATGGGCTTGAGAGCCAGCAAGGCTGGGTGAGTCTGCTGCAATCAAAGCTTACTGCACAAGGGTACGGTTACCGCGTGATCAATGCCAGCGTCAGTGGCGAAACAACCACAGGTGGGGCTGCTCGCTTACCCAGAGCCTTGGAGCTACATCGGCCAAAGATCGTCATCATTGAACTCGGCGGCAATGATGGATTACGCGGCCTACCGCTTAGTACATCGCGCAATAATTTGCAGCGCATGATCGAGCTGTCGCGCGATTCGGGCGCCAAAGTTCTGCTACTAGGGATGAAAATCCCACCAAATTATGGCCCTCGCTACGCCGAGGGCTTTGAAAAAGTCTTCCGTGAGCTCGCATCTCGCTACCAGCTCGCGTTTGAGCCGTTTTTTTTGGAAAAGATCGCGCTGGAGCCTGAGATGATGCAGGCTGACGGACTGCATCCGACCGCCAAAGCCCAGCCCATCATGCTCGATACGGTCTGGCCCGCACTCGCCCCCTTGCTGAAGACGCGCCGCGCAGACGATTGAACGTTGCCACCCGCGGCTCGCAGCGGCTAGAGTTGGGGCATGACACACCCGTGGCTTGCCAGTTATCCGCCGGGCGTACCAGCCCAGATTGACCCCTCACAACACCGTTCGATCGGCGAAATGGCCGATAGCTGTTTTGAGGAATTTGCCTCGCGTACGGCCTATGAGCAAATGGGGCGTGCACTGACCTATGGCGAATTGGATCGCCAGTCAAAAGCCTTTGGCGCGTGGCTACAGGCGCGCGCGGGTCTCGCCCCCGGTGATCGGGTCGCGATTATGTTACCGAACATATTGCAGTATCCAATCGCCTTATTCGGCGTATTGCGAGCCGGTGGTGTGGTCGTCAATACCAATCCTCTGTACACCCCTCGCGAGCTCGAGCATCAGCTCAATGATTCTGGCGCTGAAGTCATTCTTATCCTGGAAAACTTTGCCCACGTTCTGGAAGAGGTGATTGATCGCACAGGGGTGAAGCAGGTCATTGTCACCAGCATTGGCGAATTACTCGGATTTCCAAAAGGTCAGATCGTCGATTTTGTTCTTCGCTATGTGCGAAAGGCCGTGCCGAAGTGGAATCTCGCAAATGTTCATCGCTTCTCCGAGGTGCTACGCGAGGGCAGCCAGCTTCCCTTTCAAGCCGCATCCCTCGGCCATGATGATCTCGCCTTTCTGCAATACACCGGCGGGACCACCGGCGTTTCCAAAGGTGCCATGCTCAGTCACGGCAATATGGTAGCCAATGTCCTGCAGTCCTCGGCATGGATAGAGAGTACGTTCCCGCGCGGCGAACCGAGTACGGCCATTACCGCCTTGCCGCTCTATCATATCTTTGCTCTAACGGCCAACTGTCTGCTGTTCTTACGGCTCGGTTGGACCAATGTATTGATCACGAACCCGCGTGATTTTCCGGGGTTCGTTGCCGAGCTAAAAAAACATCGATTCACTTATATTTCAGGTGTGAATACTTTGTTCAACGCTTTGTTACATACGCCAGGCTTTGAGCAGCTAGATTTTTCATCCCTACGTTGCACACTCGGTGGCGGGATGGCAGTGCAGCGTGCGGTCGCCGAACGCTGGAAAGCCGTCACCGGTTGTATTCTCACTCAGGCTTGGGGCTTGACCGAAACATCGCCTGCAGCCTGTATCAACCCGCCGAATGAAGATTTCAATGATTCGATTGGTCTGCCAATTTCTTCGACAGAGATTGGTATTGCAGATGATGACGGCAACATGCTTGAGATCGGCGCGACCGGTGAAATTTGTGTCCGTGGGCCACAGGTGATGAAAGGTTATTACAACCGCCCCGAAGAAACGGCCAAAGTGATGTTGGCTGGCGGTTGGCTACGCACCGGGGATATTGGCCACATGGATCCGCGGGGCTACGTTTATATTGAAGATCGCAAAAAGGACATGATCAATGTCTCGGGCTTCAATGTGTATCCGAACGAGGTGGAGAGCGTCGCCGTTAATCACCCGGGAATCATTGAAGCGGCCGCCGTGGCTAAGGCGGACGAGAAATCAGGCGAGGCTGTGGCACTTTTCGTCGTCCGCAAAGACCCGAGTATTGATGAGCAGACGGTCATCGCTCATTGCCGCGAATCGCTCACCGGCTACAAAATTCCGAAATACGTCTACTTCCGCGACGAACTCCCGAAAACAAATGTTGGAAAAATCCTACGACGGGAGCTACGCGACGCAGCTCAAAATCTTTGATATTTATCGATACCGAAAATTACTGATAAGTGATTGAGCGTTGCTTAAGACCGCTCATCTGGGCTGAATAGCCGGCGATGCTCAAGTAACGCATAGCGATCGGTCATACCTGCCACATAATCGGCGACGACTCGCGCCCGCCCAGCCTCACCCGTTTCACGAGCTGCGCGATCCGCCGCCAAGCGATGCTCGTGCGGTAGAAGATCAATATCTTCAAAAAAACTCGTGAACAACTCTCGTAACACTCGGCGTGCTTTAGTCGTCATACGCAGGACACGTGAGTGCCGGTAAAGCTGACGGTGCAAAAATAGCTTGAGCTCAAGGTGCTCTGCCTGCACCGAATCACTCATGATGATCAGGGGCTCTGCGAGCCTACGCACATCGTCAATCTGCTGGGGCTTCAACTCGGCTAATTTAGCCTGACTTGCGGTCACGACATCCTGCACCACACGATCAATCATGCGCCGAATGGTCTCGTGTATCAGGCGACGACCACTCAAGGTTGGGTAGGCCTCTTGCACGCACCGATATGCCTTACCAAATAAAGCAAGCTCACGCAGATCCTCAAGCTTGATGAGCCCCGAGCGCAAACCATCATCCACATCATGATTGTTGTAGGCGATGGCATCGGCCAAATTGGCCAACTGGGCTTCCAATCCCGGCTGCGTGCCTGTCAAAAAGCGCTGGCCGATCTCGCCCATTTGTTCGGCTTGCTCAATGGCACAATGTTTGAGGATGCCCTCACGAGTCTCAAAGGTGAGATTCAGGCCCGAGAACTCGGCATAACGCTCTTCCAGTAAATCTACGACCCGTAACGACTGCAGATTGTGCTCAAAGCCGCCGTAATCGCGCATGCAGTCATTGAGTGTGTCCTGTCCTGCATGTCCAAATGGCGTGTGCCCGAGGTCATGCGCCAAACAAATGGCCTCAGTCAAAATTTCATGTAACTGCAAAGCACGAGCGATCGTGCGGCCAATCTGTGCAACCTCCATCGAATGAGTGATGCGGGTACGGTAAAGATCCCCTTCGTGATTGACGAAGACCTGTGTTTTATAGACTAATCGACGAAACGCATTTGAGTGGATAATGCGATCTCGATCGCGCTGAAACTCACCTCTTAGCGCAGGCGGTGGCTCGCGATGAAGCCGGCCTCGACTGTGCTCGTCCCGTGCCGCATAGCAAGCGAGCGAGATGTCATTCATAACAAATGGGCCTCGAGAGCGGCATCGAATGCCGGCGCAGGAAACTCGGCCGTGATAAATGATTTACCGATACCGCGCATCAAAATTAATCTTTGACGTCCTGATTTTACCTTTTTGTCTAGCGCCATCGCTTCACGTGCCGCAGCGGGCGTGACTTCATTTTGTACACTGGTACGTAACCCGGCTTTTTCGAGCAGATTCAGTACTCGGTCTCGCTCTGATGCCATCATCCATCCCGCCTCTGTCGACAGGGTGGCCGCCATAGCCAGACCCACACCGACAGCCTCGCCGTGCAGCCAGCTGCGATAACCTGTCACGGTCTCGATCGCATGTCCAAAAGTATGCCCAAGATTCAATAACGCCCGATCGCCTTGTTCGCGTTCATCGCGCGAGACAATCTCCGCTTTGATGGCGCAGCAACGATGCACTGCGTACGCTACCGCCTCTGGCTCTAAGGCCATCACGGCCGATATATGGGCCTCGAGCCATGCAAAAAAATCGGCATCGCAGATCATCCCGTACTTAATGACCTCGGCTACCCCTGCCTGTAGCTCTCTTCGCGGCAAACTTGACAAGGTCGCGGTATCCGCAATGACACGGATGGGCTGATGAAAGGCGCCAATTAAATTTTTGCCCCCCGGATGATTAACACCGGTCTTCCCGCCTACGGATGAGTCCACTTGGGCGAGCAAGGTCGTCGGAATCTGCATAAAGCTAATTCCGCGTTGGTAACACGCGGCAGCGAACCCACAAATATCGCCCACGACACCCCCACCTAACGCGAGGAGAGTGTCGTCTCGGGCAAAGCGATTCGCCACCAAGACATCAAAGATTCGCTCAACGGTTACCAGTGTTTTATGTTGCTCCCCATCCGGGAGCACGATCTCGATCGCCGAAGCCCCCTCGCGCGTCGATCGGACCGCCGTCTGGATCGCCGACGCATAGAGCGGACCGACTCGGGTGTTGGTCACAATGGCAAGCTTGCCGACAGGGAGCTGGCTCGCCAAAGTCGACGCGTCGGCTAACAAGCCATGGCCGATGTGGATGTCGTAGCCCCGGTCGGCCACCGGGACATGTAAGGTCAGAGGGGGGCTCATGCGGGCAGTATACGTTTGCGACCGGGGCGCGCCGCATCTCCACGAGCATTCAGGGCTTGCACGATTTCGCGTAATACTCCCTGAACGCGACGGCCATCCGTTCGGATGCGTAAGTGAGCCACCTCCGCGTAGAGCGGCGCTCGCTCGCTCATCAATTGCTGCAAACGCTCGCTGACATCCGCCACGCCGGTGAGTAAGGGTCGATTATCGCTACGGCTGACGCGAAGCGCTTGATCGGCGACCGACGTTTCGAGGTAAATCACCCAGCCACGAGTGCGTAGCCACTCGCGGTTGTCCGCTCGCAAAATCGCCCCACCGCCCGTGGACAAGACGATCCCGTCAGCCGCCGTCAACTCCTCAATCATCTCGGCCTCGCGACGACGAAAACCCTCTTCACCCTCTTTCTCGAAAATGAGCGGGATATCGACCCCCGTACGCCGCTCAATCTCCTGATCCGAATCGATAAAAGGCATACGTAATCGACGGGCGAGTTGCTTACCGACCGCTGTTTTACCGGACCCCATGGGCCCTACGAGAAAGATGTTGTTGCCGTGCGCCACGCTCATAAGCCTATCCGGTACCATATCGCGTCGTGAAGTCGCTTGCCTCCAAACTCCTGTTCGTTGCTGCAGCGACCACCCTGAGCCTCGCGGTGATTGTGGCTGCCGGGATTTCTGGCGCCTACCTTTTTGTGCAGCCATCCTTACCCAGTATCGAGGAGATGCGGCGCATCGAGTTGCAAGTGCCGCTCAGGATCTACTCGAGAGACGGTCAGGTCATCGCTCAGATTGGCGAGCAACGTCGCCTGCCCGTCACATTCGAACAAATCCCCGAAGTCGTTCGCCAAGCGTTCATCGCGGCAGAGGACGAAGAATTTTTTGAGCATTCGGGATTTGACTATCGCGGAATCCTCCGCTCTGCGCTGATCAATCTGATGCCTGGCTCTCGGACTCAAGGTGCCAGCACCATCACCATGCAGACCGCACGCAATCTATTCTTAACTCAAGACCGAACATGGCGCAGAAAAATTCAGGAAATCTTTCTGACCTATCGCATTGAACAAGAATTTAGCAAAGAAGAAATTCTGGGTCTTTATTTAAATGTCATTAGCTTCGGCAAACGTACTTATGGTATCGCCGCAGCCGCCGAGTATTATTTTGGCAAGACTCTCAATGAATTAACGTTAGCCGAGGCCGCCACGCTCGCGCGAGTGCCACAAGCGCCGTCACGCTATAACCCGATCGCTAATCCTGAGGCAGCTGCACAACGCCGAGGCTATGTGCTGAGACGTATGCGTGAAGCTGGTTTCATTGATCGCGACGCGGAAATGCAGGCCACCGCAGAGGTCGTACGGGCGAAAGAGCATGCGCGGCCGTTTGATGTCGAAGCGCCGTATGTGGCGGAGATGGCGCGTCTTGAGCTCGTGAATCGTTTCGGTAATGCGGCGCAAAGCGAAGGCTATCGCATTTACACAACCATCGATCCTGAGCGTCAAGCAGCGGCTAATATTGCCGTGCGTAATGGCCTGCTAGCTTACGATCAGCGCTACGGCTGGCGAGGGCCGCTCGACAAGCTGCCACCATCCTCTATCCAATTTGAGGATCAACTGGAAGATAAGCTCAACGAATACAGCGCCAGCGGCCCGCTGTTACCCGCCGTGGTTCTCAAAGTTGAGGAAAAGTCGGCTGAGGTCTTGGTCAGAGGCGAAGGTAATCGACGAATCGACTGGGATGGCATGTCTTGGGCTCGACGAAACACCAACGGGCGCCTAGCCGCTGCCCCCAATCGTGCGACGGATATTCTGCAGCGTGGCGATGTGGTCCAGGTCATCGTGCAAGATCCGACCATCGCGCGTCTCGCACAGCTTCCAGAGGCCTCCGCCGCCTTGGTGGCTTTATCACCTGACGACGGCGCCATCGAAGCACTGGTAGGTGGATTTGATTATTTTGATCAAGTCGTAGGTAAGTTCAATCGTGCAGTGCAGGCCCGACGCCAACCGGGCTCGGGGTTTAAGCCTTTTGTCTATTCGGCGGCACTCGATAACGGCTTCACACCGGCCTCGATCATCAATGATGAGCCCTTCGTCGTGGATGAGCCAGGAATGGAAGAGGCTTGGCGTCCAGAAAACTTTGGCGGTGACTTTCAAGGGCCCACTCGGTTACGTGAGGCACTCGTCAAATCTAAAAATCTGGTTTCGATTCGACTCTTAGAAGCGGTGGGTATTGCACCCGTCATTGCGCATGCCGAGCGTTTCGGTTTTGATCGGACGACGCTACCGCGTAATTTGACCTTAGCTCTCGGCACGATGAGCGCCTCGCCGTTACAGGTGGCCGCTGGCTATGCAGTCTTTGCCAACGGCGGCTATCGGGTACAGCCTTATTTCATTGAGCGTATCGAGGATCCACAAGGCAACGTAGTGTTCCAAGCCACACCACCAAAGGTGGCGCCAGAATGCGATCGCCCGAGCGATGCGGGTTGGATGGAGCCCGAGATCAACGAAGGTGAAGATAGTGAGACTGAGGCTACAGCCTTTGCTTTGCTACCGGCTAATTGCCCCTTGGCCGACACAGAGATCGCACCTCGAGTGATCAGCGCACAAAACGCTTATCTCATGGACGACATACTGCGCGATGTCATCAAGCGTGGTACGGGTCGTCGTGCGCTCGCTTTGGGCCGCGCAGACTTAGCGGGAAAAACCGGTACCACCAATGATTCACGAGACACCTGGTTCAACGGCTATAACCGTCAGCTCGTCGCCTCGGTCTGGGTCGGTTTCGATCAGTCCAAGCCGCTGGGCGAGGCTGAGGAAGGCAGTCGTACAGCCGCACCCATTTGGATCGACTTTATGCGCATCGCGCTCCAGGGTGTCGAGGAAATACCTCGGGTCATGCCACCTGGCCTAGTACGAGTGCGTATTAACCCCAATACCGGTGCCATTGCCGGCGCTGATGAGCCCGATGCAATTTTTGAGACCTTCATGAGCGAGAGTCTGCCTGAATCAGCTCGGCCGAATGCCCGCGCGGATGAGCGTCCAAACTCTACCGTTGCCGAGCCTCTGTTTTGAAAAAGCCAACGCCGCGCAACGATCATTTGCGTCGTGCGCTAGCTCAGGAAGCCGCTCGAATCATGGCCGAGCAGGGTATTCGGGATTTTCTGTTTGCTAAGCGAAAAGCTGCGGAACGTTACTCCATCACCGATAACGCTGTACTGCCCAAGAACACAGAGATCGAAGCGGCTCTGGTGGAATACCAAAGATTATTTGGTGGCGAAGCGCATGAGGACCAACTCCAAGCTCAGCGGGCAGTCGCTTGTGAACTCATGCAACGACTGCAGCGGTTCAAACCGCGGCTCGTTGGCCCCGTTTTAACCGGCACGGCCACTCCGCATGATCCCGTACTGTTGCACGTATTTGCCGATAGGCTGGAATCCGTCACGCTTGAGCTGATGGAACAGCATGTTCCGTTTGAACTCAGTGAGCGTCGAGTACGCTACGACACAGAGCGCGTGGTACAACAACCCTGCGTGACCCTAGACTTTGACGGCCAAAATGTAGAACTCATCGTGTTCGGCATTGACGGGATCCGCCAATCGCCGCTCAGTCCCGTGGATGCAAAACCACTACGCCGCGCGGACTTAGCAACGGTCGAATCATTGCTACTCGCCCCATGACGGGGCGAGGTTATTCGTTAGATCTTTTTAAGGCGCCGCGGCGGGTGATCAGCTGCGTTTAGCGATCGGCTGATAATCGCGCTTAGCAGGGCCGGTATACAGCTGTCGCGGCCGACCAATTTTCATCGACGGATCGGCAATCATCTCCAGCCAATGCGACACCCAACCAGCTGTGCGGGCGATTGCAAACATGACCGTGAACATCGAGCGTGGGATGTTCAAGGCGCTGTAAATAATGCCCGAGTAGAAATCGACATTTGGGTACAGCTTGCGAGCGACAAAGTATTCGTCCTGCAAAGCGATTTCTTCGAGACGCTGCGCCAGCTCGAGCAAGGGGTTATCAGCACGCCCCATCTTGGCGAGAACCTTATGGCACATCTCGCGGATAATTTTCGCTCGCGGGTCAAAGTTTTTGTACACACGATGACCGAAGCCCATCAAACGTACATTGCTCGACTTATCTTTGACCTGTGCGAGAAATTTCGGAATGTTATCGACCGAGCCGATCTCCTCGAGCATATCGAGGACCGCCTCATTGGCGCCACCATGAGCAGGACCCCAAAGAGCTGACACGCCGGCAGAAATCGCGGCATAGGGGTTTGCCCCTGTGGAGCCGGCTAAGCGAACAGTCGATGTGCTCGCATTCTGCTCGTGATCTGCGTGCAAAATCAGCAATAAGTCTAGCGCCTGCGATGCGAGCGGATCGATGTGATAAGGCTCGCAGGGGACGGCATAGAACATGTGCAACAGATTGCTGCAGTAGTCCAAATCATTTCGCGGATAGATGAACGGCTGCCCGAGTGCGCGCTTGTATGCTGCGGCAGAAATCGTCGGAATTTTCGCAATGATGCGATGCGCAAAAATCTCGCGATGGCGCGGATTATTGATGTCCATGGAGTCGTGATAAAACGCGGACATCGAAGCGATGATGCCGCTCACCATGGCCATCGGATGCGCATCGTAATGAAAGCCGTTGAACATACGCAGCAACGACTCATTGATCATGGTGTGCCGCTGGATACTGACAGTGAAATCTGCCAACTGTTTGGCGTTGGGAAGGTCGCCGTACAACAACAAATACGCGACTTCGACGAATGAACTCTGAGCTGCCAACTGTTCGATCGGGTAACCGCGATAGAGCAACACGCCCGCATCGCCATCAATATAGGTCACCTTGCTTTCGGTACTGGCTGTCGCCATGAAGCCTGGATCAAAAGTGAATACGCCATGCTCCTTGTTTAAAGCAGCGATATCGACCACATCAGGACCGATGGTGCCTGAGCGTAAAGGCAGCGAGGATTTCTTACCGGAGGCAGGATCAAGGAGTTCGTAGATTTTCTGAGTCATGGCTTTGGCTTCGTCTGTCAGCAATTCGTCGCATTAGCGCGACGTGTGACAAAATTGACACGCCTGAGTGTCGGAATCAAGGCACACTTGATGAATTCCTATGCGAGTGTGGCTATTCGACCTGTTTAAATGCGTCGCCCGCCTGCAGTTCACCGCGGGGATACAAACCGTTGATCAACTGTAGCTGCTCAAGTTGGTAGCGTTCCTCGGGCATGTACTCTGCGTACTCATCCAACTGCGTGCCGTCTTCGGCTGTGCGGATGCGAATACGAAAGGGCTCTGCCAAGGGATATTCGCTCGGCCGTAAGCCTCGTAAGGTACCGGCGATCGATTTGAATAAGCCATCGGCCTCGGGTACGCGTCCTCGCGATGAGCGACTCGCGCCTGCAATGAGATACGCGCTACCCCCACGATAGATCGCCAACCAGCGAACGGGTCCGGCACCGCCATCCAAAGGCGATCCGGAAGTCGTTAATACCGTATACGCCGGCATCCCGTTGATCGTGAGTTCCTCGCCATCGGCAACGCGTGCTCCACGCAACTGCGAGAGCAAAAACTCTCGCGGTGCCTGTGTCGGTGGATACGGCCGCAAGGTCATCTGCAATACCGCATCGCGATTAGGCGTAAATGCGAGCAGTCGATCGCGCTCGTTCTGAATCGTCCACCCGCGAGGTACGGCGAGCGTGATACCGAGCTCAGCGTGATAGAAGCGATTACCCCGTACGATGCCCTGCGCGCGACTCGACCCGTAGGTCATGCCATCAATTTGCTGTAGGTACCGCTCACGATTATCGACCCAGCCCTCAGGAAAACTACTTTCATCGACCTGCGCAGACTCTTTGGCCGCCTGCACAGCCCGCGCATCGGGTGCGGGATGCGAGGAGAACAGACCGTGATAAATTCGTGGCTCACGACCCTCTGCTCGTGCGCGATCGATCTCGAAACGTTCACCTCGACGGAACATTTCAAAGACCTCGCCCATCGCCTCAGGGCGATAGCCGGCACGCGTCGAGTACACGAGCCCAAGGCGATCAGCCTCCAGCTCATTGTCACGTCCATAGCCCTGCATCCAAGCTTGGGCACC
>CAZSRB010000005.1:0-14247 GCA_964609065.1 uncultured Acidibacter sp. | reverse complement strand
ATACGGCCAAGTTCCCAGGCCGCGGGCTCAAACGAGCAAAAAAGGACGATTAGCGCGCTGCAGCGGCAGCGTATTTCTTGCGGAACTTATCGACGCGTCCCGCGGTGTCCAAGATCTTCTGCTTGCCGGTGTAGAAAGGATGGCAAGCCGAGCAGACTTCAACCTGTAGGTCTGAAGCCAGAGTCGAACGCGTCTGGAAAGTGTTGCCGCAGGTGCAGCTCACCGTAATCTCGGTGTACTCCGGATGAATATCAGCCTTCATAAGAGATTTTCCACAAACCGCGTTGAAAAGGGGCGCGAAGTCTACCCATCCCGAGGTCATGAGACAAGCACCCTCGGTGGATCTGTCATCTAACACTCGGCGGGTTCCTCGCGAGCGAACTCCATTTCGGTGGGATATCCACATAATCTGTGGATAACTCTGTGGATAGAGGGCCTTTCGGCGGCTTTTTCTCGGGCCACTATTTCATTTGTGCGCTACTGGACAAAAATTAGCCTCGCCCGAAAAATCATTAAAAACAATATGTTGTAGCTGCGTCCTGAAGCGACTAAAAAGAAAAATGTGGTAGGTCACGCTGAGTAGTCGATTTTTCTTCTCTTGTGCATAGTCGTAGCCGCCACGTGCTAGGGAAGAAAGGGCAACAGCATCTCATTGAGGAAGCGCAGTCCTCTCGCACTCGGCTGCAATCGCCCCACAACCATGGGATCTGCACGCAAATAACCCGCAGCCAGGAGCCCCCGCATCCGTGACGCTTGCGAAGGCCACGCGAGACCCGTTCGCATGGCGAATAGCTCGGTCGGCACCCCGCCGACAAGGCGTAGGGCATTGAGCATGAACTCGAACGGCCTTTCGGTCAGCGGCACCGGCGACCAGGTGGGCGGCTGGTGTGCGTCACGTTGATAACGTCGCGGATCACGTGGACGCTGACTGCGCCAAATACCGAATGGAGGTGACCCCGTCGCGAATTCATTCCGGCCTGTGCCGGAGAGCTTGCCGTGCGCACCCGCGCCAAGACCCAGGTAATCACCGTAGGTCCAATAAATTTGATTGTGCCGACTCGCCTGCCCCGCTCGCGCATAAGCCGAAACTTCGTATTGCATGAAGCCTCGCTCGCTCAACAGCGTCTGACAGGCTTGCAGAAGCTCGTCCGTGATGCACTCGTCCGGCAAGCCCGCTGGGGGCTTGGCGGCAAAGACCGTGCCCGGCTCCATAGTCAGGTGATAGTGCGAAATCTGAGCCGGGGAAAGCTCTAGTGCGAGCTCAATATCTTTTAAGGCGCCCGACACATCTTGCTCGGGTAAGCCGTACATCAAATCTAAGTTGAAATTACCAATCCCCGCACGATGTAGCTCCTCAGCAGCGCGACGGGTGTCCTCTGGAACATGCACTCGTCCCAACGATTTCAAGGCGGATAAAGAAAAACTCTGCGCTCCCAATGACACCCGGTTAATCCCTGCCGCGGCGTACTCGATGAACGACCCGCGCTCGATCGTGGCGGGATTAGCTTCCATGGTGATCTCTATATCGGTAGCTAGATTTAAATTTGCCCTCAAAATATTTAGAACTTTCTCAATCGACTTAGGCGAAAAGAGGCTGGGCGTGCCGCCCCCCAAAAAAATACTACTTACCGTACGCGTACTCACGCCCGTGGGCGCTGACTGCAATTGAATCTCTAGATCTTGTCCTAGCGCGTCAACATATGCGCGATCCGGTAACGCGCCTCGCACTGCGTGTGAATTGAAATCACAGTAGGGACACTTGCTGACGCACCACGGAAAATGAACATATACCGACAATGGCGTCGCTTCGGAGATACATACCGGATCTAAGATTTCCGTTTCTATGAGGCTCATGCCTCAGGGTCTCGTGTTTGCGAGTGACTGCTGAACTTCAAGTATATACCGTAAATTTTCCAGCGCTTTTGCGCGGTGGCTCTGCTGATACTTTTGCACCGAATCCATCTCAGCAGCGCTGAGTCCAAGATAAGCGCCCGTCTCACCCGAAGCTGGCTCAAAGATTGGGTCATAGCCAAACCCGTTACTACCCCGTGGAGCTAATAAAACTCGTCCTTCCCATTCACCGCTACCAAATATCGGCTCGGCATCTGGATGTTTGAGTAAAACGATGACGCAACGAAACCTGGCAACCCGCTGCTCGATGGGCAACTCAATCAAGGCGGCCAACAACTTCTGGATGTTGTCCTGAGCTGTCGCGTCGATACCGGCATACCGCGCCGAGAACACCCCCGGCGCGCCCTGTAGGGCATCGACCTCCAAACCCGAATCATCGGCCATCGCCGCCATACCCGAGACACGGGCAGCATGACGCGCCTTGAGCAAGGCATTATCAAAGAAAGTACGCCCTGTCTCTTCAGGTCCCTCGATTCCCAACGCCGACTGGGGCACGAACTCAAATCCGGCTGGCGCCAGCATGGCGGAAAACTCGCGTAGCTTGCCCGTGTTACCCGTTGCCAGCACCACCCGCATTTAACGCTCCGTCGCCAATGCGATGCTTTGTAGTTGATGCAGCTGGCCAATACCGGCTGCGGCTAAATCCAGCAGCTGATCCAGTTCATCACGTCGAAACGCGTGCCCCTCGGCCGTACCTTGGACCTCAATGAAAGCGCCTCCATCTCGCATCACGACGTTCATGTCCGTCTCAGCTTGCGAATCCTCGTCATAATCGAGATCGAGCACCGGGGTCCCGGCACAAATACCCACAGAAATCGCCGCGACCTGACCATGCAGAGGCGAGGTGGTCATGGCACCGCGCGACAGGAGGCTGGCCACCGCATCATGCAAAGCGACGTAAGCGCCCGTGATGGACGCGGTGCGGGTCCCGCCATCGGCTTGCAGCACATCGCAATCGAGCGTCACCGTACGCTCGCCCAAAGCCCGTAAATCAACAATCGCGCGCAAACTGCGGCCAATGAGTCTTTGAATCTCCTGCGTGCGTCCTGTCTGCTTGCCTCGCGCAGCCTCACGACTCGAACGGGTATGAGTGGATCGCGGCAGCATGCCGTATTCAGCGGTAATCCACCCCTGACCCTTGCCACGCAAAAAACCAGGGACACCGTCCTCAATACTCGCGGTACACAAGACTCGCGTATGGCCGAACTCCACGAGTACGGACCCTTCGGCGTGACGGGTGAACCCGCGTACAAACTTGACGGGACGCAGTTCGTCGGCACGACGGCCACTTGGTCTTTGATACATGCACTTTTTCCATGAAACGGTAGACTGCGCGCTTTATACACCTCGACACCTGACGCGCGCACCATGATCAACAGCATGACCGGATTCGCTCGCTGCGAACAACAGGGCTCAAACGGCCCGCTGACCTGCGAGCTACGCAGCGTCAACCATCGTTACCTCGAAGCTTCCTTCAAGCTCCCTGAAGAGCTGCGCCCGCTTGAACCCGAGCTACGTCGACAACTAGCGGCCACCCTGAGACGCGGCAAGGTCGATTGCATGATTCATTGGCGTCAGTCCTCACAGGCTGAACGCGAGCTGCTGCTCGACGAATCTGCACTCGAACGACTTTTGGCATCGAGTCGTAACATTGCCGCACGGGTTGCTGACAAAACCGCTGCTCAAGCGCAGATCAATATCATTGAATTATTGCGTTGGCCCGGCGTCCTAAGAGAAGCCGACGCCGATGTTGAGGGCTTACACGCCGACTGTCGACAAGTGTTTGCGGCCGCTCTACAGCAACTTGCTGATGCGCGAGCCCGCGAAGGCGAACGACTCAAAGACTTAGTCGAACAGCGCTGTAGCGCCTTAGCCGAACAGGTCGCACAGGCTCGTGAGCGTATGCCCGATCTTCGACAAAAACTCCGCGATCGCCTGCAAACGAAGCTCGTAGAACTTGGCACAAGTGTGGATGCTGAGCGTTTTGAGCAGGAAGTGGTCATGTTACTGCAGCGTGCGGATGTGGACGAAGAGCTCGATCGCCTTGATAGCCACCTCAAAGAGATTTCCGAGACGCTACGCGGACGGGAGGCGGCAGGCCGTAGGCTTGACTTTCTGATGCAAGAGCTCAATCGCGAGGCCAATACTTTTTCATCGAAATCGCAAGAGATCGATTCGACTCGATTGGCTGTTGAGATGAAAGTTCTAATCGAGCAAATGCGAGAGCAAGTCCAAAATATCGAGTGAGGTGTGCGTGTCTGGCGGTCGTTTATTCGTGATTGCAGCGCCTTCGGGAGCCGGCAAAACCAGTCTGGTTAAGGCCCTGCTTGAGCAGGAGAGCGCCCTACGCGTTTGCGTCTCCCATACCACGCGCCCGCAACGACCCAATGAAATAGACGGTCGCGATTATCACTTCGTCGATATTCCCCAGTTTGAGGCGCTACTCGCAAAGGATGGCTTTTTAGAGCATGCAAAAGTCTTTGATCACTACTATGGCACCAGCCTGGAGGCGCTAACCGCAGCCTTTGGCCAAGGACATGATGTGATCCTCGAAATCGACTGGCAAGGCGCAGCCCAAGTGCGCGCCAAAACAAAGGCCAGCGGCGTGCCGTGTCACAGCATTTTTGTCTTGCCGCCCTCGCGCCAAGCGCTCGAATCTCGCCTTCGGTCACGACGAACCGACAGTGACGCCGTCATTGAGCGGCGATTACGAGATGCTGTCGACGATATGCGTCACTATCGGGAATTTGAGTACGTCATCGTCAATGACCAATTCGCCGATGCGCTACACGATCTGCATCGGATCATCCGAAATGAGGCGCCTGACTTACGCGCAGACCGGGCGAACCTACAGCCTCTGCTCACCGACTTACTACAAACCTAGTTGCCGCGCTCGCGACCCACTGCCTGGAAACGCGCTATACTGGTCGGCCGTTTGGCAGTGGAACTCGGCCTCGTCGCCGACTAGGTAGGAATATGGCTCGGATCACCGTCGAAGACTGTCTACAAAACGTCGACAACATCTTCCAGCTCGTCATTTTGGCATCACAACGTGCCCGTCGACTCGCAAACGGAGCCGAATCTACGGTGCCTTGGGAAAACGACAAGCCCACCGTGGTCGCCCTGCGCGAAATTGCAGAAGGCAAGATCACGCCCGACATGCTGCTGGAACCAGAGCCGGAACCGGAACCGGAGCCGAGCTTGCTGCCGGACATCATGGAGCCGGACCCCGGCTTTCGTGCACCCCAGTTCGGTCTGGGGGATTGACGTAGGCAAGTCTTGGACGATGGGCTAAGCCAGCCGGGATCGCACTCAGGCGCCGCCTCGCGCACGCCAGGTCTCGAGGAGTTGCTGACGGTCGTCGGTAGCTATCTCCCCACGGACCACGTCCAACGAATCCAATCGGCCGCGCTTTTTGCGGCCGACGCTCACCGCGGTCAGAAGCGAAAAACCGGCGAACCCTACATTGCGCACCCCCTAGCGGCCGCGACCGTACTCGCCGATCTCCGGGTCGACGCCGACACGATCGTTGCTGCGATCCTGCACGATGTCATCGAAGACACGCCGATCGCCAAAGAAGAGCTTGCCGTCAGCTTCGGCGCTAACGTCGCTGACATCGTTGACGGCGTCACCAAACTCGACCAAATCCAGTTCAAGAGCCGCGAGGAAGCCCAGGCTGAATCGTTTCGAAAAATGCTCTTGGCGATGGTACGAGATCTGCGAGTCATCTTAGTCAAGCTCGCCGATCGACTACACAACATGCGCACCATCTCCGGCATGTCGATGCTGCGTCGTCGTGCGATTGCCAGAGAGACGCTCGATATTTATGCGCCGCTCGCTGAGCGACTCGGTCTCTATAACCTGAAACTAGAACTGGAAGATTTAGGGTTTAGAGCGCTCTATCCAAGACGCTACCAAGTTATCGACCACGCACTACGGCGGGCTCGCGGTAATCAAAAAGAGTTTTTAGCAAAGATAGCGGAAAATATTGACTCCTCACTGAGCAAATCGAAGCTACCCGCCGAAGTCGAAGCACGCGAAAAGCATCTCTATAGCATCTATCGCAAGATGCAACGTAAGCGAATTCCACTTTCGGAAATCGTTGACGTCTATGGCTTGCGCGTCATTGTGGATTCGGCTGACGACTGTTATCGCGCGATTGGAGTGGTGCACTCAGTCTATCGACCGATGCCGGGCCGATTCAAAGATTACATCGCGATCCCTCGGGTGAACGGCTATCAATCGCTACACACGACTTTGTTCGGGCCGAACGGCTTACCCATCGAGGTGCAAATCCGTACACGCGATATGCATCGCGTCGCCGAATCCGGTATTGCCGCGCATTGGAAATACAAAGCGGGCGAGTCTGATGCTACCGAGCAGACCCAAGCTCGCGAGTGGCTCGCGAATCTCATCGCGATGCAAGAAAGTGGTTCATCCGAAGAATTTCTTGAAAGTGTACGGCTCGATCTTTTTCCGGACAAAGTTTACTTATTCACCCCCAAGGGCCAGATTTTACGGCTACCACGGGGCGCCACCGTGGTGGACTTCGCTTACGCCGTCCACACGGACGTAGGCAACCGATGCATTGCTGCAAAAGTCGATCGACGATTAGCGCCGCTGCGAACTGAACTGCGAAACGGGCAGACCGTCGAGATCGTCACGGCGCCTGGCGCAATGCCCAACCCCGCATGGGTCAATTTTGTGGTGACAGCGAAAGCGCGTACGGCGATTCGTCAGTTTTTGAAAGGGCTGCGAAGAGCTGAAGCGATCGAGCTCGGCCAAAGATTAATCAACCAGTCACTAGCTGAATTTAAGATCTCACTGACCGAAGTGGGGGAAGCCACCTTGCTCGCGACCGCAGGCGAGCAGGGCATGGCGGATGTGGATGAACTATTTGAGAAAGTTGGCTTAGGAGAACGCCTAGCTCCGCTCATCGCTCTACGTATCGGCTCGACGTCGGATGCGTCGAGTGATCAGAACGAGCCATCTCGTGAAACCGCTGTTGCCCCGGCGCCTTTAGCGATTGCCGGTACCGAAGGCCTATTGGTCAGTTATGCGCGTTGCTGCTTCCCGTTACCGGGTGACCCCATCATCGCGTACCTATCGAGCGGACGGGGTATCGTGGTGCATCGCGAAGCCTGCGCCAATGTGGAGGACTATCGCAAACACCCAGACAAGTGGCTGAGCGTCGCGTGGTCAGAAAGCACCGACAAGCGCTTCACGAGTGAACTGCAGGTGGTGGTGGCTAACCGCATGGGTGTATTGGCGGCAATCGCTGCCGCAATCGCCCGAACCGAAACCAACATTGACCATGTGGATATGCAGGAGCGCGATACCGAAACCTCGATGCTGGTGTTTGAACTCAAAGTTCGCGACCGACGTCATTTGGCACAGATCATTCGAGTCATTCGCCGTATGCCCGAAGTGCTTCGCGTCTCGCGTACACTTGCCGTGCGTTCACGTGACGACTAAGAGGCAAGGTAAGCATGAGCAGAGAGATCATCCAAACACCCAACGCTCCCGCTGCGATCGGCACCTACTCACAAGCGGTTCGGGTTGGGCAGACGGTTTATATTTCAGGACAGATTCCGCTCGATCCACAAACCGGTGAAATGGTCAGTGGTGATATCGATGCGGAAATCGAACGCGTCTTCAATAATCTTGCCGCTATCGCAGAAGCGGCTGGCGCGAGCCTCGCCAAGGCCGCCCGAGTGACCGTATTTTTGACAGATCTCGCGCACTTTGCCCGAGTCAATGAAATCATGGCGCGTTTTTTTCCGCAGCCATGGCCAGCGCGTGCTGCGCTCGGGGTTGCGCAGTTGCCACGGGGTGCTCGAGTCGAGGTCGACTGCATCCTGTACCTAGACTGAAGTATTTCCTGCGTTTTAGCGGGCGCAGCCTCCGTGGACATCCCCAAAGAACAGCAGTCAATCACAGCACTGCGGGGGGTTGGTGCAGCGCTGGCGCAACGTTTAGCCGTGCTTGGGGTAGAGCGCGTGCAGGATCTGCTCTTTGTTCTACCCACACGATATGAAGATCGCACGCGTATCCAACCCATCGGTAGCGTCCTAGCCGGCACGCGTGCGGTCATCGAGGGGCAAATCCAACTCACCGAAGTCGTGTACCGACGGCGCCGACAATTGTTGTGTCGACTCGCTGATGGCTCAGGTTTTTTGACCTTACGCTTTTTTCATTTTTCCTCGAGTCAACAACAAGCGCTAGCGCGGGGCGCCACCCTCCGCTGTTTTGGTGAAATCAGACGCGGTCCGATGGGCCTTGAAATGGTTCACCCGGAATATCAGCGGGTGTATGACTCAAACGCCACTTTAGAAGAGGTGCTGACGCCCATTTACCCGTTGACCGAAGGTGTGAGTCAGGCTCGACTGAGATCGCTCATCAAGCAAGCAATGAAGTTCGGCGTGAGTGGCATCAAAGATTGGTTGCCTACAGAGATAACTCGCGCCCTAGGGTTACCAGCACTAGGCGACGCTTTGCGTATCGTGCATGAACCACCGCGCGATGTGGCGCTTGAAGAACTCGATGCGGGATGTCACCCCGCGCAACGCCGCCTCGCATTTGAAGAATTACTCACCCATCAGGTTGCGCTGCGAAAGCTTCGCGAATCCGCGCGAGTCGATCAGGCCCACGGCTTAGAAGACCCGCAGCAACTCGCTAGCCGTTTTATTGACTCGCTATCGTTTTCCTTAACTGGCGCTCAGCAAAGAGTCATCAAAGATATCACCGAAGACTTGCAAAAAACGACACCCATGTTACGGCTAGTACAGGGTGATGTGGGTTGCGGCAAAACCGTGGTAGCGGCCGTCGCGGCAGCACAAGCCTTGGGTAGCGGACGACAGGTTGCGTTGATGGCGCCCACGGAACTACTCGCTGAGCAGCATTTTCGTAACCTCGATCAATGGTTCCGCCCATTGGGCGTGACGGTGGCTTTATTGAGTGGCTCGCAGCCCGCCCGTACCCGACGCAGTGCGATTGAAGCGGCCCAACAAGGTGACGTGCCGCTACTCGTCGGTACCCATGCCCTCTTTCAGCAAGGCGTGAGCTTTAAAGACTTAGCCCTCGTCATCGTTGACGAGCAACATCGATTCGGCGTCCAGCAGCGTTTACAGCTCGCGGAAAAAGGCAACGGCCCAGAGCATCGACCTCACCAACTGATTATGACGGCGACACCCATCCCGCGCACCTTGGCGATGACGGCCTACGCGGATCTGGATCTTTCTATCATTGATGAGCTACCCCCAGGTCGAACCCCAGTACAGACGGTAGTGGTGCCCGATAGCCGCCGCGACGAGGTGGTCAAACGCGTCGAGCGGGCGTGTCAAACAGGTCGACAAGCCTACTGGGTATGTCCATTGATTGAAGAGTCCGAAGAATTACAGTGTCAGGCGGCCGAAGAGATGGCCGCGACCTTAACGACTGCCCTACCCTCACTGCAGGTCGCACTGATCCATGGTCGTATGCCGCCGCGCGACAAAGATCGGCTCATGAATGAATTCAAAGCAGGCCAAACCCAGCTGTTGGTGGCCACAACCGTCATTGAAGTAGGCGTGGATGTTCCAAATGCCAGCGTGATGGTGATCGAAAACGCTGAAAGGATGGGCCTTGCGCAACTACATCAATTAAGAGGTCGGGTTGGACGAGGGAGCGCCGAAAGCACTTGCGTTCTTTTGTATCGACCGCCGCTCGGTGGCTTGGCGCGCGAGCGTCTCAATGCGATTCGCGATAGCACCGACGGCTTTGAAATCGCTCGGCGTGATCTACAGCTACGCGGGCCCGGCGAACTCCTGGGCACCCGTCAAACGGGTCTGGCGCGGATGAGAGTCGCTGATCTAGAGCGCGATGCGGATCTACTGCCGGCCGTACAGAGTGCAGCCAGTCAGATTCTCGACCAATACCCAGATACAATCGCGCCGCTGACCGCGCGCTGGATCGGTCATGATGATAGGTACGCTCGAATTGGCTGAGAAATCTTTGAATAGCCAGTCTCTGATAACTGACGCTGCTGACGCCGCGCCTCTGCCACCGGCTGTACCTGCCACGGCCATGTGGCTGCCCGCTAGCGCGCTTAACTGCTATGTGGCTGACGCCCGCCTACGATCTTGGTTGCAAACGCCAGGCTTATTAACCGAGCGGATACGGGCCGCGGCAGGTAACGCTTTCAATATGCAGGTGTTACACGAGGGTCTACTGCAAGGCGAATACGTGCGTGAAATCACCATGAGTTGTGCTCATGAGCCATGGCTCTTTGCGCATACGCGTATCCCAGCCAAAACGGCTGAAGCGCACCCGTGGCTGATCGCGATCGGGCGTACTACGCTCGGTGAAGCGCTCGCTGCACGCAGTGATCTACAACGAACAGCACCCCGCTACACTCAGCTAGAACAATCGTGGGTCACACAAAGAGCCTTACACACATGCAGCCTAGTAACCGGTAATCTTTGGATACGGCATTCGGCGTTTAATCTAGGGCTTTATTCTTTTGACTTATACGAAGTATTCATGCCAGCTATTACAACGGCAGAATCCTCAAGCGTAGCAGCCATTTGATCATGTCTCCTGCCCTACGCCGAAGACTCTCTGACTATGCGCGGCTGATGCGCCTAGATAAACCTATCGGTATTTTGCTGCTCTTATGGCCTGTGCTCTGGGCATTGTGGATCGCAGCGGATGGCATCCCGCCGATTTCTATTTTAATTATTTTTTTGCTCGGCACAGTCCTCACTCGCTCTGCAGGCTGCATCATCAATGATTTCGCAGATCGAGATATTGACCCCCATGTCGAGCGCACGCGTGATCGCCCGTTAGCCGCGCGGCGCATTTCTCCCTATGAGGCGCTCTTTCTATGCGGTGTGTTACTGGCTATCGCGTTTTTTCTGGTCGTGCAACTTGATAAAAACACGATATATCTCGCTTTCGTGGCCGCAGCGCTGCTACTGACCTATCCGTTCTTCAAACGATTTTTTCCGGCGCCTCAATTGTATCTGGGTATTGCGTTTGGCTGGGGTGTACCCATGGCGTTCATGGCGGTACAGGGCACCATCCCCAATATCGGGTGGTTTATCTTTGGGCTGACGGTGCTGTGGGCGCTTATCTATGACACCTACTACGCGATGGTAGATCGCGATGATGATCGCCAACTCGGCATTCATTCCACGGCCTTACTCTTCGGCCAAGCGGACCTCTTTGTGATCAGCCTACTGCAGCTCGTCATGATTGCAGGGCTTTGGGCCATAGGCGCGATGGCGCAACTTGGCGTGTGGTACGAAGCCAGCGTACTGATCGCCTGCACACTATTTCTTCGTCATCTCTGGTGGGCGCGCACACGCGAGCGAGCGGGCTGCTTTAAGGCGTTTCTCGGCAATCAAACAATCGGGCTCGTCATTTTCATTGGCATCGCTCTGGCCACCGCCCAAGGGTGAACTTGATAACCGGCTTGCTCAAGAGCTATTCCCGCCGCCTGTAAGGTGGCACCCGTTGTGACAACATCGTCTAGTAAAATCACAACTTGCCCTAGGGAGGTCGGCGGCCGAGCAGCGCAAAACGCCGCCTGAACATTTTGATGGCGTTGGTGAGCCTCGAGACGGGTTTGTGCTGTGGTGTAACGGGTTCGGATCAACAACTGCGGGTAGAGCGGCCAACCGACGACCCGACTCGCGTAGCGAGCGAGCATCGCCACTTGGTTGAAGCCCCGTTCTCGCAAGCGATCCCGGTGTAGCGGAACGGGTGCGATCAGCGGTCGCTCCAGGTGATGTAGCGTCTCGCGCCAATACAACCCCAGTAGCGTACCCAGCACTGCTGCATGCCGAAATTCGCCCCCGAACTTCAGCGCCAACACGCTACGGCTCACAGCGGGTCGGTAATCAAATAGAGCGCTTTCAGGAGCGTTGAGCAGACGACTCCAAGGCAAGGTCTGCAAACAACCCGAGCACAGGTCAATTTCACCGAGATCCCCTAGGGTGTCGCAGTAAATACAACGCGCCCCGAGCAGCCGGTAAGTCAACCGCCACCACAGGGGTAGGCGCGCGGCGGCAAGGCCACCGATCATTGTCGACTGAGAGAGGGGTGGTAAGTTGACAGTCTCGTCTGGGATGTCGAACATGCGCCGGCCTGCTGAGTTTTGTCGCGATGCGCTAGCTGACGCCCCTCTTGTCGGAGATACCAGTCATGAATCTGCCCAATGTTGCCACCAATACCGAACGGTCTACGGGATCTGTGTCTGCCGAACCCGTGGTGGCTTCGGCTGCATTCAGGCGCTCGGACGCAGCATCGATGCCCGCAGGGCTCCGCCACGACTGGAGCCTGCCGGAAGTTGAAGCCCTCTTCGCTCTGCCATTCCAGGACCTCATATTTCAGGCGCAAAACGTCCACCGCGCGCATCAAGCCCCCAACACCGTGCAAATGAGCACGCTGCTTTCGGTCAAAACAGGCGCCTGCCCTGAAGACTGTGCGTACTGCCCTCAAAGCGTGCGCTATGACACGGGTCTTGATCGCGAAGCTTTACTCGCCATTGAGGAAGTCGTCGAACGTGCGCAAGCGGCTCGCGCGGCGGGTGCGACTCGTTTTTGCATGGGCGCCGCATGGCGCTCACCAAAGAAAAAAGATATGCAGGTGATGACAGCGATGATTCGCGAGGTTAGCGAACTGGGCATGGAGACCTGCGCGACACTTGGCATGCTGACGCGCGAACAAGCCCAAGAATTAAAAGACGCTGGACTCGATTACTACAATCACAATATCGACTCTTCACCCGAATTCTATGAAAAAATTATCACGACTCGAGACTTTCAGGACCGACTCGATACGCTAGAAGCCGTGCGCGAAGCGGGAATGAGCGTTTGCTGCGGTGGTATCGTCGGTATGGGTGAAACCGTGACGGATCGCGCACGTATGCTGCAAGTGCTCGCGAACCTACCCCAACACCCAGAAAGTGTCCCGATCAACCAGCTCGTCGCGGTACCTGGCACGCCCTTAGCGGAACAAGCGGCTGTTGATCCTTTTGATTTCGTACGCACGATCGCGGTAGCCCGAATTCTCATGCCGAAGTCAGCGGTACGACTTTCCGCCGGTCGCGAAAGCATGTCGGATGAACTGCAAGCACTCGCCTTTTTAGCGGGTGCAAACTCAATTTTTTACGGGGAAAAACTCCTCACTACTGGCAACCCTGACGTTGAGCATGATCAACAATTACTACAACGGCTCGGCATGGTGACCGCCTCCGGTGCGTCGTAAGGCCGAGGCGCTGCACGACGCCCTCGAAGCACTCGAGGTAGATCATCGACGTCGGCAGCGAACTGTTGTGGATTACGCGCTGCAGGATTTCTGCAGTAATGATTATTTAGGCCTTGCTCATCATCCACGACTCATAGAAGCCGCCACACGCGCAATCTCACGGTACGGCGCAGGCGGTCGTGCTTCGCACTTAATCAACGGACATACCGAAGAACACGAGCAATTGGAGTACGCGCTGACGCGACTGACCGGCCGCGAGCGCGCCTTAGTCTTCTCGACAGGATACATGGCGAATCTTGGTGTCATTCAAGCCTTAAGCGGCCACCACGCCGTCGTAATACAAGATCGACTCAATCACGCTTCATTGATCGATGCCGGACGGCTAGCCGCTCCGCGGGGTCTATCGCGCTACGCACACGCAGATATCGTCGACGCTAAAGCGCGTCTCGAAAAAGCGATTACACAGCAACCGCAAGCGAGCCGGTTACTAGTCACAGACGGCGTGTTCAGTATGGATGGCGATCTTGCCCCTCTTCCAGAGCTCGCTCAACTTGCCAAAGAATACGAGGCTTGGCTGGTGGTTGATGACGCCCATGGAATTGGCACCCTCGGCCAGCGCGGTGGCGGCTGCTGTGAACTACTCAATCTCGACAGCGATCAGGTGCCCGTACTAATTGGCACCTTTGGTAAAGCATTGGGTAGTTTTGGGGCTTTCGTTGCGGGTGACTCAGCTTTGATCGAGTGGCTCTTACAAACCTCACGTACCTATATCTATACCACTGCGTTACCACCGCATGTCGCCGCCGCGACCCGCGCTGCACTCGAGCTGCTCGCCGATGAGCCATGGCACAAAGAAAAGCTACAAAAAAACATTCAGCATTTTCGGTCTCGCGCTCAACAACTCGGTATCGAGCTACTCGACTCTCAATCTGCTATCCAGCCGATCGTACTCGGCTCTGAACAGCGCAGTCTTAATCTGAGTGCTCGGCTACGTGAGCATGGATTTTCGGTCGCGGCGATCCGCCCACCAACTGTACCCAAAGGAACCTCTCGTTTGCGGATCACGCTCTCGAGCCGACACGATCC
>CAZSRB010000004.1:32814-59915 GCA_964609065.1 uncultured Acidibacter sp. | reverse complement strand
GCGAACATGGGTTTCAGTTAGATGCCATCAGTGGCGTCGCTGCGCCCCCAGATCCGGCTCAACTCGCTGGGAGTATCGAAGGTTTTATTGGTTATGCGCAGATCCCGCTTGGCGTAGCCGGGCCCGTTCGCATCGAGGGACAGTTTGCGCAAGGCGAATTTTGGGTGCCCTTAGCGACGACTGAAGGCACTTTAGTCGCCTCCTTCCAACATGCCTTCAACGTTATTAATCGCTGCGGCGGCGCGCGGGCAGCCTGTACGCGCGAGCTCGTGGGGCGTGCGCCCTGCTTCACGTTCAAAGATGTGGCCAGTGCCACCGCCGTCGCTGCGTGGTTACCTTCACGCTTAACCATCATGCAGGAGGCCGCAGCCTCTACCTCGCGCTACGCTCGCTTGCAAAGCGCGAAGACCTCAGTGGTCGGCAATACGGTGTACATGATGCTTGAATATTTGACCGGCGAGGCCGCGGGTCAAAATATGGTGACGTCGGCCACCCAAGCGGTTTGTCATGCCTTGCTGCCCGAGATGCCGATCGCACCAACCAGTTGGCTCGTGGAGTCGGTGCTCTCGGGTGACAAGCGCGCCTCGGCGCAGGCCTTTCTTGGCGCACGCGGGCGCAATGCCTCAGCTGAGGTCGTCATCCCTAGCCGAACGATTGGTCGCTATTGGCGCGCGGATGCCGCAGCGATGGCCCGATCTTGGAATCAGGCGACGGTGGGCGCTGCGCAAACGGGCGCAGTCGGTCTACAAGGTAATGTGGCCAATGCGCTCGCCGCACTGTTTATTGCGTGTGGCCAGGATGTCGCCTGCGTCTCAGAGGCAACGACCTCCATCACCCGCATTGAAGTCACGGCAGACGGCGATCTTTATGCGTCCGTCACCATGCCCAATTTAATTGTGGGCACAGTCGGTGGCGGCACATTTCTACCGACCGCGCGCGAGAGCCTCGCCATGCTCGGCTGCCAAGGCCCGGGTAGCGCAGCTAAGTTGGCGGAAATTTGCGCGGTAGTGTCCTTGGCGGGCGAACTTGCTGTGGTCGGTGCCATGGCAAGCGGTGCCTTCGCCGACGCCCACGCCAGTGGGGGCCGCAAAGGTCGCGGAACCAATGACTGACCCGATTCGGCCGCGTAAACCGGTTCGACGATTCATTCTGCACAAAATTTTGCCCCCCATTGGCTGGCGGGCCTATCGCACGCTAGGTCGTAGCTGGGACTACGAGACGTCAAATATTGAGCGCCTACGCGACTTAATTGCTGATCGTCGACCGATTGTGGGCGCGTTCTTGCACTCGCGAACCTTTGCGTTACTGCATTTTTTTAGCCTCGCTGAGCAAGGGCGCTGGATCCTAATGTGCTCGCAAAGTCGCGATGGCGAGGCCATGGCTCGCATCGAGGAAGGCCTTGGATTTCGTGTCGCGCGCGGCTCATCAGGCAAAGGGGGTGCGCGCGCGTTAGTCGAGATGATCAAAGCGCAGCGAGGAGATCGCGGTTTGAACTCCTGTCTCGCGATTGATGGCTCACGGGGTCCACGCGGGGTGGCTCAACTTGGCACCCTGACTCTCGCCCAAAAAACTGGCAGTGTGATTCTGCCCGTTGCGGCATCGACACAAAAGTTTTGGCGCTGGAATGCCTCCTGGGATCGCACCGTCATTCCCCGATGGGGCGCTAAAGTATCGGTTAGCATCGGCATGCCGATCGAGGTGCCCTCAAAACTGGATGAGGCGCAAATGGAGGCTTTGAGGCTTCAATTGGAGCAACAAACCCTGGCTTTACATCAAAAACTTGACCAACAGACGGGCTATCAAGACCCCGAACCGATGCAAAAATTACCCCCTGAGCGATAAGCCGCACAAAAGTACGATATTCATTGACGCAATTTATGACTAGAATGCGCGCGTCTCAAAGAAGGGTCTTAAATTATGGCTAGCAAAAAAACTGGTAAGAAAGTGGCGCCGAAGGCTAAGGTGAAGGCGAAAGTCAAAACCAAGGCTAAGGCGAAAGCAGCACCGGCTCGCAGCAAGAAGTCCGCACGGAACGTGAATCCGTGGACTCCGGCTGATGAGAAGAAGCTGAAGCAAATGGCGGGCAAAATGTCCACGCCGAAGATCGCTAAGGCACTGAACCGTTCAGTGGCTGCGGTGACCTTCAAGGCGTTTGCGATGCGCCTGTCGCTGCGTATGGCGAAGTCCAACCGTGGACGTCGCCTCGTTGTCGCCAAGAAAAAGTAAGCGATAGCAGGTCATGCGGACGGCTCCTTTCGGGGAGCCGTCCGTAGATCAAAAGATCGGCGGTGGCCGCCGAGGCGCTCGATGCAATAACTCTTGCCAGCGCCAAAAGGACCACGCCCATAACCCAAAGGCGATCACCGCAAGTGCGGCCGCCACCCAGATTCTCTGCTCCCATAACGCCATCAAAAGTGCGGTGGTCAACAAAGTCCCCGCGAAGAGCAGAAAAATCAGACTGACGCCGATCCAGTAAAGAAGACGGACCGCACGCTCAAGTTCCGCCGCCCAGCCCGTGGTGAGGATCGCAAGCTGCGCCTTCACCACATCGAGTAGCGCGGCCCCGATCGCACGCAAAATCGCAATCAACGGCGCCCCAATAGCATCCCGATCAGAATGCCGGCACCCGCCGCCATCGCGGCGGACGACCAAGGATGTCGATGCATGTAATCATTGGCATCTTCGGCTACCAAACGGGCCCGATCGCCGGCCACATGCCGAGTCTCGCGCCACAGCGTCTCAGCGTCGCTCGCCACTCGTCGCAGGTCATCTGCCAATTTTTCACTCGTCGCACTCGCCATGATTCTTCCTCATCGCCCATCGTAGGCCTCAAAAATAGGGAAGCGTTAGCGTGCACCGGGCGTCGCTCGGTGCCCATCGGGGTCACTACGCAGCGCGCTCAGGAAAACTACGGGGGCGACATGGATGATGGCCATATCTCAGGATGAGCCAAGTCCCCGAGGGCCTCGATCCAGCGTCTTTCATCGGCAGACGCCAGAGCGTCTAAGTCTGCGGGCAGCGCTCTGTCATCATCCACCCATTCGCGCAATCGAGGTCCGCCATTGATGACGTCAATAGCAAGGCGCTCATCGTATTCATAGGGGAAGTCCCTCCACAGCGGATAGTCAGGCCAAAGCTCGCGAATCGCTTTGAAAGTTAACGCCATCAAACGCCATGGCCGAAAGCGCCTGGGATCGTAGGCCGTGTCATCTGTGTGGATCTGCAGCCCGTGGCAAAGCGTGCCGACATGTTTATGAAAAGTCGGCTCGAACCAACACTCACGTAGTCGACATCCGCTCAACCACTCAGGCGCCAATGCCTGCATTTTGGCAAGCACCTGCATCGCATCGAGATCCGGCGCGCCCCACAGCTCAAGCGGTCGCGTCGTCCCCCGCCCCTCAGAAAGCGTCGTCCCCTCCAACATCACCGTGCCTGCATAGGCTCGGGCCATAAAAAGATTCGGGGCGTTGGGACTGGGATTAACCCAACTACGCTCAAATAAAGGCCACCCGAAACCAGGAGCTTGGTTCGGTTGCCATCCCTGTACATCAATGACCTCAAGCTCGACCTCAAGCTTCAACTCGCGAACGTACCAGCGAGCCATCTCGCCTAAGGTCAAGCCGTGACGCATCGGCATCGGGCCCGCGCCAACAAAACTTTCCCAACCCGCCTGTAGTCGCAAGCCTTCAACAGGACGCCCAATCGGGTTCGGTCGGTCGAGCACCCATATGGCCTTCCCCTCTCGGGTCGCCGCCTCCAGGAGATATCGAAGCGTCGTCACGAAGGTGTAGATCCGACACCCCAAATCTTGGAGATCCACCAAAATGACGTCACAGTGCGAGAGCATCGGTGCTGTCGGCACTCGCGTTTGGCCATACAGACTAAATACCGGAATGCCCAGCCGAGGATCAATAAAATCCTCAGACTCGATCATGTTGTCCTGCTTATCGCCGCGTAAGCCATGCTGCGGGCCAAACGCGGCACTGAGTTCAAATTCCTTGAGCGCTGCGAGTGCATCGAGTGCATGACGCCCATCGCGCGTCATGGAGGCAGGGTGCCCGAGTAGCGCAACCCGTCGGCCACGCAAACGCTCGCGTAGAGCCGGTTCCGTCAAGAGTCGATCGAGACCAAAATTCATATTTCGAGGGCTCCCGCTAAGGCCACATAGTCGTCCCGACAATGAAAGTCAGGTCGGGAGCCGCTATGCCCTAGGGCCCAATGCGTCACTCCCTGATCAGTGTGAGTGATGACCGATAAACCGGCTAGCCCTGTCTCAAAACCTCTGAGAGCTGGCGCCGGCAACCGTACCTGTAGCCACAGCTGATCTGCTCTGGCTTGGGTACGACACTGAATCTCGGGTGCAGCGCCTTCCCAGACATGCGCTCGCCTCCCGGATCGAGTCGATTCAAACGCATAAGCCGCCCAGTCGCCCGATGGGGAAAAGTTGAACTCCACATATTGCGGGGCATCACTCTGCGCTAAGAACAACTCGCAACAATTTGTACGCCAAAGATCATCCACTCGACTAGCCCGCGTCGACCACTTGCGCTCCACTGGCTGCAAGGTCCGTCCGGGTAGATCCAGTGCGTAGTCGAGCTGCCAGAGATCTGTGCTGCGCTGCAGCCTCACCGATACGGATCCTGCCGTCGGCTCAAACGCTTGTAAGGTCAATAATTGAATCACGCGAGCTCGCGCTGTGGCTTACGGCCTGCGATCACCGGCACCTGCCACACCCCATAGCCTGCAGGGTCTTCCAGCGTCGCGATCACCGCAGAAAATAAGGCCTGCACCTCGCCCACCGAGAGCTTCGAATGCGCAGCGAGTACCTCGGTATAACCGTCGCGCCAGGCGGAGAAGATCCCAATTAAGGCTTCCCGAGGTGCCGTCTCTGTGTCGATCGTCAAATATTGGACCGAGCACTGAGTCAGACCAAGCGTTTGAACCATCGGCAAGCTGCGTCGCCCCACGCGGGCATCGGTACCCGTGGCTTGCGTAAAAGGAATCACCGCTTCATGCCAAAGTCGATCAGGATCCCAACCGTCGCGCGCCGGGAAGTGCAACATCCCGTAATCCTCAGACAAAAGATGCAGCCAGCCGCCCGGCTTTAAGACCCGCACCGCCTCCGCGAGCAATCGCTCGGGCTCAGGGACCGCTTGGGTCACATGTCGACAGACGATGAGATCAAAGTATTCGTCAGCGGCTTCAAGCGCAAATCCGTCCCCGACCGAAAATTCGAGCACAGGACCCTCTGGACCCCATCGCCCATCGGGCTGCCACCGTCCGCTGACCTGAGCCTGAGATCGAGCCGCCGCGATCACCTCAGGCAGTACATCCACACCCCGTATGCCGGCTGCGCCTGGGAATATTTCACCCAGACGCATAGTTACCTCGCCACTCCCGCAGCCCAAATCCAAAATTTGCGCCCCTGCAGGGAGCGGATAGCGCGAAAATAGGCGCTTTTCTTGCGGCCAGAGCGCCGCAACCTGGTGGGCGAGCGTGCGCAACATGGACTCATCGGCCATTTGCTCTGCTTGGGGATTGCGCGGCGTCACGCGGCCGGCCTCAGTTATCGCGCTCATCGTGCTGCAAATGATAGGGGATCAGTGGGACAATCGCCTGACACCATGAACGCCGTCGTCGAACTTCCTCTCTTCGCCCCTCCGGAAAGCGCAGCGCCGCGTATCCGGGAGATTCCTTATAACTACACGTCTTTCTCGGATCGAGAAATCGTGCAGCGCCTGCTGGGTGAAGAGTGCTGGCAATTGCTCGATGAGCTACGCAGCGAGCGTCGCACCGGGCGTTCTGCGCGTATGCTGTACGAAGTGCTGGGGGATATTTGGGTCGTACAACGGAACCCTTATCTCGAGGACGATCTCCTCGATAATCCCAAACGACGCAAATTATTGATCGCCGCGCTCAACCACCGACTCGGCGAAATCGATAAACGCCGCGATAGCAGCGTGCATGGCAGCGTGCGCCTGGGCAGCAGCGCCGATCAGGAGCGCGATCGCAAAGTAGCGCTTTTACTGGAAGCCGCGCGCCAAGCGGTCGCACGATTTGCCGAGCATTTCACCCAAACCAGCAAACTGCGCGCCCGCGCAAGACGACTCCTGTCGCGGTACACCCGCGATGATGCGATTTGTTTTGATGCCTTTGCACGCGTCTCCCATGTGACCGATGCCACCGACTGGCGGGTGGAATACCCCTTCGTCGTGATCAGCCCCGACCATGAGGATGAAGTCCCGGGGCTCGTGCGCGCCTGCATTGAGCTTGGACTCTCGGTCATTCCGCGAGGCGGCGGTACCGGTTACACGGGCGGCGCGATCCCGCTGACCCCACTCTCGGCGGTCATCAATACCGAAAAGCTGGAGCAGGTCTCGGCGGTCGAGCAGATGGCGCTCCCGGGCGTTCTCCAAGATGGACACCCGCAGGCCGTCCCGACGGTCTACGCGGAAGCCGGCGTCGTCACACGTCGTGTCGCCGAAGCCGCAGAGCGCGCAGGCTTCGTGTTCGCCGTGGATCCGACCTCGATTGATGCCTCGTGTATCGGCGGCAACATTGCTATGAACGCCGGCGGCAAAAAGGCCGTGCTATGGGGCACGGCGGTCGACAATCTCGCCTGGTGGCGCATGGTCGACCCCGAAGGCAACTGGCTCGAAGTCGAACGCATCGGCCACAACCTCGGCAAAATTCACGATGCACCGGAAGTTCAATGGCGCCTGACCGTAAAGGACGGCCGGCAACCCGCAGCGGCCGCCAAAGTTTTAAAGGTGGAAACACTGACCATGCCCGGCTCGCTATTTCGCAAGGCAGGCTTGGGTAAAGACGTTACTGACAAATTCTTGGGCGGTCTGCCGGGTGTACAAAAAGAAGGCTGCGATGGCCTGATTACGGCCTCCCGCTGGGTCGTGCACCGCATGCCCAGCCACAGTCGTACCGTGTGTCTTGAGTTCTTTGGGCAGGCCCGCGAGGCCATTCCGTCGATTGTCGAAATCATTGATCAACTGAAGCAAGCCGATCGTGACCACGGGGTCAAACTCGCTGGGCTTGAGCATCTCGATGAGCGGTATCTAAAAGCGGTGGGCTATGCGACCAAGAGCCGGCGCGCCGCACGGCCTAAGATGGTGTTGATCGGCGATATTGTGGGTGACGATGAAAACTCGGTCGCGCGCGCCGCATCCGAAGTCGTGCGCATCGCCAATGCCCGCTCGGGCGAAGGCTTTATCGCCGTCGGCGCTGATGCGCGTAAAAAATTCTGGCTCGATCGCGCACGCACTGCCGCAATTGCCAAACATACCAACGCTTTTAAGATCAACGAAGACGTGGTGATTCCTTTGCCGCGTCTGGGTGACTACACCGATGCGATCGAGCGGATCAACATCGAACTCTCGATTGCTAACAAGCTACGACTCATTGATGCGCTCGAAGAATATCTGCGCGGTGATCTCAAGCCCGCCAAGACCGGAGATGCCGAGCTCGATGCGTTGCCGCCCAGCACGTTACTTAGCGATCAGCCGCAGCGAGCGCTCGCGCAACTGATCGACGTTCGTCATCGATGGCGCGATTTACTCGACCGACTCGACGATCGCGAAACATTTGATCGCGTACAGGATCATCGCCTGCGTATCAGCTGGAAAACGGAACTTCGCGAACCGCTCTGCGAAATCTTCGCAGGCGACGCATTTGCGGGTATCCGCGAGCAACTCATCGCCATCCATCAACGGATTCTCAAAAGTCGGGTCTGGGTCGCGCTACACATGCATGCCGGTGACGGCAACGTGCATACCAATATCCCGGTTAACTCAGATGATTACTTAATGCTGCAGGAAGCGAACGCCGCAGTCGCTCGCATCATGCAGATTGCTCGGGATCTCGGCGGTGTGATCTCGGGCGAGCACGGCATCGGTATTACCAAGCTCGAATTTTTGACCGATGAAGAAACGGCAGGGATTCGTGAATACAAGGCACGCATCGACCCCGACGGCCGCTTCAATAAAGGCAAACTGCTGCCGGGCGCTGATCTGCGCTACGCGTATACGCCGAGCTTCAACTTGATGGGGCACGAGTCGCTCATCATGCAGCAATCGGATATCAGCGGCATTTCGCACGCTATCAAAGATTGTTTACGTTGCGGCAAGTGTAAACCCGTCTGCGCGACCCATGTGCCGCGTGCGAATTTGCTCTATAGCCCACGTAATAAGATTTTAGCGACCTCGCTTCTCATCGAAGCGTTCTTATATGAAGAGCAAACACGACGTGGCGTGTCGCTGCGTCATTGGGATGAGTTCAGTGATGTCGCCGATCACTGCACGGTCTGTCACAAGTGCGAGTCACCCTGTCCGGTGGACATCGATTTTGGGGATGTCTCGATGGCGATGCGGGACCTTCTGCGTCGGATGGGTAAGAAGCGATTCAACCCGGGCACTGCGGCATCCATGCTCTTTTTGAACGCCACGCGCCCAGAAACCATCAAGCTCGTGCGCAAAGGCATGATCGAGTGGGGGTTCAAAGCTCAGCGGCTTGGCCATCAGCTGTTTAAAACGCTGGCCAAACCGCAAGTCAGTGCACCACCGGCCACAGTGGGCAAACCACCCGTACGCGAGCAAGTCGTGCATTTTGTTAACCGACGCATGCCTGCTGGGGTACCGAAAAAAACCGCCCGAGCACTGCTCGATATCGAGGACAAAAATTACGTCCCCGTGATCCGTAACCCGCGGACCACACAGCCCGAAGCCGAGGCCGTGTTTTATTTCCCGGGCTGCGGATCGGAGCGTCTATTCTCGCAAGTGGGACTCGCCACTCAAGCGATGCTCTGGCACGTCGGCGTGCAGACGGTACTACCGCCCGGGTATCTCTGTTGCGGCTACCCCCAGCGTGGCTCGGGCGACTTTGATAAAGCGGAAAAAATCATCACCGATAACCGCGTGCTCTTTCATCGTGTTGCCAACACGCTCAATTATTTAGATATCAAGACCGTGGTGGTGAGCTGCGGCACCTGCTTTGATCAGCTGCAGGGCTATGAATTCGACAAGATCTTTCCAGGCACGCGCATCATCGACATCCATGAGTTCTTGATGGAAAAAGACGTGCGCTTGGAAGGCGTCACGGGTGTGCGCTATATGTACCACGACCCGTGTCACTCGCCGATGAAACAGTACGAGCCGCTGAAAGTCGTCAATCAATTGATGAACGCCGAGGCGAACGGTCGTATCGACAATAATGCTCGCTGCTGTGGCGAATCCGGGACCTTTGCCGTGACGCGTCCCGACATCAGTACGCAAGTGCGCTTTCGCAAAGCGCAAGAAATGCAAAACGGCACCGCTGCCACGCGCGCAGATGGCTTTAAGGGCGAGGTGAAAATTTTGACCTCCTGCCCGTCTTGCCTACAGGGCCTCTCGCGCTATCAAGACGAAACCGATGTTGAAGCCGATTACATCGTGGTCGAAATTGCCCGGCATGTGCTCGGCGAACACTGGCTGCGAGATTACGTCGCCGCCGCCAATGAGGGCGGCATCGAACGCGTCTTGTTGTAGCGCGTGATCGCGCGCGGTGTTAGCCCGCTTTGCGTAGCGTTAAGTTGTAGCGCACATCGCCCTGCGGGCGCTGCACTGCGTGATAACCTTTGCGCGCGCTGCGTCCCCAGACAACGACATCGCCACTTTCTAACCATAATTTCGCAGGCGAGCCACGACGCTGAGCGCCGTACCATAGAAAATAGGCGGGTGCGCCAAGCGATACCGAGACGATCGGCTGGGAAAAATCGCGCTCATCGGCGTCTCGGTGCGCACCCATTTGCGCAGGCCCGCGATAACAGTTGATCAAGCAGGCATCCGGCTCAAAGATCCCAAAGCCTGCGGCGAGCGCCGCGCGACCCGCCAAATCTCTGAACACTTCTGGCATCGCAGGCCATGCGCTACCTGTCAAAGGGTCCTGCGATACGTACCGATACCCTGCGTGGTCACTGACCCACCCTAATGCACCACAATTGGTCATCTCAGATGACATCAATCGCCCACCGGGCGTTTGCATCCTTCGTGGTGGAGCACTGTCGTACAAAGTCAAGACCATTTGTACAAACGTGGATGGCGCTGTCACAAATCGCCGGAGCACACAAAGATCAACAATCTCAGGATCTGCAAAGAGAGTCATGAAAAGGGACCCAACCCGACATGTCGTGACCCCGCTCGGCGTTTTTTTGACTTCATCGTGATACGCATCGAATCATTTTAGTTCCGTAATGGAATATTCACCGATATGGCACTCAAAATTTGAACTAATATTTGGTTTGATTGGTCACTTTTGCGTGACAGCCCAAGCAAAACGAAACTTGTCAACAAAAGGGTACAGTATGCCGGTAGATGTGTTGGAACCCCAGACGGCCGAGGTGTCAGTGCCCGCCCTGAACGTGCGACAACCCATCCTTTTGATTGATACCGATCCTTCGGCGCTCGAATATATGGAGCGCGCGCTGAGTCAGACAGGACTGTCAGTCCTTGCCACCGAAACATTGAGTGGACCCGACGGCGCTTTGGCGTTACTCGCTGCGCGGCAAGATATCCACGTCATTGTGTTAGATCCCGCCGCGCTACGGTCCGGCGCCGATAACGGGGTCAGCGAACTCCAAAAGCAAATTGCCCGACCCGATATTGAGCTCATCATCGTCACCGAATCTCGATCGGTCAGCGATCTCGATCAAACTTGGGCGCGCGAGGCGGCCGATTTGCTGCCCAAGCCGCTCCTGCGGCAAACCTTGATCCGCGCGGTACAAGAAGCGCAACGACGTCACGCCTCCTTGCGCGATCGTCGGGCGCCGCTGCGCATCCTATCGAGGGAGGATGGCGCCCACGGTGCGCTGCCAATGCGTCGGCCCCAGCCATTTCGGGAGCATCCGGTCGAACTACGCATACTCGATGCGCTGGCCGAAATCGATGACCTTCGTATTCGTCAGCTCGATGGCATCGTGGAAGGGGATGCTGCTTGGAGCATGCTGGCAGAACTGTTGCGTGCGCGCCTCACGCGGCGACGGATCTCGGTCACCAGTCTCTGTCTCGCCTCGAAGTCACCCGTGACCACGGCGCTTCGGCGTATTGAACGCCTACTCGAGGGGGGACTTGTGACCTATTCCTTGGACCCCAAAGACCGTCGGCGCAAGTACATCGAGCTCACTGAGGAGGGGGCGCTACGCCTCCACGCTGTGGTCGGCCACCTCTCTCGCTGGCTGGGCGCAGAGCCCCGAAACGGCACCACAGGACTCTAACAGTACCCATAAAGGGGGTGTCGACCCCCTTAGCCGCTTGCCCTCGCGGCTCACTTTGCAAAAATTTTCGACATTTCGCGCATTTAGGTAGAATCAGCGCGAGGAATAACAGTGCCGATGGCAGTTTGGGACTGCCAGAGACCGGCCTAATCAACAAAGGGGCAATACTCAATGAAGTCAACCACCACTGTCAGTGTCGCCGTCGCAGCAGCCATGCTGGCCGGTAGTGCGGTCACGTTTGCGCAGAACGAAGGTGTACTCGAGGAAATCATCGTCACGGCCACCAAGCGTGAACAAACCCTGCAAGATGTTCCCGTCGCGGTTACCGTGACCTCCGTTGAGACCATCAACAAGGCTTCCATTCAAGACGTCACAGACTTGGCCTCGATCGTGCCGTCACTGCGCGTCACGACGCTGCAAACCTCCACTCAGACGAATTTTTTGATCCGTGGTTTTGGTAACGGTGCCAACAACCCCGGCATCGAGCCCTCGGTGGGTGTCTTCATTGATGGCGTCTACCGCTCACGTTCAGCTGGCGCGATCAGCGATCTTGTCGACATTGAGCGCGTTGAAGTGTTGCGCGGACCTCAGAGTACGCTCTTTGGTCAGAACGCCTCGGCGGGTGTCATCAGCGTGGTGACCAAAAAGCCTGAGTTCCAGTTCGGCACCATGATCGAAGGCACGCTCGGCAACTACAATCAAAAAATTCTTAAAGCCCGTGTGACCGGCCCCATAAGTGACAACGTCGCTTTCAGCTTGGCGTCGATCCTGCACGAGCGTGATGGCTATTTCACTGATCTCGCCAGCGGTGAGAAATTGAATGATCGCGATCGCTCCGATGTGCGCGTTCAATTACTGTGGAATGCGAGCGACAACCTCGAAGTTCGTTTGATCGGTGATTACGGTTCGATCAATGAAGTCTGCTGCGGTGTCGTCAACTTGGTGGACGGTCCCACAGGCAACGTCATCCGCGGGCTCGGCGGTCAGATCTATACGGGAAGCCCGTTTGACCGCAAAGCCTATGTCAACAAGCTCCCGCTCAACTATGTGGAGAATAGCGGTGCCTCGCTACATTTGAACTGGGATCTGGATAACTGGGGTGTGAGCTCAATCACCTCACTGCGTAACCAGCAGACTCGCTTTGACTATGACTTTGATTTCACGAGCGGCGATCTGGGCGCAGTCAACCTGAACGAAGGCGATATTGACACCCTGACCCAAGAAATTCGCTTGGAGTATGACGCCGGAGGCGCGGTGCGCGGCCTCCTAGGTGCGTACTACATCACCGAAGAAGTGCAGTACGACAACACGATCCGCATCGGTAGCGCGTTCCGAAATTACGCCTCGCTACTCGCGGGTGGGATCACCGTGATCCCGGGTCTTGAGCAAAGCTTGGCGCCGTTCGGTGTTCCAGCTGGATCACTGTTCCGTGACAACACGGGCAATCTGATCGAGACGCAACAAGATAGTGACGCCTACACGCTCTTTGGACAGCTCGACTTTGACCTCACTGATCGGCTGACGCTCACTGCGGGGCTGGCCTATACCAACACGCAAAAAGATGTGGTGTTTGAGCAAACCTCAAACGAAGCGTTTTCCGCTCTCAACTTTGTGAATATTGGCTTCGGGCTGATTAACGCGCAGCTCGCGCCACTCGCCGCACTGGGCGTACCGGCTGCGACGCTGGCGGCCATTGCCGATCAGGCGAGCGTGGCAGATGGACAGCTCGTGCCTTGTTTCAATCCACCGCCGCCAATCGGCGCGTTCACGGGTGCGATCTGCAACCCCTTGCTCGTGCTCTACCCGTTGCAGTTCTTGCATCCGGTTGTGCCGTTCACCGATAGCTCCGATGACAGCAAGACCACCTACACCGTACGTCTCGCTTATGACCTGAGCGATAACGTCAACGTCTATGGCGGTGTGTCGACGGGCTACAAAGCGACGTCTTGGAACCTCTCGCGTGATAGCAAGCCGTTTGCGCCCGCGACCGCAGCGCGCTCGCCACTCGGTGGGGCGCTGAACCCCTGGTACCCACGCTATGGCACCCGCTATGCCGGCCCAGAGGAATCGACGGTCTATGAAATCGGCCTTAAGGCTCGCACGGATCGTTTTGCGATCAATGTCGCGATCTTTGATCAGGAGATTGAGGGCTTCCAGTCGAACTTGTTCCTCGGGACCGGTTTCGTACTCGGTAATGCCGGTAAGCAATCAACCACGGGTATCGAGATCGAGACCCAGTTCCGCGCAGGCGACAACTGGCAGTTCAATATCGCAGGCACCTTCCTGAATCCCAAGTACGATTCGTTCGTGGGTGCACAAGGTCCGAACGGTCAGACCGATCTCACTGGTACTAAGCCCGCCGGGATCCATGAGCAAAGCGTCTCCACCGGGGTGACCTACAACTGGTCGATCGACGGCGTTGACGGCTTCGTACGTGCGGATCATCTCTACGAGAGCAACGTGCAGGTGGTAGAGAACATCTCAACTGCGATCGCTAACCGCTCGGTCAGCACGATCAATGCCAGTATCGGCATGAATATCAGCGACTGGGAAGTGCTGGTCTGGGGGCGCAACCTCAACAATGACAACTATTTGTTGAGCGCCTTCCCCACGGTCGCACAGACGGGGAGCTTCTCGGGCTACACCAATCAGCCGCGCACCTACGGAATCACGCTGCGTAAGTCGTTCTAAGCGACCCGCAGCCATAGCCTGACAAAAGGGCGATGGGGTGACCCATCGCCCTTTTTTTATCTCGTTATTCTTTGCTGAGGCTCAGTGAAATTAAGGCTAAGTCACATTAAAGCTCAAGGCGTTGCCTGCGCTGCGACCCGCGGGTTCATCACCCGAAACCACAACGGTGGCACCAACGCTAACAAGACCATCGCCGGGTAGCCCCCAGGTAATTGCGGCGCACCCGGGACGCTGTGCAGCGTCTGGTAAGGCCGACTGCCGTTCATATGATGATCGGTGTGTCGCGGTAATTCGAACAATAAAATCCGACTGAGCTGATGATCACTATTCCAGGAATGATGCGCTCTCACGGGCTCCACTCGTCCGCTCGCGTCTTTGTTTCGGCGTAAACCGTAATGCTCCACGTAATTAACGACCTCGAGCAGCGTCACCGCGATGAGGGCGACCGACACCGCCGCCAGCAACCCCGTAAGACCCCAAAATACGCTAATGAGCAGGAGCCAAGTCCCTTGCAGCACCACCATCCCGAGCATTTCGTTGTGATGACTAAAAATAGGCAAAGATTTCTTACGCAGTCGCTCAACTTCCAACTGCCACGCGCTCGGCCACTGGCGCAAAATGCTCTGCGGTACAAAGGCATACACGGACTGACCTAAACGCGCGCTCGCCGGGTCCTCATCCGTTGCCACGCGTGCGTGATGCCCTCTGACATGCTCAATGGCGAAATGCATGTAGAGCACAGACATCAAGAGCAGCTTGCCGAGCCAATATTCGAAATATGCACGCCGATGGACAAGCTCATGCGCCACCACAATCCCGAGCCCCCCTGCGGATAAGCCTACCGAGGCGACCCAGCCAACTTTGACCCACGCAGGGGCGTCCGTGTCCATGGCGACTAACAAGGCAAAAATCAAACCGAACTGTACGGGCACAGCGAGATACAAGGGCAGATTAGCCACCCAGGATGCGCGGCGTTCAATGAGCGCTTCGGGCGCGGGGTTCGCGCGATCTGGCGCGAGCCATTGATCGATCGCAGGCACGAGCACGTAGATCGCAAAGACGGTCCACCAGGCCCATAGCCCGCCCCAATAAAGCCCCAGCGCTGCGCCAGCGGGAATCAGAAATGCCCAAAAATAACGCCCCATCTTGAAACTCTACACCGAGAAAGCCCTAAATCGCGAGTCTAGCCAGTAACTAGCCGGTGACTTGAGCGCCCTCCCGCGAGCCAGTACCCTCGGGCCTATGAGTGACCCTGGAGCGACGAGCGACCCCTCATCGACGAGCGCAACGCCCTCGGCGAATCAGCTGCTGACCTGCGACGGGGATACGCTTCTCTGTCGGCACTGGCCAGCGCCCAATCGAGGAGTCAGCGGCGTCGCGCGCGAGCCACGTACCTGGCTGCTCGTCCATGGTCTGGGTGAACATTCCGGTCGCTATCTGGCACTGGCCGAGTGGCTGCAAGCACGCGGCGATGTGGTCCACGCCTATGATCAACGCGGGCATGGCCTTTCGAGCGGCTCACGCGGCCATATCGCCCATCCCCTCCAATTGGTGGAGCAACTCGTCGAAGTGATCGAGGGGCTCGCAACGCCGATCCACCTTTTTGGGCACAGTCTCGGTGGCTTGGTGGCCGCTTCGGCCGTATCGCGCGGTCTCATTCAGCCGCGTGCGCTCGTGCTCTCATCGCCCGCACTCGCATTACCACTACGCACGTGGCAGAAATGGGCCGTTACTCTGCTCCCCAAATTTGCCCCCAATCTCACGCTCGGCAATGGTCTCGATGCCGAGCAACTCTCCCACGACCCTGAGGTGGTGCGAGCTTATCGAGCCGATCCTCTCGTACATGATCGCATCAGCGCGCGGCTCGGGCAGTTTTTAGCGGCGGAAGGCGAACAGGTTCGCGCGCAGGCATCAAATTGGAGCCTTCCTACTTTGCTCCTCTATGCAGGCGCTGATCGTCTAGTCGATCCGGCGGGCAGTCGTGAGTTTCAAACTCGAGCGCCCGCCCGCTGCGTGCAAGCACGCGAGTTCGCCGACTTGCGTCACGAAATCTTCAATGAATTAGCGCGTGAGGACGTGCTCACGGCCCTCGAAGACTGGCTCTTGGCCGCGGATTAAAGAGCGCCCAAAGAATCGCTGCAGCGAGCGCAATGACCCCCGTCAGCGCAATGATCCGCACGGGTGCAGATACGGTTTCCGCACCAAAATAAATGCCCGTCCCCGCCCACACGAGTACTGCACCATAAACTACGTCGCGAGTCAGGCTTGTGAGCCAAACGTACCAGGCGATCGCGAACGTCACCGTCGCAAGCGCCCATTCATCCATGGAAAGACCTAATGGATAGCGCCCCCAATCAAAGAATAGGGTGGCAATGTTGATCAAGGTTGCCGCGGTAATCCAACCAAAGTACAGGCTGAACGGTGCATCAATGGTGAAATATTCACCCCAGGTGGAATTGGGTAGACGACGTAAGCGCAGAAAAATCACAATCAGCGTTGCCAAGATAAAGAGCATCAAGAGCACGCTCAGTTCAACCTCGCGGTAATGCCAGGCAAAAATCCAGCCAGCATTTCCGATCGCGTTTAACAAATAGGGACCTTGAATCACTGCCGCTCGCTGTCGCGCCCGAGGGTTACCTCGCAGCGCCGTGAAGCTATACGCAATAAGCCCCGTATAAATCAGACCCCAGATCGAAAAGACCCAGCCGGGGGGCGTAAACCCCGTGGGATAGAGATCTGACAATTCTCCAGTGGACATGCCATTGATTGGCAAAATGCTGGCGGCGGCATTGACCGCCAACACCACCAAGGTCGCAAGCAACGGTGCGTAACGGTACTGCATTCCTCAACCTCCTCGTCGACGGGAGGCGTCTTGAGCCGCCTCAGGGAATCGCGTCAAAAGACGGCACTGCGGTGGGCGTTGCTGTGCCTGTCTCACTCAAAGATTCATTACCTAGCTGTTCAGCGCTGTTGTCACCCCAAAGATAGGTCACGCCATCGGCGGCAATCGCGCCTGCAAACACACGGCCACCGACATCGAGTGCAATACCCTGACTCACGACCGCGACGGGACCCAGGCTTGAGCGTGCGCTCGTGCCGCCATCTCCGAGTGATCCGCTGGTGTTCGCGCCTGCGCTCTGCAGCAAGCCATCGGCACCAAGCACCAACGTAATGTCATCACCTGTGGCCACATCGACCACATCCGCGACCACTGCGGTCGGTACACCCATATCTGTTTCTACCGAAGCACCGAGGGCGAGCGCACCCGCACCATTCTCACCCCAAAGATAAAGTACGCCGCGCGCGGAAATAGCAGCCGATTGGTCACCACCCGCGCGAATGCGCACGATCTCGCCAAGCTGCGTGGCGGCCGGCACGAGAGCGGGTTTGAAAAGCCCGTCCCCGAGCTGCCCCGAGCCGTTGTCACCCCAACTCCACAGCGAGCCATCACTGCGCAAAGCCAAGACATGCGCACGGCCCGCAGCCACTCGCGTCACTTGGTCGATACCCTCGACCTCGACGGGAACCACCGAGGCTTGGCGACTGCCGTCACCCAACTGGCCAATGGAATTAGAACCCCAGGTAAAGACGCGACCATCATTGAGGACTGCGACCGAGAAGTTCAAACCCGCGGCAATCGCGGCCGCCGGTGCCTCCAAACTGACCACCGCGGGAGTCGATCGGCTCGATAAATCACCGAGTCCCAATTGGCCGGCATCATTCGCACCCCAAGACACCACATCGCCATTATCGAGTAGCGCCAGCGCATGAAAGCCACCCGCGGCAATGGCAGTGGCCGTACGACCTTCCGGCAACGTCGCGGTCACAATGCTCGCTGAGGGATTGCCAAAATTCCCATCGCCGCCTTGTCCTTCGGCACGATAGCCCCAGCTTGCAATTTGGCCATCGCTGCGACGCACCAGCGTGAAACTACCCACCGTGGCCGAGGTCTTCGACAAAGCGATTTGGGCGTTAGCGTCTGTGAGCTCGCGAATATTTTCATTGATCACTTGCAGCGTCGCGGTGTCGCTACTCACTTCGCCGCGCGCGTTCGTCACCACGACCGACCAGGTCGAACCCTGCTCAGCCGCCGTCACCGCCGACACGGCTAACACGGGTTGCGTCGCACCGGCGACCGCCACACCATCGCGTAACCACTGGTACTGTAGCTCGCCACCGATCGCACGAACCCCAAAGATCACATCGTCGCCGATCGCCACTGACTGCGAGACCGGTTGCACCTGTAACTGCGGCGCACCGACCACGGTTAGCAACGCCCCCTCAGAGACGGCAAAGCCACCGGGATTAATCACAAGCGCCCGAAAAATCGCGCCATCATCAGTCGCCGCTGCGGTGAGCGTGTAGCTCGCGGCCGTCGCGCCACCGATGGGAGTTTCATCGCGATACCACTGATAGGTCAGCTGCTCACCCTCGCCCTCCACCGTAAAGGTGACCGAGGTGCCCTCGGCCACACTCGCCGATTGTGGCTGCGAGGTGATGCTGGGACCCGGCTTGACGGTCAAGGTCGCCGCCGCACTCGTGGTGCTACCCGATTCATTGCTCACGGTCACAGTGAAACTGGCGCCGTCATCCTCGAGCGTGACCGGATCTGTGCTGTAGCGCGCCGAGGTCGCGCCGGCAATCGCGACGCCGTTGCGCGCCCACTGAAAGCTCAATACGGGCGCACCGGACACCCCCACATCGAAGGTGGCTCGCTGTCCGACGAATACTTCGCGGTTCTTCGGTTGATCGCTGATGGTCGGCTCGGCGGGACCCGATCCCGATAGGCAGGCAGTCAGCATCAACGGCGAGAGCACTGAGAGAAGGGCCCAGCGCATCCGGCGCAGCGAAGTCAGCATTTTCATGTGCCGCATTCTAGCCCAACCACCGGGCCAAGTCCTGAAGGCTCAGCCCTGTGGCGAGCGATCGACGGCGTATTATGCTCTGGGTATGAAACGCTCCTTACCCACCCTCATAGCCCTCTTTCTCTGTACGCTCTTGGGCGCCGCGCGCCCCGCTGCGGCCGATGGCCTCTTGCGCGCGGCACTCCTTGTCAGTGATGCCGAACGCTCCATCGCGTTCTATCGGGTGCTGGGCTTTGAGATAGAGATGGATCAAGCCAACCCACGGCAACCCGAGGGGAATTTCTTTCCGTTAAATGTACCGGCCACGGCGGTGCGTTTGGTCATCATGGCGCATCGCGATGAGGTGGGCGGCAAAATCGGCTTGGTCGAGTTTGCGAAGCCCACCCCCACTGAAGCTCGGCGCGACCCGACAAGGGTGGGCATCGGCGACGTCGTGCTTGTTTTTGATACCGCCGACGCCGATGCGAGCTATGCCGACTTACAAGCGATCAATGCGCAAATCCTTGAGCCGCCGCAAACTTATCGATCAAAGAAAAAGGCAGCCGATGGCAGAGCGCTCTTTGGTAAAGTTTTCCACGCACGAGATCCCGACGGTTACCTGATTGAGCTCCTACAAGCACCCCGCTGAGGGTTCTCACTATGCAACGTATCACCATTTCTATTGATGACGAGTTAGCAAACGCCTTTGATCGATACATCGAAGAGCGGGGCTACGGTAATCGCAGTGAAGCGGTTCGTGACTTGATTCGTGATCGGCTTGACGATCCGACGAATGAGCCGAGCGCCACTCATCACTGTGTGGCGAGTCTCTCCTACGTCTATGATCACCATGAACGGGCCCTCGCAGAGCGTATGGCCGCCGCCCAACACGCCCATCATGATTTAACCGTCGCCTCCATGCATGTGCACTTGGATCATCACAATTGCCTGGAAACCGTAGTGCTACAAGGCGCTACCGCAGCGGTGCGCGAGTTCGCAGCACAACTGACAGCCACGCCCGGTGTTCGCCACGGGGCCTTGAACTTAGTGGGTGTCGAAACGGCGGAGCCCCACTCGCACGGATCTGACCACGACCAAACCTCGCATCGCCATCTGAAGCCCAAGTATTAGCTGGATGCATCGGTAAAGAGGCTCGATCCGCGAGACTTCAGCAGAGCGGATGGGTATCCTACGGGCCCTCGCAATACCGCCTGGCTTTGCTTAGGAGTCACCCTATGATTGACCTACTCAAAACCTTGACCCGTCCCGCGCTGGCAGCCGCGTGGGTGCTCATTGGAATGAGCTCGCCGAGCATGGCCTCAGCAGCTGCCTTTAGCTTGCCCGAGCTTCCTTACGCCTACGATGCGCTGTCTACGGCGATCGATGAGAACACCATGCGGATTCATCATGGGCGGCACCATCAGGGCTACGTCAATAACCTCAATCGCGCGATCAAAGCGGATGCGAGTCTGCAAGGTCAAAGTCTGGAGTCCTTGCTCGCGAGCGTGTCCACACACTCAAGCGCCATTCGCAATAACGGCGGCGGTCATTGGAACCATTCCTTCTTTTGGCAGTCCATGACCCAAGCAAGTGAAACCGGCGCGCCTTCGGCTGCATTGATGGCGGCGATCGAACGAGACTTTGGTTCGATGGAAGCCTTCAAAACTGCGTTTCGCACAGCAGGCCTGAGCCGGTTTGGTTCCGGTTGGAGCTGGTTGATCGTCAATGCAGAGGGCAAACTGCAAGTGACATCGACGGCCAATCAGGACAATCCTTTGATGGATGTGGTGGACGTGCGCGGCACGCCATTACTGGGTAATGATGTCTGGGAGCACGCTTATTATCTACGCTATCAAAATCGTCGCGGCGACTATTTGGACGCCTGGTGGCAGGTCGTTAACTGGCAAGTGGTATCAGAGCGCTTTGCAGCAGCGACTCGCTGATTCTCGTTCTCCACTCACGCCCACCCGTCGCTCACACCGATGAAACACACCATCTCTTTGAGCCTTTTTTTAGCGCTCTTATGGTGGGTGCTATCGGGCTATCCGAAACCCTTGTTATTGGGTCTCGGTGCCTTCACCGTGATATTTGCCGTGTGGCTTGCACATCGCCTCGATGTCATCGACCACGAAAGTCATCCCATCCACTTCTCGTGGCCGCTGCTACGATTTTGGAGTCGCTTGCTGGTCGAAATTACCCGCTCGAGCGCGCAAGTACTGGGTCAAATATTACGGGGCCAGAGCGCCATCCAGCCGAAATTCTTGAGTGTCAGAGTGCAGCAGCGTAGCGCGCTGGGACGGGTCATACTGGGTAACGCGATTACCTTAACGCCCGGCACGGTCACAGTGCTCACCAATGGCGGCAAATTTGTGGTGCATGCGCTCTCCGAAACGTCGGCTAAGGGTGTCGAAGACGGCGAGCTCGACGCCCTGATTCCCCAAGATGTCGAGGGAGAAAGTGCATGACGCTGCTTGCAATTGCTGCGGCAATACTCATCTCCATGATGCTCGCGCTCGTGCGGGCACTACTCGGCCCCTCGGTCTTTGACCGCATCCTCGCGGTCAATAGCTTTGGCACCAAGACCGTCTTACTGATCGCCTTGCTGGCGACGCTAGCAGGACGCGCTGATTATTTGGATATCGCGCTGCTTTATGCGCTACTCAATTTCATTGGTACAGTAGCCTTGTTGCGATACAGCGAATCACTGCATCGCCGAAACGACCAAGCGTCCACTCGCGAGGCCGTATGAGCGGGCTTGAGAGCACAGGCTCCACCACCGCCGACCTCATCGCAGGCGCCCTGATGGCGCTCGGTGCCCTATTGGTACTACTCGGTAGTATCGGGATAAATCGCTTCCCACACTTTTACTCTCGCCTACACGCCGCAGGCGTGATCGATACCCTGGCCTCGGGCGTATTTTTATTGGGGGTGGGGGTATTCTTTGGTGTCGGCCTCGTCAGTATTAAGTTATTACTCATTTTTGTCTTCTTGTTGTTTACCAGCCCGACCGCCTGTCACGCACTCGCCCGCGCCGCCTACATCAGTGGTTTGCGGCACGAGTCGGTAAGTCATGAGTCTGCCAACAAGGACCCAGCCCCACGCGAGACGATAACGCCCAAGGCAGGTGATGCATGATTTCCGAAGTGATCGATGTCGCCCTACTCGCGATGCTCTGGATCATCGCCCTGCAAGTGGTGTTCACTCGCAGCGAATTGACGGCGATTATGGTCTTTGGCGCATTCAGCTTGGTCTGCGCGGGGCTTTTTCTCGCGATGGGCGCAGCCGATGTGGCCTTTACCGAAGCGGCCGTGGGTGCAGGCGTCTCGACTCTACTTATGCTAAGCGCACTGCGTCGCTGCGGTAATGACCGCTGCCCAAGTTCGCGTCGGGGCATCTTAGATGGTCGCGCACTCGCTCTCACTAGCGTGACGGGTGCCGCACTCATTTGGGGGACTCGCGATCTACCGGGCGTGGGTCTAGCGAACAATCCCGTGCACTTACATGTCGCCCCACGCTATCTACAAGCCTCTTTTGATGAAATCGGGATTCCGAACGTTGTCACCAGTGTCCTAGCGAGCTATCGCGGGTTTGACACCTTCGGTGAAGTGGTTGTGGTGTTCACCGCCGGACTCGGCGTGTGGTTGATCTTAGGCTCGGGTAAACGTAACGACGGCAAGGCAGACGATCATGAGTGATGATCTGATCCTGAGAGTCGTCGGTAAATTTTTGATCCCTCTGGTGGTGGTCTTTGCCCTCTATGTGCAGTTTCACGGCGAGTATGGGCCTGGCGGGGGATTTCAGGCAGGAGTGATCCTGGGCGCGGCGCTGATTTTGTATCGACTGCTGTTTGGGGATGCTGCTGCACGCGCCGCCGTCTCGCCTCGCTGGCTTCGGCTACAGGCCGCATCAGGCGTCCTGTTGTATGGTGGCACGGGGATCGCGGGCATCTTGCTTGAGGGTCAATTCCTTGAGTACAACGTGCTACTGAGCGACCCGATCAACGGCCAACATCTCGGGATTATTTTGATCGAGCTCGGGGTACTACTCACGGTCTCAGCCAGTATCACGCTCCTTGCCTACACCTTTTCGGCGGATGCTGACGATTCACCTAACGAAGAATCGGTCGATGTCGATGATGCATCGGTCGATCCACTCTTACGCTCCGATCAGTCAACTCGCAAGGAGCATTGAGTCTGATGGACCTTGGGCAATACAACTATTGGCTCGTTATCCTGTTAATGATGACAGGGCTCTATGCTCTGATTGCCAGAGGCAATCTGATCCGCAAACTCATCGGCCTCAATGTATTCCAGGTATCGGTGTTTCTGCTCTATATCAGCGCGGGGTTCATTCGAGGGGGCGCCGCTCCCATCCTCTCACCGGGCGTTGAGCTCTATTCCAACCCGCTACCGCATGTACTTATTCTGACGGCCATCGTGGTCGGTGTTGCGACGACGGCACTCGGCCTCGCACTCGCGGTACGAATTCACGACGCCTACGGCAGCATCGACGACTCAGCGCTCAGCGATAAGGACTCGCATGGCGGCTGAGCACTTTCAAATCGGGGTCGTTGCGCTGCCTTTAATGGCCGCACCGATCATCGCGCTACTTGGCCGCTCGAAGTGGGCGTACGTACTCACGATGGCCGTGGCGATCGGCGCCGCCTTCATGTCGTGGGTCTTACTCGCGCAGGTGCTGAGCGAAGGACCACTACGCTATCGTCTCGGTAATTGGCCTGCACCTTGGGGCATCGAGTATCGTCTCGATATCTTTGGCGCAATCGTGCAAACGCTGGTGGCCACCCTCGCGGCTGTCATGATGCCGTACCTACAGCGCTTGCTAGCCCTTGAAATTCCGAGTGCCCGCGTCGCGCCCGCGATGGCGGCGTTCTTGCTACTGCTATCGGGATTACTCGGCATCGTGGCCACCGGAGATGCCTTTAATGTGTTCGTTTTCTTAGAGATATCATCACTTTCCACTTATGCACTGATTGCCTTAGGTCGACGGCGGGAGGCTTTGGTCGCCTCGTTTCGGTATTTGATCATTGGTACGGTGGGTGCCACATTTTTTCTGATTGGTGTGGGCCTGCTCTACATCATGACGGGCACCCTCAACATGGATGATCTGGCAATCCGCCTGCCTGCGATCAGTCAAAGCGCGTCGGTACAAACCGCCATCGCGTTTGTCGTGCTGGGTTTGGCTATCAAAGCTGCCCTATTCCCATTACATTTTTGGTTGCCCGCCGCCTACGCGGAGGCCCCTTCAGCTATCGGTGCGTTTTTAGCCGCGACTTCCACCAAAGTCGCCCTCTACGTACTCGCTCGCTTTTTATTTGGAGTGTTCCCGTTAGCCGATTTACCGCTCGGCGAGGGGCTCCTCATCCTTCTGCAAAGCCTCGCAGTGATCGCCATGCTGGTGGGATCCGCGCTCGCCATCAATCAAACAGACTTGCGTCGTCTGCTCGCTTATTCCAGCGTCGCCCAAATCGGTTACATCGTACTCGGGCTCTCACTCGCCTCAATGACTGGCCTCACGGCCGCCACCATTCACATCGTCAATCACGCCTTGATGAAAGCCGCGCTCTTCATGGCCGTAGGTGCGATGGCCTATCAAACTGGATCGGCCTCGCTCAAAACTCTGCGGGGACTCGGGCACCGCATGCCGATCACGAGCGCGAGCTTACTCATCGCGGGGTTTAGTTTAGTCGGCGTCCCGCTCACTGCGGGCTTCATCAGCAAGTGGTGGTTGATCAGCGCCTTGATCGAACAGCAGCACTGGACGTGGATTGCCGCGGTGCTTGCCTCCTCTGTGTTGTCGGTCATTTATTTTTGGAAAATCGTCGAGACACTATACGACAGGACCGATGTCACTCTGGAGCGTTGCGAGCCCTCGGTGGTGATCTGGGGCCCCATTGCGATCTTGGCGCTCGCCAATCTTTGGCTGGGTGTCGATGCCGGTGCGCTGGTGGAAACGGCTGGCCGCGGGGCTGAATGGCTACTCGGCATTGCCCCGGTAGGAGCCTTGCCATGAATGCAGGGCTATTGGCGAGCGTGCTGCTCATCCCTTTGGCAGGTGCCGCTGGGATTTTATTATTGAGGCGCTGGCCGAACCTGCGCGAAACCGCAACCTTAGCGAGCGCAGCCGGTCTATTTGCGACCGTCATGAGTCTGACCCGCGGCTTTATGGCGCAAGAGCTGCCCACGCTCACGATTGCCGAACCGATGGCGGGCCTTGCGATTCGGCTATCAGTCGAGCCGCTCGGTTTGCTGTTCGCGCTCATCGCAAGCGGCCTATGGATCGTGACATCGATTTATTCGATCGGTTATCTACGCGCCAAAAAAGAACACAATCAGACCCGCTATTTCTTTTGCTTCGCTATATCTTTGGCGAGCGCGATGGGTATCGCATTCGCCGATAATCTCTTTACGCTCTTTATTTTCTATGAGGCCCTAACGCTCGCCACCTACCCCTTGGTGGCTCACTATGGAACCGATGTCGCTCGCGCGGGTGCACGGAAATACCTACAGATTCTACTGGCCACCTCAATCGGCTTTTTCCTGCCCGCCATCATCATGGTGTACGCACTCGTCGGCCATGGCGATTTCAGACCCGAAGGCTTGTTATCGGGGCAGATCAGCCCCGTCGCGGTGGCACCACTGCTACTACTCTTTTTATACGGCGTGGGTAAGGCTGCCGTGATGCCCGTGCATCGCTGGCTACCGATTGCGATGGTGGCCCCTGCGCCCGTCTCTGCCTTGTTACACGCCGTCGCAGTCGTCAAAGCGGGCGTGTTTGTCATCGCGAAACTCGTCATCTTTGTCTTTGGATGGGAAACACTCGCTAACGCGCCATGGACGGAGATTCCGCTTTATCTTGCCGGGTTCACCATCATCGCCGCTTCGCTGATCGCGCTTCGGCAGGACAACATCAAAAGTATGCTCGCCTACTCCACAGTCGGCCAACTTTCCTATGTCGTCATGGCAGCGATGCTGTTTTCTCCGCAAGGGAGTCTCGCCGCCGCCATGCATATCGCAGCGCATGCCGTCGCGAAAATCACGCTGTTTTTCGCGGCAGGCTCCATTTATGCCGCATCGGGCAAGATCTTGATTTCGCAACTCGACGGAATCGGTCGGCGTATGCCGCTCACCCTACTCGCGGTCGCGATCGCTGCGGCCAGTATGATTGGGCTACCCCCCACTGCAGGCTTTGTCTCCAAGTGGCTCTTACTTCAAGCAGCTATCTTGCAAGAATCATGGTTTGTGCTCACCGTACTCGTGATCTCCACGGCGCTCAATGCAGCCTATTTTCTCCCGATTCTGCATCGTGCCTTCTTCAAAGAGCCGCCTCAGGATGAACCGGTACACGGTGAGGCACCCGCGCCCATCGTCGGGGCTCTGCTCATCACCGCAAGCCTGACTTTATTTTTCATGCTGTTTGCGACGTCGATTGCCAATCTACAAGCACCTCTCCTTGAAGGGTCGCTTCCAACTGGGGGGCTGGTGCCATGATGCTGACCCCTGCAATCGCGATGTGGGTCGGAGCTTTGTTGGTCGCCCTACTGCCACGCAATTTAGGGCGTATTGCGCTCATCGCAGCACCGCTACTCGCGTTACTTTGGATATGGCAGCCTGCCGCAGGTGATGGCGTCGTCCACTGGCTTGGCGCTGAACTTGATTTCTTTGAAAGCTCACCACTACGGCAACTCTTTGCGACCGTCTTTGCAGCTATGGCGACGATCGGCGGGCTCTACGCCATGAATCATTCGCGGCGCATGGAACTCGCCGCTGCCATGGGCTATGCCGGTGGCGCACTAGGGGTCTGCTTCGCAGGCGATCTCTTAAGCTTTTTTATCTTTTGGGAATTGATGGCGATCTTCTCGACCGTGATTATCTGGTGCGGGGGAACCGACGCCGCCAGAGCCGCCGGTTGGCGCTATGCGATATTACATTTCTTAGGTGGCGTCATTCTCATGGTGGGCATCGCAGCCCTGTGGTTACAAGGTCAGCAGAGCGTCTCGGCGCTCGACCTCCACAATGTCGCGGCGTGGTGTGTATTGATCGGTGTGCTCATCAACGCGGGGGCGCCGCCACTTGGCGCATGGGTCGCCGATGCCTACCCCGAGGCGAGTCTTGGTGGCACGGTCATGCTCTCAGCATTTACCACTAAGACCGCTGTGCTCGCCTTGATCCTATTGTTCCCCGGCGCCGATATCTTGCTCACCATCGGTCCTGTGATGGTGATTTACGGCATGGTTTATGCGCTCTTGGCCCACGATATCCGTCGCTTGCTGGCCTATTCCATCGTCGGTC
>CAZSRB010000004.1:0-32714 GCA_964609065.1 uncultured Acidibacter sp. | reverse complement strand
TATGCGCTCTTGGCCCACGATATCCGTCGCTTGCTGGCCTATTCCATCGTCGGTCAAGTCGGTTTCATGGTGACCGCGATTGGGGTGGGCACGGAGCTCGCGCTCAGCGCCGCCGCCGCACACGCCTTTACCCATATTTTGTATAAGGGCTTGCTCATGATGGCAGCGGGCGCTGTCATGCTCCAAACCGGTGAGCGCACGCTTGATCGTCTCGGCGGTCTCGCCTCGCGCATGCCTTTCACGGCGTTCTGCATGATCGTGGGAGCTCTGACGATTTCCGCAGTACCCCTGACCTCGGGCTATGTCAGTAAATCGCTCATTAGCGCTGCGGTCAGCTCTGGAGAATTTGCGATGGCATCCGCCGTCCTCAGCTTCGCGACCGCGGCGGCGATGGTGTATGTCGGTCTACGGCTCCCTTGGTTTATTTTCTTTGATAAGACGAGAACTCAGCAGACGTCAAACGAGCCACTGACCGATCCACCTGCCAATATGAAGTGGGCGATGGGGTTGTTAGTCGTTGCCTGTGTTGCGATCGGTTGTTTACCGATATCGCTCTACACACTCTTACCCTACGACGTCGCGATGTCTGTGGCGCCATATAGCTTGAGCAAGCTACTTGGCACGGTGCCCTTGTTATTGCTCGGTGCCATCGTTTTCTTTGTCAGCCGTAAATGGCTACAGCCGCAAGCGCGTACCTTGATCGATACGGATTGGCTCTACCGCCGCGCGGCATTACCTGCATGGCGTGCTGGTGAATCGATATGGAGCGCGCTGCGCGACACGCTACTCAGTTGGATGCGAGCGGACGGGAAGTATGTAACACTCTTCCTCAGAGTCTTCGCGCAAGGCGGCTGGCTCGCCCGCTCGCTGACCGTGGGCGCCATGATGAGCTTGCTGGTGGGTCTGCTGCTACTGGTGGTGGTATTGACCTGACAGCCAATAGATCGCTTGAGAGATCCTGCTGAGAGATGATGAAACGACGAGATTTTGTTGCCGCGAGTCTGATTGTCCCCTGGTATTCAAGCGCCGCGTGGGCGCAGCGTTCACGTGGCGAGACAAAAGTCTTGCGGCGTATTGTGGCGAGTGAACTGACTTCACTCGATCCGCAACGACCCACTGGGCAAGTGACTTCCGAGATGGCCGCCGAACTCTTTGCGGGCCTCGCTGTCACTAACGCCGCAGGTAAAGTGGTCCCGGGTTGTGCCAGTAAGTGGACGACAAGCGCGGACGGCCTCACCTGGACGTTCACCCTGCGCAAAAACCTCTCCTGGTCGGATGGACGCGCGATCACGGCCAAAGATTTTGTCTTCACGCTACAGCGATACCTCGCGCCTGATACGGGCGCGCCGCAAGCCGTGCGCATGGACTCCATTGTCAATGGACGCGATGTTCGCTTTGGTCGTAAACCCCCCGAAGCACTCGGGGTCTCCGCGCCGCGGGCTGACACGCTGATCATTAAGCTCGCCCATCCGGATGTGGAACTGCCGCTCAACCTCGTCTCGGCATATTGCATTCCCCAACACGTTGTCGAGAAACACGGCCGTGAGTGGTCAAAGCCCGACATCATTGTCAGCAATGGGCCCTACAAAATGGCCGCCTGGGCGCCCGGCGGCAAAGATATCAAGCTGCGTCGTAATCCTAATTATTTTGATGTCGATCAAGTCGCGATCGAAGAAGTGGAATGGATGACGGGTTACGACGACGGTACACGCCTACGCCTCTTTAAGCTTGGCGAGGTGGATGTCGCGAGTATTGAGGATATGGGCAACCTCGCATCCGCCAAGCGTGAGCTCTCTGCTCGGCTGCGTAGCTCACCCGAATGCGCCCTCGGCGCGATCGGGATTAACCTCGAGCGTAAGCCGCTCGATGACGTTCGGGTGCGACGGGCGCTCAGCCTCGCTCTTGATCGAAAAATCATTGTCAATCGCGTTCGCGGATTGGGTGAGCAAGCTTGGGAGGCGGTGCTACCGCCCGGCATTGACGGCTATCCGAAACTTAAACAGCCCGAACATGCCAACTGGCCGATGCCTCAAAGAATTCAAGTGGCGCGAGAGCTCTTGCAGGCCGCGCTCGGTACCCGAACGCGTCTCAAACTCGGTATTGGTTTTCCCTCAAGCGCCGTGGGCCGCAAGCTATACCTCGGCGTCGGTGCGATGTGGAAAGCCATTGGTGTCGATCTGGAGCTGCTACAAATCGATGGTCGCGCGTACTCAGCTGCCATCCAGCGTGGTGACTACGATCTCTACAGTTACGCGTCCTTTGCGATCGTACCGTCCGCGTCGGTGTTCCTCGATCGCTTTGTCTCAGATTCCAGTGTGAACGTCGCGCGTTATAAAAATCCTGCCTACGACAAGGTTTTTAACTCGGCTGAACGACAACTCACAGTGGCCGAGCGCTTTGCCGCCTACGGTCAAGCCGAGTCTCTCTTATTACGTGATGTACCACTGATTCCGCTCTGGGCGGGTGTCTCGAATCGCCTCGTGTCAGCGCGCGTACAAGGCTGGACTGATCACCCGAGCCACTCGCATCCTTCGCAATATTTACGCTTGGCCTGAGCCAATGGCCAAATAGCATGCATCATGAGGCGCGCCTACAATGGCGCCCTCATGACCGACCCCCACGCTTTGCGCCGCGCTCAGTGGCAGATTCATCTTTGCGTCCTGCTTTGGGGGTTCACGGCCATTCTCGGCAAACTGATCAGTCTGCCCGCCTTGGCTTTAGTGGTCTGGCGTATGGGGCTCGTCTCGCTCGTGCTCGCCGGGTGGCCACAAGCGTGGCGGGGATTACGGGCTCTACCGCGTCGACGGCTCGTTAGCTATGCCTTGATTGGTTGTCTCGTGGCACTACATTGGTTCACGTTTTACGCAGCGATCAAGCTATCGAACGCGTCCGTGGCGGTGGCTTGCATGGCGCTCGGCGCCATCTTTACCGCCCTCTTGGAGCCCCTCATCACCCGCGCGCCACACCGTCGACATGAGCTGCTGCTCGGCCTGCTCGCGATTCCCGGCGTGTGGTTGCTCGTAGGGGGCGTGCCACTTGAGATGCGAGCGGGCATCGCGGTCGGTACGCTCTCCGCCGCGCTGGCCGCAACCTTCACCGCGCTCAACAAGCGCTATGTGAACGAAGCGCCAGCCGAATCGGTCACCCTCTTTGAAATGACCATCGGCGGCATTTTTTTGATCTTACTGGGCAGTCTCACTTTCGGCGCTGAGCAAACGCTAGTGATCCCCTCATCAGCCGATTTACTGTGGCTGATCGTGCTCGCCATCGCCTGCACCGCGATCCCTTTTGTCCTCTCACTCCATGCCCTGCGTCATTTAAGCGCGTTCAGCGCTCAGCTCGCCATTAATCTCGAGCCGGTGTATGCGATTATTTTGGCGGCACTATGGCTCGGCGAATACCAGCAGCTCAGCATGCAGTTCTATCTCGGCGCAGCCGCGATTTTGTTGGTGGTCTTCCTGCAGCCGCGTATGGCACCTCAGACATCCTCTCGCATCGACCCGTCACGCATAGACCCCTCACGCAAATAACGCTCATGCCAGGACCAAGCCTCGGAAACGAGCACAGGCGCCTGATGCCCGCTCTTCACCCGCTGCGCACGCTCAAAGTATTCTTGTAGTGCCGGTCGATAATCCGGGTGTGCACACCGCGCGATAATGAGCTCCGCGCGTTGGCGCAACGATAATCCGCGTAGATCCGCCAAGCCCTGCTCGGTCACCACCACCTGCACGTCCTGACTAATGTGATCGACATGCGAGACATGCGGCACGATGGTTGAAATCGCGCCCTGCTTAGCCGTGGATGGCGCCGTAAAAATAGACAATCGTGCATTGCGAGCAAAATCGCCAGACCCGCCAATCCCGTTTTGGATCCGCGAACCCATGACATGGGTGGAATTTACATTGCCCAAGATATCGCACTCGAGCATGCCGTTCATGGCGATCACACCGAGCCGACGGACGATTTCCGGATGATTGCTGATTTCTTGTGGGCGCAAGATCACCCGCGACTGTAAGGCTTCGATGTTGGCGCGAAACCGCTCCATCCCCTCAGCACTTAAGCTGAGTGCCGTTGCCGAGGCAGCCCGCATTTTTCCCTGTAACAAAAGATCGAGCATGCTGTCTTGCAGTACTTCGGTGTACGCGTAAAGCCCCTCAAACTTTGAGCGTGACAGCCCTCCCAAAACAGCATTAGCCACATTACCGACCCCCGATTGGAGGGGCAGCAGTTGCGCAGGCAGCCGGCTTTTCGCGACCTCATACTCAAAGAATTCCAGTAAATAGCCTGCGATCAATTGCGCTCGTTCATCGGGCGCTGTGAAACTTGTGCATCGGTCTGCCATGTCCGTCTCGACAATGGCCCAGACCTTATCGAGATCGCAGCGTAACCAAGGCTCCCCAATGCGATCCGCGGCATGCACGAGCGGTATCGGCTGCGAGTGCGGAGGGTCCCTGAGATCGCGATAGATATCGTGCATCCCGAGTAGTCGCTCATCCTGCCAATGATTGACTTCGAGAATCACACCGTGCGCCGCCTCGAGAAAACTGCGGTTATTGCCTAAAGAACTGCTCGGGACCAGCCGACCTTCCTCATCGATCGCCGCGACTTCAATGATCGCGACATCAAGCGGACCTAGGAATCCACCTCGCACCATGGGCGCGACCTGACTGAGATGCAGATCAAGATAGTCGATATCGCCACAATTGATCTTTTCGCGCGCGATGGGATCGGAGTTGTAGGGCATGCGAAAGGACACGGCATCCGCTTCTGCCAACGCCCCATCCACCTCAGGTCCCGTTGAGGCACCCGTCAATACCCGCACCGAAAACGGCTGACCGCTCGCATGCAGCGCCTTAGCGCGCGCGGCCAAGGCCAACGATACCGCCTTGGGGTAACCCGACCCGGTAAAGCCACTGAGTCCGAGGGTCGCTCCTGGGGCGATTCGCGCAGCCGCCTCGTCGGCGGTGCTGCGCTTAGCCGCCCAACTCGGGTGCCGAATACGAGCGCTTATCGCCCGAGTGGCGGCAGCTCGGCGCTCGCCCGACACGTCGCTGTCACTTCGGCGTGGCTCAGATTGATGACGTCCGCTTTCGCGGCTGCCTCGACTTCATAGAGAGGCGCCTCGCTATCCATGGGTTGGAGCATCAAACGCAAACGATCATGCATCCCACGACCTTCAGCATCGGGCATGGAAGCCCGTAGCAATCGCAGTCGTAACGGCCCCGTCTCAGCGGCGACCTCTTGGTTCGCGCCCCGATCGTGCGCATGCCACGCTCGCGTACCGCTACGATCCGTCACCGAGCATTGGTAGCCGCGGGTTCGGCCCATCTTGATGTGCGTGCGATCACTTCGGCCGACAAATTGATGGCCTCCCATCAAATTGATGTCGTAATCCCAATGATCATCGGCGCTCAGTGTCCATTCAGCATCGGCAAAGAATTCCACGTCGGTGTCGCCCACCTTGTAGCTACACGTTCCCGGACCGCCCACTCGGCCCTCTTCAATCTTGGCATCGAGCACGCCGACAATCTGTGCGCCATCGCGCCGCCAAAGAAAATCACACTTGAGCGCCGCAGCATCACGCATCTGCACCGTTGGCCATAGCTCGGGCTTCTCATGTAAGTTAACGGCTGCTGCGGGATCGAGTGGCATTTGCCCGTTAATGACCACCGCATCGCGCTCTTCATCAATCCATACTTTGTAGAGGATCTGGCTGCGGTGCATCATGGGACCATCGCGACCACCCACATTGATCTGGCCGTAGAACACCACCTCGCCAATCTGCGGCGCATCAATACGCGCAAAGGTGCGATGCCAATGCGCGTGCTCCCCTTCCGCAGGCGTGTGTACACGACGTTCGAAATGCACTTGCGGATAGTTATCCCAAGCACCGGGTAACCACGCGACCAGATCATCCATAATCGACTCCAGCTCGGGCCGCGTAAATTCATAGGCCGGTGCCGCCATCGCCGATGGATAAGTCACTGGTGTCAGAAAAGAGACTGCCGTCAGGGTCGAAACCAGACCGACCATCCCCATCATGGTTTTCTTCATGAGTATCCCCCGTGTAAAGTCCACAACAAGATACCCAACTTCAAGGGGGAAGCGCACGTGTATCTACCTGCCCCGGCCATTGCGCCGACCCACGAGGCAATCGCACGGTTTATGACGGCCGCGCGCGAGGCTTTGCCAACCGAGTCATTACCCGACGAACGAGTCGAAATTCGCTGGATCGGGCTAGACGAAGCGAGCACCGAGCAAATATTTGAGCTCATTCGCACAGGGGATAAGGTCGGCACCTTCACCTTGCCGTGGATTGTAGAGCGCACTCAAACGCCGACGCCCTCGGTGGGCCAGTTACTACTGCTCATTGATATACACGGGCGCCCCGTGCTGCTCACCCGTGTGATCCGAGTGGATGAGGCGGTTTTCGGTCATGTGCGCGCCGAGCACACCCGGATCGATGGGACACCCGTACGCGATCCAGCCGTCTGGGTGCCCCTCCATACCGCTTACTGGAACCAGCATCTTGCGCCTTTCGGACTCACGGTGAGCTCCGAGATGCCATTTTGGATAGAGGAGTTTGAACTGCTATACGACGCCGATCAGGCGGGCTAGATTCGCAGAGTCTTTTCGCACCCCTTTCCCACAGAGGATCAGGACGGAGGTAACGCATGACGGCAGCCACACAGACCGGGGGCAAACCCGGCGGCCTCAAAGGTAAGCTGATTTCCTGGGTCATGAAGAAGATGATGGCTTCGGCGGGCTCCGGCGGCGGGCCGCCCCCCTTTGTCAAAGCCATGTTAGCGGGTGGCTCAAAGAGCATGGCCGAAATGCTCGCGACCTCAAGCGGCTTTGAAGGGCGAGAAAAAATGCTGGGGACGGCAGTCTCCGTCGCGATCCGCACCCTTAACGACACCGCGCCTTACCCACATGACATGAACGATGCCTTGGTCAAAATGCATCTCGGCTCGGTGCAGTTCGCTAAAAATCATGGCGTCGTGAACGAGTATGTCACGCACGACATCAAAACGATGGCACCGATGCTACAACGCCTCAAAGGTATGATCGAAAGTACAGGCGAAAAAGAAATAGCACTGGCTGGAATCTTTGATCGTACGACCTGCTTGTACCAACTGTGCATGGATCTACACAGCGAACCGGGTAAGCGAAGTTTCACCTTCCCGTACAGCAAAGTCTTGGCGTTATCGAGAGCCGAAGGCGAGTACGACCTCACCGACCAAGAAGTCCACGAGATGTGGCTCAAACCTCGAATCCTAGGTTATGCCGATGCGCTAGGCGTCAATTTACAGGTCTCGGACATCGACGCCGATAACCGCGTCACCGTTTCTTTGGCTGCCTAGTTGCGACGGTTAAGATCAGTCGCCGTGACGATATTTACGTCCGTCGCGATCACGATGTCGGCCATCACGCTCGCGATACTCACGACCCCGATCGGAATAACGATGATCGTCATATCGTCGGCTGTGGTAGGCGCGATCGCGCTGCACGTACACGTAACTCACACCCACGCTCGGGACCACTAGGCGCGTATCCCGATACACAGGCGGCGCACTGTAGACTGTCGTCGCCGGGTAAACACGGGTGGTCGAATAAACAGGCGTGGCTGGATAAATCGTTGTATTGACGGGCGCGACCACATTCGGCGCCGTCACGACGGGCGACACGGTGCTCGAGCGCAGTGGCGAAATCTCTAGCGCCAGAGACTCACCGGGATCGTGATCAAGTTGCGTGCGATATTGTTTACCGCCCCACTCGTAGACGACGTCGTAGGCAGCAACGCGATTCTCGATCACTTGCTCAGTCACGCAACGCCGAGTGGTAATGACCCGGGTCGCTGGTGCAGGCTCTAAGCGATCTCCAATCACGGCACCGCCCACGGCTCCCACCGTCGTGGCCAGCACACGGCCTGAACCGTCACCGACCTGATGCCCGAGCACGCCACCGGCGATGGCACCGACTAAGGCGCCCGCTCCAGATTTGGGTGGTTGGACAGTGGTGGCTTGATCCCGACACGCTTCGCGCGGCACGAGGACTTGCTCGAGTACGGGGGTCCGCGAAATCACCTTGGCGTATTCGACAGCCGACCAGGCGGTCATCGTGGATAGCAGCCCGAGGCTGACTCCGATCACTCGCGATACATTCTTTGCCGTTCGGTTCATGACGCATCCTCCGTTCATGACACTAGGCGAAGCGCGATCTGCGCCTCGCGGGATCGACTCGCCTTCAGAGTAGCAAGCAAGACCCTCAATGCAAGCCTCATTGACCGTTCTTGACGATTCTTGACGCCCGTGACGTTTTCCTGCGCACGAAGTGTTCGCCTGCCATCGGCTAGCGTAGCTCGCATGCAACCGACCCTCCGCTTAAATCTTGCGTACCCACTGATCCTCCTCGGCCTGCTCAGCGCTTTTAACTTGAGCGCCTGCGCGATCTCGGGCGACTCCGGCTCAGGACGGCCTACGACGGCCGTCAGTGCCAGCGTCTCGCTGGAGCTTTCAAGTCGCCCGCGTCTACAGGTCATCCCGGGCTTTGGCGTGTACTACGGTGTCGATATTCCCAGTGGCTATTTTTTCTTTGATCGTCATTATTGGGTATTTGAACACGATGCGTGGTACCGGGCGCGCTTTTACAACGGCCCCTGGCGCAGGATGCCCGATCATCGCGTCCCCGATCGCCTCTGGCGACTTCCACCCCCTCATCGCCCACCCAATATCCGTCCTCGAAAACCCTAATCTATGGCTCACAAGAAAATCAGCTTTCATGCTGAGGCACGGGCCAAAGTGTTACGTGGCGCAGCCCAACTCGCTGATGCTGTGCGCATCACGCTTGGACCTAAATCCAAATCTGTCCTCATCCAAAGACGCTGGGGAATACCGCTCGTCTGTAACGATGGTGTGACAATTGCCAAAGAATTTGACCTACCAGACCCTGAGGAGAATCTCGGTGCGCAGATGCTCCGTCAGGCTGCGGAAAAGACGGGCAACCTAGTGGGAGATGGCACGAGCACTGCAACTCTACTGGCGCACGCTATTCTCGCTGATGGGATTCGTAACGTCACCGCAGGCGCAAGCGCCATCGATCTGAAACGCGGCCTTGACCAAGGACTTAAAGCCGTGGTCGCGGCACTGCAAGCCTCCTCTCGTCCGGTTAAAACACGCCTCGAAAAATCGCAGGTCGCGACGATCTCCGCGCACAACGATCTCAGCATCGGTGAGTTGGTCGCCGATGCCATGGAGCGCGTTGGCGACGAAGGCGTCATTACCGTGGAAGAATCCAAAACCACGGATACCACTCTGGAAGTGGTGCAGGGACTGCAGTTCGATCGGGGCTATGTGTCCCCCTATTTCGTCACACAAAGTGAGACGATGGAAGCGGTACTCGAGGATGCCGCTATCTTACTGACCGATCGAAAAATAAACGTTCTCAAAGATTTACTGCCGATCCTAGAGCAAGTCGCCAAATCCGGTCGCCCCTTACTGATTATTGCGGATGACTTTGAAGGGGAAGCCTTGGCGACCTTAATCGTCAATCAAATACGTGGGATCTTGAAAAGTGTCGCGGTCAAGGCACCGGGATTTGGTGATCGGCGAAAAGCGTTGCTTGAGGATATGGCGGTGCTGACCGGAAGCACGCTCATCGCAAGTGAACTTGGCCATAAGCTCGAAGACGTGACCCCAGAGATGCTCGGCCGCGCGACGCGGGTGGTTGTTGATCGCGAACACACGACGCTGGTGGGGGGCGCAGGACAGAAAGAAGCGATTCAGGCGCGGATCGCTCAACTACGGCATGAGCTTGAGAAAGCGAGCAGCGACTACGATCGTGAAAAACTACAGGAACGTATCGGTAAACTCTCAGGCGGTGTCGCCTTGATCCGCTGCGGTGCCGCCTCCGAAGCGGAGATGAAAGCGCGCCGTGATGCACTCGACGATGCCATCAATGCGACCAAAGCCGCCGTCGCCGAGGGCATCGTCCCCGGTGGTGGGCTCGCTTTACTGCGCTGCGTAGACGCTCTGCAAGCACTCGAATCCACAAGCTCAGGCGATGAGCTGACCGGCCTGCGCTGTCTACAGCGCGCCCTCGAAGCACCTGCTCGGCAAATCGCCGAAAACTCGGCAGTCGATGCGGGAGTCGTCGCCACCCGACTCAAAGAATCCACAGGCGCGCTGGGCTACGATGCCGCCCAGCAACGCTATGTGGATTTATTTGAAGCCGGTATTGTGGATCCCACTAAAGTCGTGCGGATCGCACTCGAGAACGCCGTATCGGTGGCCAGCACCCTCTTACTGATGGAGGCCACCTTGACAGAGCTCCCCGAGCCCGCTCACTCAGGCGCCGCCTCAGAGGCGGGTTCCGCCGCCTTGAGTTGATTCAACAAAGACTCCGCCAACACCGCAGGGTAGTAATCGAGACGCGTCTTGCGCGCGGTCTCCACAAACTCAATGAGTTCTTCACGCGTCTGGCTCAACTCGCAGCCCTCAAATCGACCCGCGAGGACATAGGCAGGGAAACCCAGTTGACCGGCTAATCGACCATAGAGTGCCGACTCACGGATCAGCTCGCCTGCACGACAGGCATTCTTTGGTGCGGAATACGCGCCCTCAAGATAGAGATAGCCGGTCACAAAAATAGCCTGCGGATAACCGGCCGAAACCGCTTGTTCGATGATGGGCAAGGCCTCGGTGACTCGACCGTTGTAAGTCAACGCGCGTGCTAATTGATACTGCAAGCGCGGGTTCTGCGGATCCTTTGCAAGATCTGTGCGGCAGGCCTGAATCGCAGCAGGCAGATCCATGGCACGCGTACCAATACCGGGCACGACCTTATTCGGATCGTCCGAATGGCCCGCCAACCGATCGCATTCGGTCACCTCTTGCGAATAACGCGACGCATCAAAAGACTTCCATTCGAGCGTGGTGACGTCCGCGAATGCCTGCCCTACACCGAGTGCAGCCATCGCACTGACCAAAGACCCCAAGATTCTTGCTTTCATGACGTTTTCCTTTCAATTCACCCATCAACTCGCAGTCATCGACTGCACCCCGGCAGCGATATCCTGCCTAACCGACCGAAACCTGACCCCTCGATCATAAAAAGCCTGTTTCCGCTTGGCTTCAGCGCCTATTATTCCATTTCGGACGTACCTGACATCCTAGGCATGTCCGATCCAAACGATAACAGGGTGCGCACACAGAAGGGGAGACGCAACATGGCCGTATCTGATCACGTCGATTTGCCGAAATTCATCGAGGGCGTCAAACGCCGCAATCCGGGCCAACCGGAATTCGTCCAAGCGGTGCAAGAAGTTGCGCAGGATATTTTCGAGTTCATCGCCGATAAGCCCAAGTATCACGAGTATCAAATTCTACGTCGCATCGCTGAACCGGATCGGGTCGTCTCCTTCCGCGTGTGCTGGGAAGATGACAAAGGCAACATTCGTGTGCAACGAGGCTGGCGTGTACAGAACAACAACGCGATTGGGCCCTACAAGGGGGGTATCCGCTTTCACCCCAGCGTGACCGAGAGCGTGCTTAAGTTTCTCGCCTTTGAACAAACCTTCAAAAACGCGCTCACGGGGCTACCGATGGGCGGTGGCAAGGGCGGCGCCAACTTCAACCCCAAGGGCAAATCGGACCACGAGGTCATGCGTTTTTGCCAAAGCTTGATGACCGAGCTTTATCGACATATCGGTGCGGATGTCGACGTGCCTGCGGGTGATATCGGTGTGGGCGCGCGCGAAATTGGCTACATGTTTGGTCAATACAAGCGCATCACCAATGAATTCACGGGCGTGCTGACCGGTAAAGGCCTCGAGTTCGGCGGCTCGCTAATTCGTACCGAGGCCACAGGCTACGGCTGTGTGTATTTCCTTGAGAATATGCTCAAACATATCAAGCAGGATGTGGCGGGTAAGAAAGCGGTCATCTCAGGCTCGGGTAATGTTGCAACCCACGCGGCAGAAAAAATCGTCCAGCTGGGTGGCACCGTATTGACGCTGTCTGACTCAGAAGGCTTCATTCACGATCCAGACGGATTCACGCTCGAGAAGATCAATTGGGTCAAAGAACTCAAGAATCGTCGTCGTGGGCGCATCTCGGAATACGCCAAAGAGTTCAAAAATGCGAAATTCTACGGTGAGGGCGCGCGCCCCTGGGGTATCGCATGCGATGTGGCCCTGCCCTGCGCCACCCAGAACGAACTCCAAGCGGAAGATGCGAAGAAGCTACTCGCCAATGGCTGTAAGGCTGTCAGCGAGGGCGCCAACATGCCGACCGACTTGGAAGCTACGCATCTCTTTAAGGAAGCGGGCATTCTCTTTGCGCCGGGCAAGGCCGCCAACGCGGGCGGTGTTGCGGTATCGGGTCTGGAGATGAGCCAGAACTCTGCGCGTATTTCCTGGAAAGAAGACGATCTGCAAAAACTTCTCCAAGACATCATGCGCGGGATTCATGATCGTTGCGCTGAATACGGCGGCAAAGCGGGTACGGATCATATTGATTACGTACGTGGCGCCAATATCGCAGGCTTCAAGAAAGTCGCGGATGCAATGCTCGCCTTCGGCGTCGTCTAATCCCACGCGGCACTGTGCCAACAAAAACCCCGGCAGGCACACCCTGCCGGGGTTTTTATTTGGCCAAAAAAAAGCGGTATCGCTTAGCGTCGACGAATCACGAGATTACGGATCTCGGTCATGTCTTCCATGGCAAAGCGAACGCCCTCGCGGCCGAGCCCTGAATCTTTGACGCCCCCATAAGGCATATGATCCACTCGCCAGCTCGGTACATCACCGATCACCACACCGCCCACATCAAGCACATCCCAAGCGCGCAGCATGTAATCGAGTCGATTCGTAAAGATCCCCGCTTGGAGACCAAAGCGCGAATCATTCACGGATCGCAATGCGTCTTCAAAATGCTCAAAGCTCGACATCACCGCGACCGGTCCAAACGCCTCTTCAGTGACGAGCTTGGTGTCGGCGGGTACGTTCTCAAGTAAGGTCGCCGCCAACATCGCCCCCTCGCGCGTACCGCCGCATAGCAAGCTTGCGCCGCGATCCGTCGCTTCTTGGACCCAGCTCTCAAGGCGCGCGGCCTCGCGAACATCGATCATCGGCCCGATAAAGGTTCGCTCTTCGCGCGGATCACCCATCGGGAGCGCTGCGACTTTCGCAGCGAGCTTCGCTTTGAGTGATTCATAGATCGAGGTGTGGGCAATGATGCGCTGGACACTGATACACGACTGCCCAGACTGGTAATACGCACCAAAGATAATGCGCTCGACGGCATCATCGAGATCCGCATCATCGCAGACGATGACCGCGGCATTGCCACCGAGCTCCAAGACCACTTTCTTACGACCGGCTTTGGCTTTGAGCGCCCAACCCACATCCGGTGAACCGGTAAAGGACAAGAGCTTTAACCGATCATCCGTGGTGAACAGATCCGCCCCATCCCGAGCGGCAGGAAGGATTGAGAACGCACCCTTCGGCAAATCCGTCTCGGCCAAAATCTCCCCCATGATGAGTGCGCCCAACGGCGTGCGTGACGCAGGCTTCAACACAAAGGGACACCCCACTGCCAACGCAGGCGCCACCTTGTGAGCGGCGAGGTTCAGCGGGAAGTTAAACGGCGAGATGAATGAGCACGGGCCGATCGGCACTCGTCGCCACATACCCTGATAGCCTTTGGCACGTGGACTGATATCGAGGGGCTGCACTTCACCGGTCATCCGCACGGACTCGCCGGCTGCAATGTGAAAGGTATCGATCAAACGACCGACTTCACCGCGCGCATCCCGGATGGGCTTACCCGCTTCGATACAGAGCGCATAGGCGAGCTCCTCTGCCCGCTCTCGAAAGCGCCGCACGCAGTGCTCAAGAATCGCCTGACGCGCATAGGCCGGCATAGCGGCACAGGCCTCGGCCGCCTCAGCTGCCGCTGCGATGCCAGCATCAATCATCGCGGCATCAGCTAAGGCCACCCGTGTCGCCGGCTGTCCCGAGTACTTATCGGTAACGATTAGATCGGTATTCGGTTGTAAGGCCTCGTTAGCGAGATAGAGCGGATATTGCGACTGCAAACTCATGTCACACCCCTTACAGTTTCGCGCTCAACTCACGGATTTCTTTGTTCAGGATCCGATCGTTATCGCTGTAATCAACAGGGCAGTCGATGAGGTGCACACCGGGCGTCGCCAAGGTATGCGCTAATAAGCGTTCAAAGTCCGCTGCTGAGGTCGGTCGATGGCCAAAGGCCCCATAGGCTTCCGCGTATTTGACGAAATCGGGATTACCAAAGGTCAAACCCCAATCCTCAAAGCCCATATTGGCCTGCTTCCAACGAATCATCCCGTAGCTCGAATCATTGAGGATGATCACCGTGATATTAAGCTTGAGACGAACCGCCGTTTCCATTTCCTGGCTGTTCATCATGAACCCGCCATCACCGCAGATCGCCACGACCTTACGCTCCGGATAGACCATATTTGAGGCCATCGCCGACGGGAGCCCCGCTCCCATAGTCGCCAAGGCGTTATCGAGCAACACCGTATTGGGTAGGCGCGCTGCGTAATCGCGTGCAAACCAAATTTTGTAGACGCCATTATCGAGCGCGATGATGCCGTCATCCGGTAGCGCGGCACGAACCGTCTTGACGAGACGCGCCGGGTGCAAAGGAAAGCGCTCATCGGCTGCTAACGCGTCGCTGTGCGCGAGCTGCGCTGCGCGCGCGGCGTGCATCGTCGCAAAGCTCCACGCGGCTTGGGGCTTCACACTCTCGTGCATCTGCCAAATCGCATTGGCGATATCCCCGATCACTTCGATCTGCGGGAAATACACGGGATCCACTTCCGCTGAACGCGTGCTGACGTGAATCACTTCTGTGCCGCCCTGCTGCATGAAGAAGGGCGGCTTCTCGATGACATCGTGTCCGACATTGATGATGAGATCGGCCGCTTGAATCGCTCGATGAACGAAGTCACCCGACGATAACGCGGCGCACCCCACAAACTCAGGGTGCGCTTCATCAATGACGCCCTTGCCGAGCTGAGTGGTCACAAAGGGAATCTTGGTCTTATCAATGAATTGCAGCAGCATGCGACGGGTCATGGTGCGGTTCGCCCCGGCGCCAATCACAAGGAGAGGCGCCCTCGCTTGCTCAAGGCGGGCGACGGCCGCGCGAATCGCTTTTTCTTCGGGTACCGGTCGTCGCACGACACTGCGAGCGAGCGGCTGCGCACTCACTTCTTCGGCAGCGATATCTTCCGGTAGCTCAAGGTGAGCCGCGCCAGGCTTCTCCTCTTCAGCCAACCGAAACGCCTCACGCACTCGCGAAGGAATATTTTCGCCCGAGGCGATCTGATGAGTGTATTTCGTGATGGGTCGCATCATGTCGACCACATCTAAAATTTGGAATCGTCCTTGCTTGGATTTTTTGATCGGCTTTTGACCGGTGATCATCACCATCGGCATACCACCGAGTTGGGCGTAAGCGGCTGCGGTCACAAAGTTGGTGGCGCCCGGGCCCAAGGTCGCCAGACACACGCCCGCTTTGCCGGTATGTCGACCATAAGTAGAGGCCATGAAGCCTGCGCCCTGTTCATGTCGAGTCAGGATCAACTTGATCTTTTTGGAGCGCGAAAGACTGTCGAGAAAATCGAGATTCTCCTCACCTGGCACACCAAACACGTACTCCACACCCTCCTGCTCAAGGCAGGCAATCATCACATCCGATGCTCGACTCATGTTTTTCCCCCGGCGCTTAGACCGCTAAAACGTCAAATTCTTGTCGTTCGGCAGTATCAATGCGTGCTCTAGTAGGGTCAAGGCGAGGTCAAACGACGTAAAATAACGGTCATGAATTTTATCGATCGCTTACATGCCGAAATCTTGAGCTGGGGCCTGCCGGAATGGGCAGATTCGCTGCTTGCCTTGGCGATTTTGTTGCTCGCGGCGTCACTCGCTGATCGGGTGACGCGGCGCGGATTATTACAGTTCATCCGTAGCGTGGTCCTCGCGACCCCCAATCGCTTCGACGAAGCGCTGCTCGACATGGGCGTGATTAGTCGTATCGCACATGTGGTACCCGCCTTGGTGATCTATCTCGGCATCCCGCAGGTGCCGGGACTCGCAGAATCGATCGTCACCGTGACCCGCAATGTCGCAAGCGCCTACATGATTTTGACTATTGCGTTAGCCGCTGGCGCCTTACTCGGTGCCATCGACAATGTCTACGAACGACTCGACCCTGAACGGGCGCGACAAAAGCCGATTAAAGGCTATTTGCAGCTGATCAAAATCATTGTCTACATCGTCGCGATTATTCTTGGCATTGCCGTACTCATTGATCGCTCGCCGCTGCTCTTGCTCTCTGGGCTCGGCGCCATGACAGCCGTCGTGATGCTCGTCTTCAAAGATACGATCTTGTCATTTGTGGCGGCGGTGCAGCTCTCGAGCAACGATATGCTGCGAGTCGGCGATTGGCTCGAAATGCCGTCGCTCAATGCCGATGGCGACGTCATCGATATCGCGTTGCATACCGTCAAGGTCCAAAACTGGGATAAGACCATCACCACGATCCCGACCTGGCGCCTGATCAACGAACCTTTCAAAAATTGGCGCGGGATGAGCGAGTCGGGTGGCCGACGCATCAAGCGTTCGCTCTACATCGATCAAACATCCGTACGATTTCTGACCGAGGAGGAACGCCAGCGTTTACGCCGTTTTGCGCTGATTGATGATTACCTCGAGCGCAAGCGAGCGCAACTTGAAGCCTACAATGAAGTGCTGCTGAGTGAGGGTAAGGATCCCGTCAACACTCGCCGCGTGACCAATCTCGGCACGTTCCGCGCCTATATCGCCGAATATCTACGCGCCCATCCTGGTGTCCATCAGGGTATGACTTTGATGGTACGCCAACTACAACCGGGCGCCACGGGTCTACCGCTTGAAATCTACTGCTTCACCAATACCACTGAATGGGTGGCTTACGAGGGCATTCAGGCTGATATCTTTGACCATCTCTACGCGATCGTGCGTGAGTTTGATCTTCGGGTATTCCAAGAGCCAACCGGACAAGATCTACACGCTTGGCGCGCAGAGTCGGTTAAGCCTGAGGCTTGATCCCGGAAATCATGTACCACACCACATGCACAGGCCCTGGTGTGGTTGTGAAACGCGGCGTCGCGGTGGGGTCTGCCTGACGGACCGAGGGTTGATAACCCGCACAGACCTCCGCAAACCCTGCTTGCGCAGCGAGACCCGCAAAATCCGTTTTTTGCGCGCCGATCCAAAAAGGCTCATTGTTGTGCACGGATTCGAACCAGCCGCGCACCCGGTTCCACGCCGACGCATCGAAACGCAAAGGCACCTCGAGATGAATCATCACGCCACCGGGGCGTAATAAGCGCCAACACTCTCGCATGATCGCAGGCGCCGCTTTCGCAGAGGTCTCATGTAGCACAGCGGAAGAGACCACCATGTCGAAAGAACCCTCGGCGAAATCCGTGCGTTCCGCACTTTGTTGGGAGTAGTGGATTGAGACACCGAGCGACGCAGAACGCGCTCGCGCATATCGCAGCAGCGCCGCACCCACATCCACCCCATGTATCTCTGCGTTCGGAAAATTTTGCGCCAAGGCGACGGTGCTATGCCCCACCGTACACCCCAAATCGAGAATCCGCTTCGGCGGGTTTTCGGCGTTCATTGACGCAAAACGATCAAAGAAATGCTGTGCAATCGTATGCCCGCGTAGATCGTTCATGGCACCGCCATTGCGCCCCATGTGATAAAGCGCTGCTGCCTTATCAAAGATCGCGCCCTGACGCAGATCGCCCTCACCATGATCGGCGTGATAACCCCCTGGCATGCGATGGATATCAACCGCCGTTAAGTAACGAGGGGCTTTGAATTCAGGATTAATCCGCACCGAACCGAGCGTGGCGTTCGCCGCCTCAATCCGCTGCAACTCAGGCAAAGAGTGATCGACACTCTCGGCCACACTCCGCCACATTTCATCCTGGGCGGCAACCATCAAGGTTTGCCAGGCTCGATAGGCAGGAACAGCGCTAAGATTTTTCTCAAGCTCACGATATTCGGTGGGCGCATCACGCCCTGACTGCGCCATTTGCGGGGTCACCTTCTCATCAATGAGCGTGCGCCATCGCGGCTCAAGCTGGCGCATCAGGAAATTCTTGAACGCCACGACGTGCGCGTGACGAGCTGCCTCATCATGTCGGGCAAATGGCATCATGGGATGCGCCCGTGAAGGATCGCCTGCTTGGGTCACACTCAAATCTGTCGAGAGTTCTGCGCTCGGCATCGTTTTTGGCATCGTGCTCATGAATCACCTCTCTGTGAATCCTGCCACAAGGCGCGAATTCGCTGCTCATCCTGCAAGAGCCCATCGGCATCCTCAACCACACTGTGCATCACGCGGGCGATTAAGGCTTCACCCTCGGCAATACGCTCAGCGACCACCTCAGGCGAGGGGACATGCGACTCCACTGCGAGGGGCGTCGGCGCGTGTCCCGCTTCAGCGAGGCGCTCATGCGTATCGAGTCGTGTACGAAGCACGTTCACCTCTTCAGTCAACGCAGCCACCATCCGCAGCAGCATGGCGATATCAGGCTGTGAGCCATGAATGCGAGCCGTCGCGCCTGGCTCAAAGATGAGCCCTTCACTCTCAGGGCTGGTGTTGTTTCGGTCGGTCGTCATAGGGATCTCAGATCGCGGGAGCCAGTCTCGGCTAAGGATTGCTCGGTGAGACGATAAAAATAAATGGGAATCAGCGAAAGTCCAAAATAGAGCGCAGGCAGAAACGCAGCGCTGTATCGAATGCCGTCGACGGCCTCAATGGTTTGCACCTGCGCAGCCGACTGAAAACCGAACCAGGCATAGCCGAGACCCAAGAGCGTCGGCGCGAAACTCGCCGCGACTTTCTCCACAATGCTATAGAGCCCCGCGAAGACGCCCTCTCGGCGAACGCCATTCAGACGATAGTCATACTCGATGGTATCGGGCAGCATCGACTGACCCATCAATAAAATGCCACTGAGTGCAAATCCTTTGAAGGCTGCACGCAAAGCAAATATCCAAAATGGCTCCTCTGGGCCTGCCAACAGCCAACTGAGTGACACAAAGACCAATACCAGAGTCGAGAGCATGTACGTCTGGCGCTTTTCCAAGATCTCGGTGACGCGTGTCCAAACAGGGATCGTCAGCGTCTGCACGATGAAAGCGATCACCGTGTAATACAACATCCAGGCGCCGGGATTTTCTTTGTCGAGGACATACCGGATCACAAAAATCGTCATCGCCGTGATGGTGAATAAACCAAAGAGCTGGGTAAATTTCGCACCTAACAGCGCAAGAAACGGTCGATTCGCAAGCCCCGTCCGTAGCTGCTCGCCCAAGCCCATCGACGATCGCTCAACGCTTAGCTGTCGTCCGCCTGCGGTGCCAAAAAATGGCCAGGCCATAAAGATAAAGACCCCGGCTGCAACGAATAGACTCATGCGCGCATAGCCTTCGGCGCCCCCGCCGAGTATTTCCGCCAAGCGTTGCGCCCCGGTGCCCAATACCGTCCCGATGCCGATAAAAAGTACACGCCAACGAAACATCCGCGTGCGCGCCTTGTAATCCTCTTCCAGCTCAGAGGGCATCGCCATATAGGGCACGTTGAAGATGGTGTAGCCCGTCCCCACCACCGCGAGCGACAAGGTGATCAACACCAAAGAATCACCGACTGGGGTCAGTGCGCTCGTAAAATAAGCAAGTAACCCCAGAGCAGACACCACACCACCCAGGATGAGATACGGCCGACGACGCCCCCAACGCGAACGAGTCCGATCGCTGATCAGCCCCATCAAAGGATTGGCAACCCAATCCCAAAGCTTGGCGACAAAGAGTAAGAGCGACGCGGTCGCGATCGGCACCGAGAGCACCGACGTCAGGTAATAAAGCTGCAAGGCCGCGAAGCTATTCAGTAACAGAGCCGCCCCTAAGGTGCCGACTCCCCAGCCCACGTGCACCCGACCCGACTTTGTGGATGTTGACATGCCATACCCCCTTGTTATGGGTTATAGCCGAATCTGGTCACGAGTGCGTGTCGGACTCGATCAGAATATGCGAAGGCGTTAGCCTGACGGTCTTTTAGAGGTTTGTTGCAACGAGGGGGGTCGAACGATGATTACGCGACGTCATGCCATGGGTTGGGGAGCGATGGCTTTAGGCACTGCGAGCTTCAGTGCAGCGAGCCTCAGTACAGCGACTGCCGGCACCACCCCTGCAGCGGATTTCACCGATCCCCTGCTCGCCCTACGTACCCACGTGAAGATGGTCGGGAGCCTTGGTCGTGAAGTGATCTGTTCTTTCATGCGGTTAAATATTTATGCTGATCTTGGCGAAGGTAACTTCGTCCCCTTTTTCACCATGAACAATATTTTGGTGGACTACTGGGAGCCCAAAGAAGATAACCAACATGAGATGCGAAAATTCGAGGTCGGCTTCTACACGCGTTATGACAGCCATGAAATCCTCGAAGAATTTGATAACCCGCTAACCGGGCAGCGCGTCCCCATCCACGTATTCAAGCTTGGCCCCGTACCGAGGCTTTATACCCCGGACGGTGTCATGGCGATGGGCTATACGCCAAAACTCCTACCCATCGAGGTCATTGGCGATCGCGTCTTTCTGGCGACCGAATCCATCGAGAGCCGCCCAGATATGGTGCGACCCGGTGAAATCAACTACACCAATTCTTTTATGACATTTTCGGCACCGTTAGCCCAAGTACTCGATCCCAACGTGCTGTCGGCGGATGTTCACCTGCAGTTGCAGAACAAAAATCGCTGGCAGCCCTGGATGGGCCTCGAAGGACGCCCAGGTGGCACGGTCGCACGGGGTTTCGGCGGCAAAGTGAAGGACCTCGATGCGCTACCCGAAACCGTCAAACAAGGCGCTCGACGGCTCGTACCTGAAATCTTTGATACTGCGAACTGGACGGAGTTTCTCTTCGAGGACAGTGAGTACCTGAAATCGAAAAGCTAGCGCTCATCGCGCCAATAACGCCAGAGCTTATAAGCAAAGAGAACCGTCACAAAAGCGACGATCGCAAAGGGAACGGAGTAACGATCGACCCCGCCCACCCACGTATTAAAGAGCTCGGGCTGAAAGCGCCAGAAGGCGAGTACGGATACCACCAAAAAAATATGGATGCGCGCGATTGCGCATACACGACAGGGTGGACGATCTTTGCGGCGACCTAATAAACCAAACATAGGTACTGCCCTTACCGTGGGGTTGAAGGTGCGGCGGCCGCAGGCTGCGGGAAATCCTGCACCAGCCTGACATAACGTACCATCGCCGGCGTGTTGCGCCCAAAGGTGTAACCCGTGAAGAAATTGACCGTCCAGTAGCGCCCAACGGACCACCGATTTTTCGATTCCGTCCAGTAAGGCGCGGCGGAGGTTCGGGGGAATAGACGCGCGTCAATCTTTGGAGGCTCGCAGTCTTTGCAAACGAGTTTTTCCAGCTCCTCAAGGGTCGGCAGACGCCACTCACCACCGAGCTCGGTGCGCGCCATGGCGGCCGCTGAGCGCGCTTCATCTAACGTCAGCATCCGCGGCTCACCCATGCAGGTAAAGCCATTCCACACCTGCCCGACCGAACATCGCAACCATTCAACGCCGTTATCCCGATCCCGGATGGTGAATTGGCGCAATTGGGTAGGCGTCGCGGGCTCGGCCGAACGTGCTGCTGAGGAGCCCTGGTTTTGTGCGTTGGCAGGGACCGTACTGATCACCCAACACGCGAAGCATGTCAGTGTCATCAGCCTGAAGATGGTGTTCAACTGGGCCCTGAACGTTGTCATTTTCATTTCGAACATACTTTTGTCCACCATGCGGACGATCAAAAATCTATAACTCAGTATAACGAAACGCTTTTTGCTGTCGACTTGCTTCCCCACAGAGGATAATCCCTCCAGTTTGAATCATTGCCTGGGGCAGCACACAGACCATGGATATTGCAACGCTAATCGGCCTGGTAGGCGCATCGGGTCTTATCATTTGGGCGATGGGCTCGGCGGGCTCATTGGGCGCGTTTGTCGACGTGCCCTCGCTCATCATCGTGGTGGGTGGCACGATCGCCGTGGTGCTCTCGCGTCACACGCTGCCTGAGTTTATCGGGCATTTAACGGGTGCCGTGAAAGCGTTCATGCCCAAATCGCAAAAACTGGAGCCGCTGGTGGAGATGTTCCCTGAGCTCGGTACGCTCGCCCGCCGCGAGGGTATGTTGGCCCTTGAGCCCAAAGCCGCCGAAGCGAGTGAGCGATTTTTGAAGCAAGGCTTAATGATGCTAGTCGATGGCACGGATGAGTCCAAACTCTCAAGCCGTCTGCGCACCGAGATGGATTCCATGGATCGCCGGCATGGTGCGGTTATTGCGGCTTGGCAGGGCTGGATCGATGTCGCCCCGGCGATGGGCATGATCGGGACTCTCGTGGGTCTCGTGCAGATGCTCGGTAATATGTCCGATCCGAAAGCGATTGGCCCCGCGATGGCGGTCGCGCTTTTGACCACGCTCTACGGCGCGTTTATCGCTAACGTGATTGCAGGTCCCATCACCAATAAATTGAAGATTTATCACGCCGAAGAAATGATCTATCGCGAGGCCGTACTGACGGGTCTCCAAGGGATTGCTCGCGGCGACAACCCGCGCGTGATTGGCGATGGCATTCTTGCGCTGCTGCCGCCTGCCGTGCAGGCGAAGCTCGTCAAGGCCTAAGACACCAAAGCGTATCCGCGTGAGTCAGGCGTAATAAGGTAATGGCGGCAAGTAGCGAAGCGGTGGCAGAAGAGCTCGAGCCGGGTGCCGAAGAGGCACCACCGGCGCCGCCGCCTGCGGCGGATCCGCCCAAAGAAAAAAAATGTCCTGAGTGTGTGCCGGGCGCCCCGATGTGGATGGCAACCTTCTCGGACATGGCGACGCTGCTGCTGTGCTTTTTCGTGCTGATTCTGTCGTTCGCCGAGATGAACGTACCGAAGTTCAAGCAAATCTCGGGCAGCATGAAAAACTCTTTTGGTGTGCAGCGCGAAGTGCCGGTCGTTGAGCAACCCAAGGGCACGACGATCCTCACCCTCAATTTCTCACCCTCCCCGACCGTGGCGCTGGTCGACAACCTCAAACAAGAGACCACCGAGACGACCAAACAGGATATTGAGGTTCGCGAGAAAGACGCTGACATGACGACCGATCAAGTCTTTGAGGCGGCAGGGCGCAAGCCACAAGACACGGATCGACCGGGCGGTCAAGGTGCGAGCGGACAAGCTGACGGCCAAGGTCAAAGCCAAGGTCAAGGCCAGGCACAAGGTCAAAGTCAGGGGCAACAAGGCCAAGGGCAGGGTCAAAGCCAGGCGCAGGGTCAAAGTCAGGGCGAAGGCTCGGGCGCACCGGAACAGATCGAACAGGATGCTGCCGCGATCCGTCAGGCACTGGCGACGGAAGTGGCGATGGGTCAAGTTGAAGTGAAGGCGACCAGCACCCGTGTCACCGTGCAATTTCAAAATGACCCGAATGCACCGGCGGCAGAGCGCATGGTCGCAGCACAAGCGGTCGCAAGCGGCATGCGCAAACTCAGCGACATCACGCCGCAGCTCTCGAGCGAAGTGGCCGTCACAGGCGCCACCAGCACCCTATTGGCAGCGGTCGAAAGTGCGACGGGCGCCGCTCAAAACCCACCCACTGGCGGCGGACAGACGGGCACTTCCGGCGGTGGCACACCCGGTTCGACCAATGAAAAGCGTGACCAAACCGCCGAAACCCTCGAGAAAGCCTTCGCCGGCGAGATCAAAGATGGCTTGATCTCAGTGGAGCGCAAGGATGGCGCGGTGGTCGTTAAGATTGGCTCGGGTGGCGCGTTTGCCAGCGGTGATGCGACGCTCACGCCGCTTGCGGTCAATTTGATCGATAAGATCGGCGAAGTCGCTCAACAAAATGACGCGAAGATCGTGATCGGTGGTCACACCGATAACGTTCCGATCAGCACGGTGCGCTATCGTGACAACTGGGACTTATCCGCTGCCCGAGCCGTCTCGGTAGTGCGGGAGCTCGTTGCTAAACGCGGCTTTAGTCCGACGCAGATTCAGGCGCAAGGGTTTGCCGATACGCAACCCGTGGCGCCCAATGATTCAGCAGCCAATCGCGCACTGAATCGCCGTATCGAAATTGAAGTCCAACTGCCGAAGAGCTGATGCCCCGTGGTTCAAGTCCTGACCTATACCGAAGGCCGCGTCTCTGTCGCACTGATTCCCGATCGCTTGCGCGCGTTACTGGCCGAAGACCTGGATGTCCAGCGTAGCAAAGTCGCCGTCATCGGCGATTATCTACCGCTCGGTCTGAAGATGTCGGAGTTGGCGCCGGATGCGCTCATCGATCGCTTGACGCTGCTTGCGCTACCTGCGCATGCAGGCCGCGAAGAGTTTTTAGTTCGCTTCCAACGCGGACGCGCGGTATGGATGGTACTTGTCTTCGGCGCCGAACATTTCTTTGACTTTGATCGTCGTTACATTCAGCCTTTTCTGGCCAGTCTACGCGCGAGCACCGCGACCGATGAGCTCGCGGACTCGCTACTGCCGTCACTCAAGCCACCCTCGCCCTAAGCTTGGCCGACCCTGCGCTTAGGTCTTCATGATCTGAGCGTTGAAGATCGTCGCGTACTGATCGATGGCGAAGTCCATGTCCTGAATAATCGCAAGCAGGCCATAGAAAACGAAGATGACGACCACTTGGATCACCAGTCCAACGACACCGGGCGCTGCGAGCATGACGAGCACAAAATAGAGATTGGCTAGTAACTTCATCCAATCATAAAAGGCTGGCGGAAAAGTTAACTCCGCACGCACCAAAAAGGCGCTCATGCGCTGGACGAGTACAGAATGGAACACCACATCCATGCTCGGACGACTTTTGGTGACAGCACGCACTTCATCAAACATTTGCACTGTACGAGCCTTGACCTTTTCATAACTCGATTCCGCATTAAGGTAGCGGTCCATCTCTTCGCGCCACGGCTCGAACATCTGCTTACGCATTGACTCGCTGACCGTATCACCAAACAGATCACGAATATCGCGCTCAAAGGCATCGACTGAATCGAGTGCAGCGCGATGGCGCTCGGTAATATCCTCGCGCTTGCGATTCACCATGCCGAAGGTAATCGCCATCGAAATACCAAACGCTGAGCCCACGGCGGTGACCGCCATTAACAACAACGGTCCATCGAGAAAGTCGTGGACATCAAACCCGAACAGCGGCTCAAAAAGCTGCACAAAGACACGAATCCCTAAGTGCACCGCGACCGTACCAAAAACGAGGGTGAAGACCGATACACCCATAATCTCGATTAAAAGATTCCCCATACGCAAAAGCTTCAGCACGCGAAGCAAGCGGAACAAACGTAACAATGTAAAAACGAGGACGTTCTCTGGATGTACGTCCCAGCCAAGCGCCATGATCACCACCATGGCCGACGGTACGATCGCCAAGGCATCGCCCAGCAAAAATAGTTGGCTACGCCAATCAGTCACACGAGTCGAGATAAAACGAAGAATGAAGTCTGTGGAGAACGCGAGGAATAAAAACGACTCTACCGCGATGACGATAGCGCTATCGTGGGTGTAGTACTTGGGGTACTCCTCCATCAGGAACATGAAAAAGATCGACCCAAAGATGGTGGCGATCATGAAGCCCATGTATCCCTTTGCGAGCGGAGTACTCGGCCGATTCAGTTGTTCGTTTAGGGAGGCAAAACGCGTAGACATGACTCAGTCCTGCCGCAGTGCGGCGCTAGAGGGCCAGAAGAAAGGGCATTGATTTATCGCCCACAATGCCGTGAGCGGAACGGAACTCGTCCGAGTTATTTCTTTGGTTGCTCGATCTTGACGGTCGCCAAAGGGTCGAGCAGACGCTTGAAGAGCACTTCGTAGAGGCTCTCTCGCATAATCAAGCTCGCTGCGCCCGTCCCCAGTAAGGCGGCGACTAAGAAATGCGTCAACAAACCATAAAGCCCCGTGAGTTCCGCGATCAACACGGCACAGGTCACCGGTGCGCGAATCACGCCCGACATGAAAGCCGCCATCCCTATCGCGACTAGCGCCTGTCGATGTGTTTCGAGTGCAAAGAACACCGCGAAGTCGTTGCCGAATCCGGCCCCCGCCGCGAGCGACGGCGTGAGAATGCCCGCTGGAATACCGCTCGCAAACGTCAGCGTCATCGAAAAGGTTTTGATCAGCCCCACGGAAGTGGTTTGATCGAACTCGCCTGCCGCATTGAGTAAGGCCGCGCTCGTATCGTTGCCGCTGCCCATCGATAAGCCGGCGGTCCATATCCCAAAGATCGCTAAAACCAGTCCGATCGCAGCCGCCAAAAACGCGCCCTCCAGAGGTGTACGCGTCGCCGGCAACAGTCGCGGGAGCCCAATCACCATTGCCCAGCCCATCACGCCGGCCACGAGCCCGCAGAGTACCGTGACCCCGATCCCCGCCCACAACGGGGGCCAGGTCTCGCTGACTTGTTCGAGCGTAAAGAAGGGGACGTGGTGACCTAAAGCCCAGACACAAAGAAATGAGACGAGAATGGGTAACAATAAAAATCCGTGCGAACGCAGCTTGCGCCCAGCTGATAAATCTTCGAACGCGTAAAGGACGGCCGCTACGGGCGTTGAGAACGCTGCCGCGAGGCCCGTTGCAGCGCCCGCGGTCACGATCATGCGCGGCGACACCCGCATGCGCGGCACCCAGCGCGCGCACCAAGCGCTCATCAAAGAAGCGCCGATTTGAATCGCAGGCCCCTCGCGTCCAACGGTGCCACCGGCTGCCATCGCGGTGACGACTGCCACGCCCTTGAAGAGCGATTTGAGGGGTGACAGTAAAAAATTGCCGGCGTAGTCGCGAGTGCGCCGCGTCGAGCGAATCACGCCGAGCACCTGCGGAATACCGCTGCCGCCCGCAAACGGGGCGTAACGCAAGGTCAAATAGCGGATCACTCCGAAGGTGAGCGGAGTGATCAGCAAAAACACCCATGGTGACAGCCCGAAAAGAAATGCGCGGATCTCCGTCGCCGCTTTCTCGCCTGCGTCGAACCCCAGCATGAACACCGCAACCACCACTCCGCCCAAAGAGAGCAGAGTCCAGTCGAGCGCCCGTCGCCATTTGGCGGTGGATGCGGGTCGTCCCATCAGCTTGTTCCAATCTTCCAAAGCAAGTAAGGCAAGCCTGAACCTTACCAGCTTTCGGATCCATTACGGATCCAAATCGACGAAAACCTCAGAGTTTGTAGATCGTATCGGCCACTCTGTGTTGATTTGCATCGATTTTTTCGCGTAGCGCCATGATTTCCGAGCGCTGGCTTTCCAGCCGATCATTCAGCGAGGTCAGCGCATCATTCTCACCCGTTGCGGCTGCAAACCGTGACATCAAGCTCTCGCGGTTACCCTGCGCGCGCTCACGCACCGCAGCAATCATCTCGAGGTTCTCATTGACGCGCTCGGTGTTCTTCTCACTGGTGGCCGCTTGCATCTGAGTCGCGAGCTCACCATCAAAGTATTGGGCGTTGAGATCGGCTGCATCGTCACAATGTTCCACCATCTTATCGATGATATTCGCAAACGAAGTCGCAGCCTGCTTCATGGCTTGCATCGCTTCGATCATCTTGTCGCTCGCATCAATGAGCTCGCGGTTCATCGCCGAGCGATGACTTAAATACTCGATGCGGCTGCGATTCGTCATCGAGGTTTTGAAGACCGTCTGCTCGGGCGTCGCCGGCTCCAAGGCTTCCAAAATGGCAAATCGATTGCGGTAGACGTCGTCCGTCATCCGCATCACGAGTTCACGATTGCTGGTGGAGGCCAGATGATACAAGCGGGTGGCATCCGTTAGGTTTTCATCAGCCCGACCACGTGCCATCGACACGAGACCCACGTTGTATTGGACGAAAGCTTCTGCGTCAAAAATCAAACGCCGGTTTCGTTGGGCCCGGTTCTTCAGTTCGTCACTCATGGATCACTCCTTGCGTAGCGTCGACACGAACGGAACCCCCTCGGGCAACATCAGTCGTGACGAACGAGTAAGTCGATTGACATTGATCATCCCCACCCCAGGCTCATTGAGCTTGAAGTCGTGATAGATCATGGAATAGATGTAGTCAGCCTGGTCGGCTGACACCACGGCATGCAGCACTTCAGTGCGCGGAATCTCGGGCAAGTTACCCGCCTCGGAGGCGCGCCCGATGGGCTTACCCCGAACCGAGTAAAAATACGCCTCATTGATCCCGCGACGATATAACTCCTCCATGATGGCCTCGGCACCGCCTTGGTACATCACACAGGTCAAAAGCCGCGTGTAATCAATCTTTGGCACATCGGCCGCTGTTGTCTCAGTGGTACTCATGGAGACCCCCTAAGATCCGCTCAGGCCCGATCGGCAAGATTGGGCGGGATGTAGGTGGCCGCTTGTAGCAGCGGCGTCACGTACAGATAACCCATCCCCGGCGTATCGAGTCGGCCGATGATGAATACCCGCTCAAAGATCCGATCGACCTGATCGTTCGGCACCATAAAGCTGATGATTTCGCGCTCGACGTCGACAGCGACACCGAGCAAGCCCATGCGCTCACGCACACCGGTCCCCACCCCCATGTGTACGGTGGCGCCTTGGACGCCCAGATCGAGCAGGGCGGCATTGATCGTGTCCGCCATGCCCTTCTGGATGACGCAGGTCATCAGCGACACATCGATCAGGTTTGTCATTCTACGCTTGGCCATGAAGGTCTCCCGGCGCTTTTTCTTTGAAAGGAGTGCGAGTCACAAATTAGGCGGCTTCGCCCGAGGCGGCAGCGAGCTCTTTTTTGGTCTTCCACTGAACGTAGACACCCAAACTGAGCACCGCCACGATCGGCGCGATGGAGGCGGCGGCGAGAATGCCAAAGCCTTCTAAGGCGCCCACCGCTTCACCAAATCCAAGACCCATCGCAAGCACGAGCGGCACGGTCACAGGACCTGTGGTCACGCCCGCGCTATCCCACCCGACGTTGACGAATTCTTCGGTGGAGAGATAGGTCAGGATGATCGCTGCGAGATATCCAGGCACCAGGATGTAGAGCAAGTTGAAATCAAAGATCAGCTTGCATACCCCGAGCATGATGCCGGTCGATACCCCGATCGCAACCGAATACATGAGCATGGATTTTTTGAAGGCACCGTTCGTCAGATTCTGTACCGTCAACCCAAGCGCATTGAGCGCAGGCTCGGCCATCGTCGCGCTGTAACCTAAGAACCAGGCAAATGCGGCGGCCAAGAAAATGCCGATCGCCGCGGGATAAAGCGGTGCCTCCGGCATCGCTTCGATCCCCACAAACGCGCCCGGAATCAAGGAGCCCGTTTGAGCGCCGAGTGCCGCCAAGCCATAGGTTAGGCCGACGTTAAACACGCACATACCCACCACTGCGAGGAAGAGACCCCACACGATGATGAAGGCATTCGGTAGCTTCTCGCGGAGGATGCCAAAGAGCACGACCATCAAGAAAATGACCAAGGGCACGATGGCCTGCACGCCGAGCTTCACTTCGACGCCCGGTGACACTTCGTACCACTGCGGCGTGGTGACCGCAGCCGCCGCCGCACTCTTCGCAGCCACTTCCGCCAAGATCGTATCGACTGGGACGGTGAACTTCCAAAAGATCGCCAAGGCCAAAACAGCCATGATTGGAAAGAGCGACGCCAAGGTCACGATCCCGAAACCCGACAACTGCGATTCGCCCTTGCCGCCAGAGTTGGCAACACCGATACCGAGCGCGAGTACCAAAGGCACGGTCACGGGACCGGTGGTCACCGCACCGCAGTCCCACGCCAGACCGACCACCGTTTTGAGATCCTGATCGAGCGAGCAGAACGCCGTCAGTAACACCACAGGCAGGAGGGTCAAATAAATAAGGGGCTTTAAGCTCCAGTCGTACAAAAAGCGTACCGTTCCAAGTACGGCAGCAAAGCCGACGCCGATGCCCACCACCAGCACGGTTGAGCCCGCGCGATCATTGAGCATGGTGTAGAGATAGGGTGCTTTCTCGGGGTCGACGATTTGACCGGCCACCTGCAAGGTACCGATCGCAGGCTCGGCGTAGGTCACGCCCACACCCAGCAACAAAGCGATCGTCAAAACGCCCGGCAAAGGCAATTTGCGCGGCAAATTACTACCGATAATGTCGCCGAAGGGCATCAAACCGAGCTTGAGGCCCTCCATAAAAATCATCAGGCCGATCATGACGGCCAGCAGACCCGCGCCGATCAGGGTGGCATCCGCCACGGTGCGCTGCAGGACAAGCCATTGGAACAGCGCGAGGAACACGGCCAGCGGAATCACCGCTCGCGCTTGTTCCATAAATCGAACGCTGACATAGGGCTGTAAGAGGTTGACGATGTCGCTGCCCGACATCTGCAACTTCTCAGGTTTACGCGGAATTTCGCGCCCCTCGGCATCGTGCTGCGGTTTCGGTACCAGCTTCTCGTAGCCAATGGAGGCCGTGTCTACGGTGACCTTTTGCAGGTACTCACCGAAACGGATGTTTCTTGCCACGAACCCCCCTGAATAATGAATATTATTAAAAGTTTTTGTTTAGCCCCTATAGGAAATATCAAATCCAGTTGACATACGCAAGAGGTGCGCCCCATTGACAGGGGGTTGTCATCGCTTATTCATGTGACAGTCGAGCCGTTTGCTTGAGATCGGCGGCTCCTGGGACGTCCTATTGAGAGAACTCGGGTGCATCGTCGCCCGAAGGCGCGTCAGTCGACCTCAGGCTCCATGGCTGAACGCAATTTTTTTGCAACCGCTGAGAGAATTTGGCTAGCTCGGGACTCGCTAATAGAGAGTACGGCACCGATTTCTTTGAGTGTCATCTCTTCGTCGTAATAAAGCGCCAAGATCAGCCGCTCGCGCTCTTTGAGGCCGCCGATGGCCGCGCGTAGCTCGCGGACCTGTGACTCCTCATCGACTAACTGATCGGGCGTAGGCGCGTCGCTCGCAAATTCAATTTCTTCTAAGGTCGTCGAGAGCGCTAAGCCCTGATTACGCGCACGCAGCGTATGGTAACGCTCGACATCGAGACCCAGCGCATCAGCGATCTGACGATGACTCGCCGGAGAGCCTGTTTCATTGACAATTTTTTCTTCGGCTTCGCGCGCCTGCACTGCCAATTTCACTGTGCTGCGCGGCGCCCAGGCTGCACGTCGAATTTCATCGAGCATCGCACCGCGAATGCGCAATTTGGCAAAGGTTTCAAAATCATTGCCGCGCTCGGGGTCGTAGGACTCAAGCGCTTCCAGGAGACCCACTATTCCCGCTTGAATCAAGTCCGACTGCTCGATTGCTGCCGGTAAACGCGAGTGGAAATGCGAAGCCACCCGTTTCACCAAGCCCAAGTGCTGCGAGACATCCGGGCGGACCTCGCCCGCACCCGCACTGCCCGTGCAGCCGGCGATCGTCTCGTAGGAAGATGAGGCGCGAATCATGACGCAGCCACCTTGCCGAGCTTCAGCCGATCAATCAAAAAGTCCCAAGACTCACTCTGTAGCGGCAGGTTCTCTAGACGCAAACTAATTTGTCGAATCGCCGTCATCGCAGGGCAAATTTCCGAGACATCCATCAATAATTTTCGCTGACGAGCCGCTTGCGCCACCGTCTCGTCATAAGGGATCGCCCCGGCCATCTCGAGCGGTAAGCCCATGAACTTGCGACAGACATCATCCAAGCGCTGGAAGATCGTTTCTGAGCGTCGCAGGTTATTACCACCGTTGATGACAACCTCAAACTTTTGAAAGTTAAAATCCAGATGCATGACTTTGATGAGCCCGTAGGCATCCGCTAAAGACGCAGGCTCATCTTGTGCCACAACCACGAGCACATCCGCTAATCGCGCAAGCGTCGTGACCTGCGAGCCAATCCCAGCCCCAGTATCAATGATGAGATAGTCGGGCACGGGATCGACGTCATCAAAACCGCGAAGTACGCCTGCGATCGCGGCGGCATCGAGCTCCGCAATTTCGCGTTGACCCGAGGCGCCGGGGACAATGCGTAGTCCTCGTGGGCCTTCCAGCAAGATATCGCGTAGCGCTTGGCGACCTGCGACCACATCCGCAAGATCAAACTCGGGTTTCAAGCCTAAGAGCACATGCACATTGGCGAGCCCAAGATCCCCGTCAAACAACACTACCTGCTTGCCGCGCGAGGCAAGCGAGGCCGCTAGCTGCAAGCTCAAAAAAGTCTTGCCTACGCCGCCTTTGCCGCTCGAAACGGCAATGATACGAGTGTGCTTGGCGTCCATGATCAGCGGGTCACTCCGTGAGCGGCGGGATATCGTGCAAAGATAACTGAATCAGGTGCGAAAGGTCGCGCTCAAGTGTCGCGTTGTCCGGTAACTCGATGGCCGCCTGCGGGTCCGCCGACGCAGAAACACCGCAGAGCGGCACTTTGAGTTCCGCGAGCAGACTGAGTAAACCGAGCGGTAACTGCATCGGGTCCCAATGACTGATTAAGACGCCCTCAGCGGCTGTGTCCTTCAACCAGCGCGCGGCCGCATTGCGCGACACCGTGGCGGATAAGCACAGAAGCACCGCGCGATCTGCCGACCATCTCGTCCACTCACCCTG
>CAZSRB010000003.1:72704-83978 GCA_964609065.1 uncultured Acidibacter sp. | reverse complement strand
CAGAAAAAACTACTCAAGAACGCTTTTGATCGGCTCGCTCCGGGCGGGCGCTTGTTATACGCGACTTGCTCGCTACTGCCCGCTGAAAATGTCGAGGTCATTACTGATTTTTTGGCAGCGGAGCCCACCGCCTGTGATTTGGGTTGGCCCGTGGATGTCCAAAAGCCCGTGAGCGCGATAGACATGGCCGTCGGGGTACAGTTATTGCCGGGTATGGGCGCGGATCACGACGGGTTCTATTATGCTTGTCTTGGCAAAACGGTCGAGACGGTAGGGGCCGTATAAATGCAGAGCGCGGCGACAACACATCCACAGACGAGTTTGCGGGCAAGGCTCGCGGCGTGGTGTTGTCTATTTCTCGCTCCGTTCAGCTCGCTGCAGGCGGATCCTTTGGAGGGCGCGTTACAAATTGATTCGGCCTTTATTAATGTGGATGAGGGTGTGTATCAACTCTATGCGCAGATCCGATATCCGCAGAGTGAAGAGGCGCTGGTCGCGCTTCGCGAGGGGGTATCGCTATCGTACGACCTCGAGGTGGAAATCTCGCGCGATCGACGCTTTTGGCTGGACGCGAGCGTGCTTGCGGTTCGCTTGGCGCGCGAGTTGAGTTTTCAGCCGGTCAGTGAGCGCTTCGTGATGCGTGATCCTTTGGAGGGGGGCGAACAAAAGTCTTACGCCACGCTCGAAGCGGCCCTGCAGGATCTCGGTCGCGTGGAGGCCTGGCCAATTTTGGTGGCTTCGCAGTTGGCAGTCGAGGGAGAGTATCGCGTGCGCGTTCGCGCCAGTATGCGACGAGGTCGATTGACTGATGCGCTACGGACCTTGATGTTTTGGACTGACGATTGGCAACGAGAGAGCGAGTGGTACTCGTGGCTACTGCCTCGCTAAAAGGCCGACGAACCGCGCTCATCGTCATTGTCTCCACCTCGGTGGTGTTGCTTGCGCTGATTGCGCTATCGCTCTCCACACGAAATTTCGCGCAATTCGGTTTACTGCAGCCTTGGATATTGCTGGCCAGTTTATTGATGGCACTTGGCCTGCTGGTCATGCTGGGGCGAAAAGTGTGGCAGTTGGTGAAGGCGTATCGTGCAGGTGTGCCCGGTTCGCGTTTCACGGCGCGTACCGTGTTGGTGTTTGGTGCGCTCGTCGCTTTACCTTTAGTCACGGTTTACCTCTTTTCGCTCGACTTTCTCAATCGCGGGATTGATAGCTGGTTTCGCGTTGAGATTCGCCAAGGACTCAATGATGCCGTGGAGTTATCGCGCTCAGCGCTTGATTTGCGCATGCGTGAACATGGCGAACGTATTCAAAGATTTTCGGACGATATTGCGGGACTCTCTGGCGGCGAGCGCTTGATCGCGCTTGATGAAGAGTTACGGCAATCGAGTGCTGTGGAACTCGTCATTTACGGCGAGTTCGAGCGTATCTTAGGGGCGAGCAGTCGTTCGGTACCAGACGCTTTGCCCGAGCGACCGGGTGCGGAGCTCGTGCGTCAAGTGACTGATGGTCGCACTTATGTGGCGCTTGAGCCGTTAAGCGATGGAGGTTACATCATCCGGGTTGCAGCGCCTGTGCCGCGGGGCACGATGGGCGATGGGGATGCCCGATTTGTGGTCGCTATCTTTGATCTACCACGTGAATTTGCTGAGTTAACCAACGCCGTGCAGCGATCTTTTTCTCAGTACGGTGATTTAGCGGCTCTTCGAGAGCCTTTGAAATACAGTTTCCGTGCGACCTTGACCGTGGTGTTGCTCGTAACTTTGCTCGGCGCCATTTATGGTGCACTTTATTTTGCTGAGATTCTCTTTAAGCCCGTTCAGGATTTGATGGCCGGCACGCGTGCGGTCGCCAAGGGCGATTTTGGTACTCGAGTGCCACTGAGTTCGCGCGATGAAATGGGTTTTTTGGTGCATTCCTTTAATGATATGACTAAGCGCTTGCGGCGCGCTCGAGTGGAGACCGAACGCAGTCGAGAGGCCGTCGAGATGGAGCGTGAGCGTTTGGCGGTGATTCTTGCAAGACTTTCGACTGGTGTATTAACCGTTGATCGTGGCCTAGTGTTGAGACTATCTAACACAGCGGCTGAAGCTATTCTCGGCGCGCCCCTTTCCACCCATGTCGGTGAGAATTTAGGGCGCTTATCGACTGGGCAAGGATTGCTGGGGTCATTTGTTGAGGCGTTGCAAACGCGCTTCGATGCGGGCCTTGAAGACTGGCGTGAGCAGTTGGTGTTACGTCTTGCGAATCAAGGCGGTGAACGAGTATTGGTCTGTGCCTGTGTTCCCTTGACGCCAGCGACCGAGGGAAGTGCTCAATATGTAATTGTGTTTGATGACGTCACGCACTTGCTACAAGCGCAGCGCGAGGCGGCTTGGGGTGAAGTCGCAAGAAGGCTAGCCCATGAAATCAAAAATCCGTTGACGCCCATCCAACTGTCAGCAGAGCGTTTACGCCGACGACTGCTGCCTGCGCTGCAGGGTACGGATGCGGATATGGTTGATCGTTCTACTTACACCATCGTGCAGCAAGTCGAGGCGATGAAGCAGATGGTGAATGACTTTAGTGAGTACGCCCGAGCACCCGGCATGCAGGTCGCAGTCTTTGATGTACAGGCGTTATTGGGTGAGGTCATCGATCTCTATCGCGCGAGGGAAAGCGGCCCACGTATCCAATCTGCGACGGCTTCACAGGTCGTATTGATCGAAGCTGATCGCTCTCGGCTACGACAAGTCCTGAACAACCTCGTCGCTAATGCCGTAGAGGCTTTAGAAGGTCGAGCCGACGGTTGTGTTCAACTTGAAACGGCTACCACCACGCTCGAAGGCCAGTCTGCGGTGGAAATTCGCGTGTCGGATAACGGTCCTGGGTTTCCCACCGAGCTATTACCGAGGGTGTTTGATCCCTACGTCACGAGTAAACCGCGGGGTACGGGTTTGGGATTGGCTATCGTGCGCAAAATCGTGGAGGATCACGGCGGGAGCATAGAAGCTGAGAACGGTCTATCAGGCGGAGCGCAAGTCCGTGTTATCTTGCCCGTCAAGCAAAAACCCAAAACTCTGTCTGCGCGCGAGCGACGGCAGGACGCGCGGAGGGAGCTGGCATGAGTGCCGGTAAAATTTTGGTTGTAGATGACGAAGCCGATATTCGTGGCCTCGTCAAAGAAGTGCTAACCGACGAAGGTTACGAGGTCGAAGTCGCTGCCAATGCGGTGGAGGCGCGTCGACTTCGCACACAGGCGATGCCCGATCTCATCCTGCTCGATATCTGGATGCCAGAGGTCGACGGTATTACCTTGTTGCGAGAGTGGTCGGTCGCCGACCATGGCGGTTGCCCGGTCATCATGATGTCGGGGCATGGCACCGTCGAGACGGCGGTAGAAGCGACGCGACTCGGCGCCGTCGACTTTGTTGAAAAGCCACTTTCGATTGCCAAGCTCTTGCGTGTAGTCGAAAAAGGCCTTGAGGCGGGTCGCCAGCAAAGAATGACCCATCGTCGTTTGGCGACCGCTGCGGCGCTCCCTGTCGGGAAAAGTCGGGCCCTGCAAGCGTTGCGCAAACAGCTCGATCAATTCACCGCAAGTGACGCACCGGTCTTGTTACTGGGTGAGTCAGGCTCGGGGCGCGAAGCGTTTGCACGCTACTTACATGGTCAGAGCGCCCGCGCCGCAGCACCTTTTGTGGTCTTGGTGGCGAGTGCTTTGCGCGAACGCGACTTTGAAGTGATCTTGTTTGGACGTGACGATGGCGATGAGCCGAGTCTGCTTGAGAAAGTAAGCGATGGCACGTTGTTTATCAATGAATTAGCAGACCTTCCGGCAGACGTGCAACGAGCCTTGATGGGTGTTTTGGAATCGGGGGCCTACTCACGTATAGGCGAATCTAGCTCAAGGCCTTTTCGGGCGCGAATTGTCGCCTCAGCTGAGCCTCGTGTGATGCGCCGGGTGGGTGCGCCAGAGTCTGATACGGCCAGCGTCCGCCGAGATTTGTTGGACCGCTTAAGTGGTCTCATCGCCCATGTCCCTGCACTGCGTGATTACGCAGAAGATATCCCCGAGCTGCTACGTCACTACGTCGATCAGTTTGTGGATGCGGAAGGTTTACCGTTCCGTCGGTTTGGAGTAGCTGCTCAAAATCGCCTCAGAAACTACCCTTGGCCAGGCAATGTGCAGGAGCTTCGGGGGTTAGTGCGTCGGTTGCTAGTTACCGGTGGCGCCGAAGAGATTTCTTTGGATGAGATCGAAAAAGAGTTAGCACGAGAATCTGCGCAAACCGAGACTTTAGTTAAACAAGATTTACTAGCCTTGAGTCTGCGCGAGGCGCGCGAGCACTTTGAGCGTGCGTATCTACAGCAGCAGTTACAACTCTGTCACGGTAAGGTCGGCCAACTTGCGAAACGAGTGGGTATGGAGCGTACGCATCTCTATCGAAAATTACGTGCCTTAGGCGTGGATTTTCGCGGTGGAAGCGAGGATGACGTTTAAGCTCAGTCGCTAACCCTAATGAGTAGTGCATCGATATCGGCAGACCGGAGTAAATTGCGCGTGCGATTCAATGACTTTAAATCATTGATCGGGCCAATTCTGACTCGGTGAAATTCATCGTTCTCCACAGCCACGCGCTGAATGATGGCCGTGATGCCAAGTCGATTGAGCTTTGCCTGAACGCGTTCGGCTTCGGCCCGCTCACGATAAGCGCCAGGTTGCAAAACGTAGCTGCCGGGTCGCTCAATGGGCGCATTTGGCGGCGGGCTATCGGGACGGCGCTCGGCGGGATCGCCCACTACAACCTCTGAATTCTGCAGCATTTCATAGAATCCGTAATCGACGAGCTCGTCATCGTTTGCTGCAGGCTCGATGGTCGCACTGGCGTCTGCACGCGGCTCGGGGCGCTCGGGGTTTTGCAAGGCATCGATCCGTTGTTCCATTTCGCGTTGTTGCCAAGCAAAAACGCCGACCGCGATCGCTAAGCCAAGCGCCAAGCCGACAAAGAAATCCTTCGATAGATCAAGATCCATCCCGTCTGATTTACGGGTTCGCTTGAAGTCGCGACCGATGGGGGTGTTCATAAAAGCTTGACGAGTATCACATCGAATCTGGCGCGTGGGCGCCTAGAAGGGCGAGCCCGTTACGTAACACCTGTTGTACTGCTTGCAATGCGTACACTCTTGCATGGCGTAGGCGTTCATCCTCGACCAAAATTCGCTCGGCGTTATAGAAACTGTGTAGCGCATTGGCGAGTTCGCGTAAGTAGTGCACCAGAGCGTGCGGTGCGCGTTGTGCCGCAGCTTGTTCAATAATTTCGGGGTAGCGAGATACCATTTTCAGTAAATGCTCGGCATGCGGCCCACTCAGTAGGGTACTACCGTCCTTCTGAAGCCAAGTTGCGGCCTGCTCGGTCTGGTAGCTGAGGGCGCGAGCATCGATTTCGCGAAGCACGCTTGCGACCCGCGCGTGCGCGTACTGAATATAAAACACAGGGTTTTCATTGCTCTTTGATTTGGCTAACTCCAGATCAAAATCGAGCGCCTGATCGTTGCTGCGCATGAGATAGAAAATTCGACAGGCATCATTGCCGACTTCCTCGCGTAATTGCCGCAAGGTTACGAAGTTCCCTTCGCGCTTACCCATGGAAAGCTTGACGCCATCACGGAATAGACTGACGAGCTGCACCAAGCACACTTCCAAACAGTCGCCGGGATGTCCGAAGGCTTGTAGTCCACCGCGTAGTCGGGCCACATAGCCGTGATGATCAGCGCCTAACACGTCGATCAAAAGATCAAATCCGCGTTCGCGTTTATCAAGATGGTAGGCGATATCCGATGCAAAATAAGTTTTGACCCCATTTTCACGGACGACTACGCGATCTTCGTCATCGCCAAAATCAGTTGCCTTAAACCACTCTGCGCCATCTTTGACGTATAGCAAGTCACGCGCTCTCAGACGATCGAGTGCGTGCTCGATCGCGCCACTCTCAGCAAAGGCACGCTCAGAGGTCCAGCGGTCGAAGTCCACGGAAAAAGCGGCTAAGTCGTCGCGGATCTCTGCCATCATTTGCTCAAGGCTAAAGCTCAGCAGGTTTTGCCAAGCCTCTTCGCCGATCAGCTGACGACAGCGCAGGATCAAGGCGTCAATATGTTCGTCTTTGTTGCCCTCGGGGGCGTCAGGGGGTAGCCCGTCAAAGAGCGCTTGGGCATTGCAAGTTAAGGTTTCGCCGAGGCGAGCCAGCAGATCAGCGGCGAGCGGTAATAAATAGTCGCCACGATAGCCATTTTCAGGAAACTTGATGAGTGCGCCGCAACGCTCGAGGTAGCGCAGCCAGACGGAGACGGCAAGGATCTCGGTCTGTCGACCTGCATCATTGATGTAGTACTCGCGAAATACTTCATGACCAGCCGCCGCCAGGATCTTACCGAGCGCATCGCCATAGGCGGCTTGGCGTCCATGTCCAACGTGCATCGGTCCTGTTGGGTTCGCCGAGACAAACTCCAGTAGTATTTTCTTGGGTGAGGCGAGGGTATGTCGTCCATATTGGGCGCCTATGACATGGATCTGCCGTAGTTCTTCACAATATCTTTGATGTGATACGAAGATATTGATGAAGCCTGCGCCGGCGATCTCAATGCGTTCGATGAGCGGATCTTCGCCGATGGCAGTCACGATTTCCGCGGCGAGTTCGCGAGGTTTACGACCCAAAGATTTGGCGAGTCGTAGTGCGATATTGCAGGCGAAGTCGCCGTGGCTCGCATCTCGTGTGCGTTCAAGTTGTAGTAGCTCGAAGTCGAGGCTGGCCGGCAGCACACTGCCCTCAAGGGACTTGAGACGCGTGCGCAGTAGTTGCAGGAGTTCGTTTTTCACGGGCGCGATTATAGGTTCTAGAAGAGATCGATTGGATCGACATCCAGTGACCAGCGGACACGTTTTGCACCCGGCAGGGTTTCGATGGCTTCGATCCACGGTCCAAGAAAGCGCTGTAGGGCGCTGCGCTCAGGGGCTTCCAGTAGCAATTGCGCGTGATAGCGGCTGGCCCGCCGCGCCATGGGGGCCGGAGCAGGGCCCAGCAATCGCAGTGCTCTCGGCGCTCTTTTCAGCGCCAGATGGCGCGCATCCTCCAAAAATCGGATGGCCGGTTCAATCTCAAGCGCCGAGGCGCGTAAGGCAGCAAGATGGCTAAAGGGTGGCCAGGCCGCCTCTTGCCGCTCTTGCATCGCCGCTGCGGCAAAGGCTTCGTAGCCTCCGTCGAGGAGGCTGTGCAGTAAGGGGTGTTCGGGGTACTCGGTCTGTATCAACACCTCGCCAGGCTTATGCGCGCGCCCCGCGCGCCCAGCCACCTGAACCATGGTTTGCGCGAGCCGTTCCGCGGCACGAAAGTCGGTACTGAATAAACCTTGATCCGCGTTGATTACTACCACGAGGGTCAGATCAGGAAAATCATGGCCTTTGGCGACCATTTGCGTGCCGACCAAAATGCGTGCTGTGCCGCTACGAATACGCGCCATCGTTGTTTGCCAATCGCGCGCATGACGGACCACATCACGGTCGAGACGGGCGATCTCGGTGGTCGGAAATAGCTCCGCCAAACTTTCTTCAACCCGCTCGGTCCCTTGTCCCACGGTGCGTAAACCATGGCCACACGTGGGGCACTGCCGAGGAAGTGGCCGTTCGGCGCCACAATGGTGGCACCGTAGTGCATCAGCCTGTCGATGCACGGTCATGCGCGCATCGCACTCTTGGCAGGGCGCGATCCAACCACAGGCAGTGCAGGCAAGAGTGGGCGCATAGCCGCGGCGGTTGATATAGAGCAGAACCTGACTACCGGCTTGTAAGTGGCGATCAATCGCCTGCAGGCTCGTGGTCGCAAGTCCCGCGGTGACTTTCTCCTGTCTCAGATCCAGTAAACGCAGCGTTGGGGGCTGTGCCCCCGTGGCGCGTCTCGGTAGCGTCAAAGTTTGATACCGCCCGCGCGATACATTGTGGAGTGACTCTAGCGACGGCGTGGCCGAGCCGAGCACGATCGGTACGTCGGCGAGTTGGGCGCGCACGAGTGCAAGATCACGCGCGGAGTAACGCACGCCCTCCTGTTGTTTGTAGGAGGCGTCATGTTCCTCATCCACAATCAATAAGCCGAGTGTGGAGAGTGGCGCGAATATCGCTGAGCGGGTGCCAAGCACAATCCGTGCTCGACCGAAAAAGGTATCCCGAAACGCGGCGAGGCGCGTCGTATCGGTGAGGCCCGAGTGCATGACGGCGATTCGATCGGCGCCAAATCTTTGAGTGAAGCGACCGACCAGTTGTGGGGTTAGCCCGATCTCTGGCACGAGTACCAATACTTGCCGGTGAGTCTTGAGCGTCGCTTCCGCGAGTTGCAGATAGACCTCGGTTTTGCCGCTACCAGTCACGCCTTGTAACAACCACGCGCTAAATCCAGCGGGATGTTGCAGGATCCGAGTCACTGCCTCGCTCTGCTCCGGAGTCAGAGTTGGAGCGGCGTCGTTCGGCGACGGCGCAGGGGGCACGGCGGAGGGCGCCATTGGGGAGTCCAAGAGCAGAATGGATTCCACCCAGCCTTTTTCACGCAGGCTACGTAAGCTCGGGTCGGCTTTGAGCGGACGAGGGCCAGCGATCAATTCCTCCAATAGCTTGGCTTGTTTGGGGGATCGCTTGAGCTCACCGATATTGAGTGCCTCGCGACCCGACTCGGTGATGCGCCAGCCAGGGACCGTGGCCTGTAAGGCGGTTGGACCTCGTAAGGCGGTGGGTAGAGCGGTCGCCATGACTTCGCCAAGCGGCGCGTGGTAATAGCTCGCGGTCCAGGTCAGTAGCTTTAGTAGTTGAGTATCGAAGACGGGCTGTGAATCGATTACTGCCAGAATCCGTTTTAATTTATCGCTTGGAAAGTCTGATTGTTCTTTTATAGAAACAATAATCCCGGTTAACTGTTGGCGTCCAAACGGAACGCGCACTCGCATTCCGGGCAGCAGAGCGGCCTCACCCGAGATCGCCGTGCAGAGCGGAGGTAAATAATCAAAGCAGCGACGCAGCGGGGTATCGAGCGCGACACTCAACACGTTTGTCCACAATTGCTGTGGATAATCCTGTGGATCACCCTGTTGTGATGAGTCGCTCATGCGGGTTTCCAAGGCGCTTTTATTGGTCTGGCGCAAAAAGCACCAATCAATAAAAAATCCTTTTAAATCATATGGTTAAAAATTTACAGGGGTTCGACATCCGTCATTTGTGACAACTACGTGACGTCGCATCTTCAAGTCTGTGTGTAAGTAATTGATTTTTCATCGTCGAGTCCAGTTAGTGAGACTGATCCCGACCAGGGCGACCAGCCCACCTATCCACATGGAGGTGAGCACGGGCTCGCGTAGGAGGAGGCTACCAAAGATGACTCCGAATACGGGGACGAGGTTATTAAAGACAGTCGTCCGCGCGGGACCGATGGCGCGCAAGCCGTCGGCATACCAGACGAACGCGAGCGCAGTCCCTCCGACGCCGAGATAGAGAATGCCGGCCCACACATCCCAGCCCAGTTCTGCAAGCTGCCATTCAGACCATTCAAACGGAATACCGAGACTCAACATGAGCGCCCCACACAGCGTGGTGAGAGTGGTGAGTGCCAACGAGGAGGGCGCTTGTTCGCCGCGCAGGGCGTCTCGTCCGATCAGCGAATAGACCGCCCAGCAGAGCGCGCCGCCGATCATCAGCCACTCGCCGTACGTCATGCGGGCCGTGATGGCGAGCAAATCACCTTTGGCAAGTACGATCGATACACCGAGCAGGGCGGTAATGATCCCGAGCCAGCGGTGAAGCTCAAGGGGTTGCCGTAAGACGAGTGCCAACAGCATCGCTGTCAGTACCGGGTTGAGCGCGACGACTAATGCAGTACGGCTCGCGCTGATACGTTCGAGGGCACCAAAGAAAAACAAGTTGTAGAGCACGAGTCCACTCAAGGCGAGACCGCAGGCAAACGCCCAGTCACGTAGACGAAAGCTCGGCCAGCGCCGCTGCTGCAACCACAAGAGCGGTGCCAGTACTAAGAATGCAGCCCAGAAGCGCAACGCGGCGAGGGTGAAATGGGGTACGGCCGCGGCGATCCAGCGGCCAGCGATAAAGGTTCCGCCCCACAGTGCCGCAACCCCAACGAGCTTCAGATACACCGTATGGGGCATCAGGACACGGCTCCCGATGGAGCGGAGCGATGCTCGCGCCACGCGACATAAAGACCCGCGAGCACGACGAGCGCAGCGCCTTGCAACATGCCGAAGCCGGGCAACACATCCCAAAACGCCCAGTCGATCGCCATCGCCCAAAGTAATGCGGTGTACTCGATCGGTGCCACGACGGCGGCGGGGGCGTGTCGAAATGCTTCGGTGATGTAGTGTTGGCCAATCGCGCCAAACATGCCGACAGCGCCTATCAGTGCATAGTCTTGCGGGCGGATCGTCACCCAGCTGGGCCAGGCGAATACCGCGGCCAGTAAGCCCATCACCAGCAAAAATGAAAATACGATGGATGCGGAGCTATCGGTGCGAGTCAGGATACGCGCTGTGATCGCCGCCAAGGCGTAACACACTGCGGAGAGCGCGGCAGCAACGCCCGCGATGAGCGGCAGACCTCCCGCTTCGGGGCGCAGAATCAGGAGCACGCCCGCGAGGCCGATCCCGATGGCAAGCCAGCGTCCTGCGTCCACACGCTCGCCGAGCCAAAAGGCCGCCAAGGCCGCAATGAGTAGCGGAGCGGCCATGTAAATGGAGTACACCGAGGCGATCGCACCTTGGCTTAGCGCCATCACGAACGTGGAGAGCATGACCACACCCAGCACGGCTCGCAGCAGATGCAAGCCTAAGCGCTGGGGTTTGAGTTCCCTCAAGCGTCCTTGCCACCACAGCGGCAGTAATAAAAACGGCAGCGAGGCGAACGCGCGTAGCGCCGTGACCTGCATAGGGGGATAGTGCGCTGCGAAGACTTTGAGCAGCGCATCCATACAGGAGAATCCGGCGACCGCGATCAGCATCGCAAGTACGCCCCGAGCGCTGTGTGATGACATGCTGCGCATCATAATCGCTCGCCCGCGTTCGCCGCTTACGATTGAATCTTGGGAACGAGTCGGTATAGCCTCTCCAAGTGACTGCCAGTCGTCGATTTTTCTTCTTTGCGGCCCTCTCGGCCGCGCTATGGCTGCTATTGGTGCCGCTTTATTACGCGGGTTTCGCTTGGTCGGAGTTCGTGCCCGGCGCTAACTGGGTCTACCTGCCGCATGGCCTGCGGAT